>NZ_NIBE01000102.1:105317-170716 GCF_002205115.1 Pseudomonas sp. DrBHI1
CGGTGCTGCGCCGGGCGCGGGGCAAGGGTGGCAGCCTGGTGCGGCCGTTCGTGCCGCTGGAAGTCGAACTGCGCGGGCGCGGCGATCTGAAGAACGTCGGTCGCATGGACAGCATTGGCATCGCAGCCTGGCTGCACGGCGATGCGCTGTTCAGCGGGCTCTACCTCAACGAGCTGTTGATGCGCCTGCTGCCCGCCGAGGCGCCGCATCCGGCGTTGTTCGAGCACTACACCCTGACCTTGCAGGCCCTGGCCGCCGGGCGGCCGCTGGAGCCGTTGCTGCGCTCCTTCGAATGGCGCCTGCTGGACGAGCTGGGCTATGCCTTCGCCCTGGATCATGACGTCAACGACACTGCCGTCGTCGCCGAAGGGCTCTATCGCCTGCAGGTTGACGCCGGCCTGGAGCGCGTCGAGCTGTTCCAGCCCGGGCTGTTCAAGGGCAGCGAACTGCTGGCCCTGGCCCAGGCCGACTGGGAAGCGCCTGGTGCGTTGCTCGCCGCCAAGCGCCTGATGCGCCAGGCCCTGGCGGTTCACCTGGGGCCCAAGCCGCTGGTCAGCCGGGAACTGTTTCGCAAGCGCTGAGCACGACGTATGCTGTGGGGCTCAATCTTCAGGAGAGCCCTTTCGTGACTCACAGCAACCGCATGCTTCTCGGCGTCAACATCGACCACGTGGCGACCCTGCGCCAGGCCCGGGGCACCCGCTATCCGGACCCGGTCAAGGCCGCCCTGGACGCCGAGGAAGCGGGTGCCGATGGCATCACCGTGCACCTGCGCGAAGACCGCCGGCATATTCAGGAGCGCGATGTGCTGCTGCTCAAGGACGTGCTGCAGACCCGCATGAACTTCGAGATGGGCGTCACCGAGGAGATGATGGCCTTCGCCGAGAAGATCCGCCCGGCGCATATCTGCCTGGTGCCGGAAACCCGCCAGGAGCTGACCACCGAAGGCGGCCTCGATGTGGCCGGCCAGGAGGCGCGGATCAAGGCGGCGGTCGAGCGTCTGTCGCGCACCGGCGCCGAAGTGTCGCTGTTCATCGATGCCGACGAGCGGCAGATCGAAGCCTCGCGCCGGGTCGGTGCGCCGGCTATCGAGCTGCACACCGGCCGCTATGCCGATGCCGAGACGCCGACCGAGGTCGCCGAGGAGCTCAAGCGCATCGTCGATGGCGTGGCGTTTGGTGTTGGCCAGGGCCTGATCGTCAATGCCGGTCATGGCCTGCACTACCACAACGTCGAGGCGGTGGCGGCAATCAAGGGCATCAACGAGCTGAACATCGGCCATGCGCTGGTGGCCCATGCACTGTTTGTCGGCTTCAAGGCGGCGGTGGCGGAGATGAAGGCGCTGATCGTCGCCGCTTCGCGCTGATTCAGCCCCTGGGGCTGCAAGGCAGCCCCAGCGTCATTCGGCTTTGAAGAGGAGGGTAAACCGAGTTGGCCCTTCGACCTGGCTGCTCACCTCGACCCGTCCCCCATGCAGCTGCATGATCGACTTGACGATCGCCAGCCCCAACCCCGTCCCGCCGTCCAATCGTGAACGCCCGGCCCCGGCCCTGTAGAACCGTTCGAACAGGTGCGGCAAGTATGCCTCGCCAATCCCCGGCCCGCGATTTTCCACCCACACGCCGATCTGGTCGCCGATTCGCTCGATGCCCACGGCCACTGGCTGGCCTTCAGGGCCATGGCGAATCGCATTGCTGAGCAGGTTCGACAGCGCCCGCTGGAACATCAGCTTGTCCGCCATCGCGGTACCCCAACCTTGCAGGTGCAGGGAGATACCCTTGAGCTCGGCGCTGAAGGCGAACAGCTCGCTCACCCGCGCCACTTCGTCCGCCAGCGCCACGGGAACCAGGGCCACTTGGGTCTGCGGCTGGCTGACCTGGGCCAGGAACAGCATGTCGTTGATGATGCGGTTGAGCCGAGTCAGCTCCTCGACGCTGTCTTCCAGCGCCTCGCGGTACTTGTCGCCATCACGCTCGCGGGCCAGGGTGACCTGGGCCTTGCCCATCAGGTTGCCGATGGGCGTGCGCAGTTCGTGGGCCAAGTCGTCGGAAAACTGCGACAGCTGACGCACGCCCTGGTCGAGCCGGTCGAGCATCACGTTGATGGCGCGGGCCAGGTCGGCCAGTTCGACGGGCAGGCCCTCGTCCGGCAGGCGATGCTCCAGGTCCTGGGCCGAGACTTGCCCGGCGATCCGGCGAAAGTGCCGCAGCGGGCGCAGGCCTCGCTGCACCAGCTTCCACGCGGCGATGCCGATCAGCACCAGCAGCAGCGGCAGGGCCAGCAGGGTGGAGTGCAGGTAGGCCTGCAACAGGCTGTTGTCGTCGCTGCGGTTGAGCGACATCAGCACCTTGACCGGGGTGTCGTCGCGCAGGCGCATCAGGCGGCTGGCAGTGAGGATCTGGTTGCCATCGTCGTCGCGCCAGGTGTGGAAGGTCAGCCGGTTGTCGGCCTCCAGGTCCAGCAGGTGCTGCGACTGCAGCGCCGGCCCCAGGCTGAGCAGGGCCGGGTGGCGGCCGTTGATGGCCATCACGCTGAGGCTGAGGTTGTCATGGCCCATGACCAGGTCGAGCAGCGGGTGGGCGCGGGCGCCAAGGTCATCGCTGCGCAGATCGACGCGCAGGTTGTGCTCGACTTGCAGCATCTTGCGCGCCAGGTCCTTGCGCGCCCGGCTGTCCAGCTCGTGGTCGAGGGCGAACACCGCCAGGCACGCCAGCAGCAAGACCAGTGCCGCGCCGAGCAGGGTGACGGTCAGGCCCAGGCGCAGCGACAGGCTCGGGCGGCGCTTCACGCCCGGGCCTCGAGCACGTAGCCGACGCCGCGCAGGGTGTGGATCAGCTTGTCCTCGAACGGGTCGTCGATCTTCGCTCGCAAGCGGCGGATCGAGACCTCAACCACGTTGGTGTCGCAGTCGAAGTTCATGTCCCACACCAGCGAGATGATCTGTGTGCGTGACAGCACTTCGCCGCTCTGGCGCATCAGCAGGTGCAGCAGGGCGAACTCCTTGGCGGTCAGGTCGATGCGCTGGCCGCCGCGCCAGGCGCGGTGGCGGCCGGGGTCGAGTTCGAGGTCGGCGACCTTCAGCGTGCTCGGCTGCAGGTGCTGGTCGTTGCGCCGCAGCAGGCTGCGGATGCGCGCCAGCAGTTCGGGAAACTCGAAGGGCTTGAGCAGGTAGTCGTCGGCGCCCAGGTCCAGCCCCTTGACCCGGTCGGCCAGACGGCCATGGGCGGTGAGCATCATGATCCGCGTCGAGGATTCGGCGCGCAGGCGCTGCAGCACGCCCCAGCCATCGAGCCCGGGCAGGTTGACGTCGAGGATCACCAGGTCGTACGCCTGCTGGCGGGCCAGGTGCAGGCCGTCGGTGCCGGTATGGGCGCAGTCGACCACGTAGCCGTTCTCGCGCAGGCCCTGTTGCAGGTAGTCGGCGGTGCGGGGTTCGTCCTCGATGATCAGTAGGCGCATGGTCGGGCTCTGTGTGGAAAGGGGGCGATTCTCGACCCTGTAGTGACATCAGGGTCAAGCGGCGAGGATGTTACTGGATGCGAATAGGCAAGCGGCGGGAATAACGGATTTGTAATGCGCGGGTCATGTGCCTGACAGGGCGATCCTGTGGGAGCGGGCTTGTCCCGCGATACGGCTCTCTTGCAAGACTGTAATGTCCGCCTCACCTTGGTGTTAGCTCCCGCTTGCGATGATGGCCCTGTCGAAACGGTTATCACG
Source organism: Pseudomonas sp. DrBHI1 (assembly GCF_002205115.1). Lineage (NCBI taxonomy): Bacteria > Pseudomonadati > Pseudomonadota > Gammaproteobacteria > Pseudomonadales > Pseudomonadaceae > Pseudomonas > Pseudomonas sp. DrBHI1. The sequence continues at coordinate 109,035 of NZ_NIBE01000102.1, forward strand.
AGGCAAGCACGATGAACCTGACCAAGTACCTGCTGCTGGCGATTCTCGCCCTGGGCAGCACCAGCGCTGTCGCCGAGGGAGGCGCGGAGCGTTCGAAGCAATTCTGGCAAGCGTTCCGCGACGACCAGGCGCGCCTGTACGGGGACAAGCAGCAGGCGCTGGCCGAGCGCGAGCGCAAGGCCGAGGAAAAGGCCCGGGAACTGGCCAAGGACTGAGTACCACACACTTGCGCCGCGACAGCTCCTCGGCGCAGGTGAACCTGGGCGCCCGAACGGGCGCCCTTTTTTTTATTTGCGTGCCAGCAGCGTGGCGCGGCGCGGGGCTGGCAGGCCTTCGATGGTCTTGTCGTGGTCGTTCGGGTCGAGGAAGTCGCCCAGCGACTGGTAGCGCATCCACTCGGTGCTGCGCTGCTCCTCGACGCTGGTGACGCTGACATCGACGCAGCGCACATCGCTGAAGCCGGCGCGGCGCAACCAGCGCTCCAGGGCCGGCACCGACGGCAGGAACCAGACGTTGCGCATCTGCGCGTAGCGATCCTCGGGTACCAGCACCTGGTTTTCGTCACCCTCGATCACCAGGGTTTCCAGCACCAGTTCGCCGCCCTTGACCAGACAGTCCTTGAGCGCCAGCAGGTGCTCGATGGGCGAGCGGCGGTGATAGAACACGCCCATGGAAAATACGGTATCAAAGCCTTCGAGGTTGGCCGGCAGCTCCTCGAGGGCGAACGGCAGGTGCCAGGCCGGCAGTTCAGGCAGGTACTGCTGCACGGCCTGGAACTGGCAGAAGAACAGCCAGTTGGGGTCCACGCCGATGACCATGTCGGCGCCGGCGCCGAGCATGCGCCACTGGTAGTAGCCGTTGCCGCAGCCTACATCGAGCACGCGCTTGCCCTTGAGGTCCAGGTGTGGGCCGACCCGTGACCATTTCCAGTCAGAGCGCCACTCGGTGTCGACATGCACGCCAAACAGGTCGAACGGGCCCTTGCGCCAGGGCGACAGGCCCATCAGTGCCTGCCGCATCTGCGCCCGGGTGGCGTCGTCGCAGGCGCAGTCCAGACGCAGGCCGTCGACCAGGTCGATTTCGCTGGGGGTCAGCCGCGGCAGTGCCTCGAGGGCGCCGCGCCAGCGGTCGAGGTCGCCGTGGCCCTTTTCCAGCTTGGCTTCGAGTTGCGCCTGCAGGCCCTGGGACCAGGTGGCAAGGGGCGTGCCCGCCAGGCGGCGGACGAGGGGGGACAGATCGATCATGGCAGGGCTATCAGCGAGGCGAAGTTGAGGCATTGGAACCAGGGCACGACCTTGGAGAAGCCGGCGGCGCGCAGGCGCTGCTCATGGGTTTCCAGGGTGTCGGGCTTCATCACGTTCTCGATGGCGCTGCGTTTCTGGGCAATTTCCAGTTCGCTGTAGCCATTGGCACGTTTGAAGTCCAGGTGCAGTTCGTTGAGCAGGTCCTGCTCCTGCGCGTCGGTGAAGCGCAGTTTTTCCGAGAGAATCAGCGCACCGCCCGGCAACAGGGCCTGATGGATGCGGCCGAGCAGCTCCAGGCGTTGCTCTGGGGCGACGAACTGCAGGGTGAAGTTCATCGCCACCACCGAGGCCGGTTCGAAGGGCAGGGTGAGGATGTCCGCCTCCAGCACCTGTACCGGCAGCAGCTCCTGGAACATCGAGTCCTGGGCGGTGAGGTACTGGCGGCAGCGCTCGACCATGGCCGCGGAGTTGTCCACCGCGATGACCCGGCAGCCGTCCGTGCGCACATGGCGGCGCAGCGCCTGGGTCACCGCGCCCAGCGAGGCGCCGAGGTCGTACAGCACGGAGTTCGGCTGGGCGAAGCGCGCGGCCAGCACGCCGAGGTTCTCGACGATGGTCGGGTAACCGGGCACCGAGCGCTTGATCATGTCCGGGAACACCTGCACCACGTCTTCGTTGAAGACGAAGTCGGGCACCTGCTCCAGGGGCTGGGCGAAAAGGCGGTCGGGTTGTTTGCTCACGGGCGGGTCCAGGCGGCTGGCAATCTACAGGGGCGGCATTCTAGCCAAACCACGGCAAGCTTGCATGACTCGCTGACCGGCGCCGTGCGCTCACTTCACCCGGATGGCGCAATCGAAGGTCTGCACCGGTCGCACTTCAGGGGCCCAGGGCTGCTGGTAGACCAGGATCAGGTGGCCTTCGCCGGCGGCCTTGGCCTGGAAGCGCCAGGTGGAAAGCCCGCCGCTGCCGACGATGCCGGCTTGTTCCGGGGAGCTGTATACCTCGGGACCGAGGCTGCGCAGGATCTCCGAAGCCGGGTTCTGCAGCAGCCAGCGGTAGCCGGTGGTGGGGTTGCTGGGCAGGGTGAGGGTCATGGTCTGGCCGACGACCAGGCGCTTGGGGCACTCGCTTTCTCCGTCCAGTTCGACGGTGCGTTGCGGTTGCTGGGCGCAGGCGGTGAGCAGGGCCAGGGCGGCGGGAACAAGCAGGCGAGGGAGAGACATGTTGGCTCCTGAAGCTGGAATGGCCTGAGGATAACCGAAGCTGTCGCAGTTTTGTGGGGTGGTGGGGGGGCCATCGCGGGGCCAGCCAGCTCCCACAGCGTATGCGTGGGAGCTGGCTGGCCCCGCGAAGACGGGCTGTCAGAACAACACTTTCGCCACGTCGGTAAAGCGCTTGGCGAAGTGCACGCTCAACCCTTCCTTCAGGTAGTCAGGCAGCTCTTCGAAATCGCCACGATTGGCCTCCGGTAGGATCAGTTCGAAGATTTTCTGCCGTCGCGCGGCGATCACTTTCTCGCGCACCCCGCCGATCGGCAGCACCTGGCCGGTCAGGGTCAGCTCGCCGGTCATGGCCACGCCTTTCTTCGGCGCCTGGTCGCGGGCCAGCGAGAGCAAGGCACTGGCCATGGTCACGCCGGCGCTGGGGCCATCCTTGGGCGTGGCGCCCTCGGGCACGTGCAAGTGGATGAACGCCTCGTTGAAGTAGCCGGGCGTGCCACCGAACTGCTTGAGGTTCGAGCTGATGTAGCTGTAGGCGATCTCTGCCGATTCCTTCATCACGTCACCCAGCTGCCCGGTGAGCTTGAGGCCGCGGTTGAGGCTGTGGATATGCGTGGCCTCGATCGGCAGGGTGGCACCGCCCATGCTGGTCCAGGCGAGACCTGTGATCACGCCCTTGCCGGCCAGTACCTGCTCGCTGCGAAACACCGGCATGCCCAGGGCGGGCTCGAGGTCCTTGGCGGCGATCTTGAGTTTGGCCTGCGGATCTTCCAGCAGCTTGACCACCGACTTGCGCACCAGCTTGCCCAGCTGTTTCTCCAACTGACGCACACCGGCTTCGCGGGCATAGCCCTCGATCACCGCACGCAGGGCGGCGTCGTTGATGCTCAGGCTGGTCTTGGCCACGCCGGCCTTGTCCAGCTGCTTGGGCCACAGGTGGCGCTTGGCAATGGCCAGCTTTTCCTCGGTGATGTAGCCGGACAGGCGGATCACTTCCATACGGTCGAGCAACGGGCCGGGGATCGAGTCGAGGGTGTTGGCAGTGCAGACGAACAGCACCTTGGACAGGTCCAGGCGCAGATCGAGGTAATGGTCGAGGAAGTCGACGTTCTGTTCCGGGTCGAGGGTTTCCAGCAGCGCCGAGGCCGGGTCGCCCTGGTAGCTCTGGCCCATCTTGTCGATCTCGTCGAGCATGATCACCGGGTTCATCACCTCGACTTCCTTCAGCGCCTGCACCAGCTTGCCCGGCTGAGCGCCGATGTAGGTGCGGCGGTGGCCCTTGATCTCGGCCTCGTCGCGCATGCCGCCGACACTGAAGCGGTAGAACGGTCGGCCCAGGGACTCGGCGATGGACTTGCCGATGCTGGTCTTGCCGACGCCCGGCGGACCCACCAGCAGCACGATGGAGCCGCTTATCTCACCTTTCCAGGCGCCCACGGCGAGGAACTCGAGGATGCGCTCCTTGATGTCGTCCAGGCCCGCGTGGTGGCGGTCGAGGACCTTGCGCGCGTGCTTGAGGTCGAGCTTGTCCTTGCCGTACACGCCCCAGGGCAGAGCCGTGGCCCATTCCAGGTAGTTGCGGGTGACGGCGTACTCCGGCGAGCCGGTCTCGAGGATGGCTAGCTTGCCCATCTCCTCGTCGATGCGCTTTTTCGCCTGTTCAGGCAGGGTCTTGCCCTCCAGGCGCTGCTGGAACTGCTCCAGGTCGGCGCTGCGGTCGTCCTTGGTCAGGCCCAGCTCCTGCTGGATGACCTTGAGCTGCTCCTTGAGGAAGAACTCGCGCTGGTGCTCGCCGATCTGCCGGTTCACCTCGGCGGAGATCTCGTTCTGCAGCCGGGCCACCTCGACTTCCTTGCGCAGCATCGGCAGGACCTTTTCCATGCGTTTGAGCATGGGTACACAGTCGAGCACTTCCTGCAGCTGGTTGCCGGTGGCCGAGGTGAGGGCGGCGGCGAAGTCGGTGAGTGGCGAGGGGTCATTGGGGCTGAAGCGGTTGAGGTAGTTCTTCAGCTCTTCGCTGTACAGCGGGTTGAGTGGCAGCAGTTCCTTGATCGCGTTGATCAGGGCCATGCCGTAGGCCTTCACTTCGTCGTTGGGCTCCGCCGGCTGGCGTGGGTAGTCGACCTCCACCAGGTAGGGTGGGCGGTGGTGCTTGAGCCAGGTGCGGATACGCACGCGGGTCAGGCCCTGGGCGACGAACTGCAGCTTGCCGCCTTCGCGGCTGGCGTGGTGGACCTTCACCAGGGTGCCGTACTCGGGCAGGGCCTTGGTGTCGAAGTGGCGGTGGTCTTCCGGCGGGGTGTCCATGAAGAACAGCGCCAGCGCGTGGTGCGGGGTCTTGGCGACCAGGTCGAGGGTTTCGGCCCAGGGTTCTTCGTTGACGATCACCGGCAGCACTTGCGCGGGGAAGAATGGGCGGTTGTGGATCGGGATCACATAGACCTTGTCCGGCAGTTGCTGGCCGGGCAGGGCGAGGTGGTGGCCGGGGGCGGCCTGGGGATCGAGGTGTTCGACTTCGCTGTGTTCGTCGGGATGTTCAGGGAAATCCTGCTGGTCGCTCATGGGGCACCTGCGTGAATGGCTATGGTGCTTAGATGGGGCGGTGGTGGGCAGGTTTCAATGGTAGACGAAGGGGGGAGAACCGCGGGGGGAACAATAGCGGGTAAGCCCGCTCCCTGGTTGGGAGCGGGCCTGCCCTGCGACAGGCGTGACGCTTACTCAGCCAATTTGTAAGCGATGATGTAGTCGCCCATTTTAGTGCCCAGCGAGCCATGGCCGCCCGCGGTGACCAGCACGTACTGCTTGCCGTCCTTGCCGGTGTAGCTCATCGGCGTGGCCTGGCCGCCGGCCGGCAGACGAGCCTTCCACAACTCCTGGCCGTTCTTCACGTCATAGGCGCGCAGGTACTGGTCCAGGGTGCCGCTGAGGAAGCCCACGCCACCGGCGGTGACGATCGAGCCGCCCATGCTCGGCACGCCCACCGGCATGCCGATCGGCACCGGGGTGCTGTCGCGGGTGGTGCCGTTCTTGTGCTTCCACACCACCTTGTTGGTGAACAGGTCGATGGCCGCCACATAGCCCCAGGCCGGTGCCTGGCACGGGATGCCCAGCGGCGACATGAACGGGTGCATGGTCACCGCGTACGGCGCGCCGGCGTTCGGCTGCACGCCGCTGGTCTCGCTTTCGCGTTTGCTGCCTTCTGCTACCTGCTCGCGCGGGATCATTTTCGACACGAAGGCCATGTAGTTCGGCGAGGTGAAGAGGATCTGGCGCACCGGGTCGACCGACACGCTGCCCCAGTTGAACACGCCGACGTTGCCTGGGTAGACCAGGCTGCCCTGCTCGGAAGGCGGCGTGTACTGGCCTTCGTAACGCAGGCTGCGGAACTGGATGCGGCAGAGCATCTGGTCGAACGGCGTGGCGCCCCACATGGCCTGTTCGGTCAGATCGGGGCCGAGCAGGTTGAGGTCGGAGCGGGCCTGGGTCGGCGCGGTGTGGTCGCCTTTCACGGCGCCCTGCGGTACCGGGATCTCGCGGATCGGCACGATAGGCGTGCCGTCGCGGCGGTCGAGCACGTACAGGCTGCCTTGCTTGGTCGGCACGATGACCGCCGGCTTGACGCCGTCGTCGGTCTTCAGGTGAACCAGGGTCGGCTGGCTGCCGACGTCCATGTCCCACAGGTCGTGGTGGGTGAACTGGTAGTTCCAGCGCGCCTTGCCGGTGGCCAGGTCCAGGGCGACGATGCCGGCGCTGTACTTCTCGGCACCCGGAGTGCGGTCGGCACCCCACTGGTCGGGGGTCTGGTTGCCCAGCGGCAGGTAGATCATGCCCAGGTCTTCGTCGACGCTGGCGATCGACCACATGTTGGCCGAGTTGCGGCTGTACATTTTCCCGTCGGCCAGGGGCTTGGTGTCGTCCGGGTTGTTGCTGTCCCAGTTCCACACCAGGTGGCCGTCGTGCACGTCGTAGGCGCGGATTACGCCGGACGGCTCGTTGGTCGATTCGTTGTCGGTGACATGGCCACCGATGATCACCAGGCTGCGGGTGATCGCCGCGGGCGAGGTGGAGTAGTAGCCACCGGCGGTGAACGGGCCGATGCCGCGGGTCAGGTCGATCACGCCCTGGTTGGCGAAGCCTTCGCAGACCTTGCCGGTGTCGGCGTTGATGGCGATCAGGCGGGCGTCGGCGGTGGGCAGGTACAGGCGGCGCGGGCATGCCTGGGCCACGGCCTGGCCGGCGTCAGTGATCTTCGGCGCGGGGCTGCCGTCACGGCTGACGTAGTTGTTCTCGTCATAGTACGAGACGCCGCGGCAGGTCATGTGGGCGAAGCCCTTGAAGGTGCCGGTAGGGCTCTTGACCTGGGGGTCGTAGCGCCAGATTTCGGCGCCGGTATCCGGGTCCAGGGCCAGCAGGCGGCTGTGGGCGGTGCAGGCATAGAGCATGCCGTTGACCTTCAGCGGGGTGTTCTGGTTGGTCAGCTCCACCGGGTCGTTTTCGCTTGGCAGATCGCCGGTGCGGATGCGCCAGGCCTCTTCCAGGCGGTAGGCGTTCTGCGGGGTGATCTGGCGCAGCGGCGAGTAGCGGTCGCCGTGTTCGGTGCGGCCGTAGGCCTGCCATTCACCTTCCGGCATGGCCGGAGCGGCGCTGCCCATCTCGCTGTTGTCGCGGGTGAACTCGCCACGGATCTCGCCCGGGTGGGTGAACTGGCTGGCCACGGCGGTGGCGCCGGAGGCGACCACGGCGACGCTGAGCAGGGCGGTGTTGACTTTCGACGCGGGGCCGACCAGCGGGCGGCGTGCCCACGGCAGCAGCAGGACCACGCCGATGGCGAACCAGATGGCCAGGCGCGGCACCAGCTGCCACCAGTCCAGGCCGACTTCCAGCAGCGCCCAGGCGGTGCTGCCCAGCAGCATCAGGCCATACAGGCCCAGGGCGATGCGACGCTTGGCCAGCAGCAGGATGCCGGACAAGGCGAAGCCGATACCGGCAATCAGGTAGTAAAGCGAGCCACCCAGCTGGCTCAGCTTGATGCCGCCGGCCAGCAGGGCCAGCCCCATCAGCAGCAGCAATACGCCCATCAGGCGCGGTAGCCAGCGGGTTCCATTCTTGGCACCGTCAGTGCTCATCGTCTGTTCTCCGTAGTGTGAAAGGGTCGGGTTAGAAACTGCTCTGGATCTTCAGGCCGCCGATCAGGGCGTCGTCGACCCGCGACACCCCGCCCGGATGGCGGATGTACTGCAGGTTCGGGCGCACGGTGAGCCAGTCGGCCAGGTGGATGCCGTAATAGAGTTCGGCGCTGTATTCGGTGTCCTGCACGGGCAGGAAACCGGGGTTGTCGTAGTCGTCCAGGCCGTTGGCCTGGTTGATGAGGCGGGCGTTCTTGCGGTAGCCGGGATTGACGTGCACGCGGGCCAGGGCGAAACCGATGTCGTCCTTGGCGCGGGCATCGAAGGGCCCTTTGTAAACCACACCTGCCTGCACATAGTTGTCGATGGCATTGGTCTTCTTGTCGTGCACCGTGGCATTGGCGAACAGGCTCAGGCCGCGCGACTGGTCGGAGGCCAGCGCGGTTACCTGCTGCTGGGCGCCGAGCCACAGGCCATGCTTGCTCGAGCTGCTGCGGTAGGCGGCGCCGCTGATGGCGGCAGGCGCGCCGGTGCTGTCCTTGAGTACATCCTGTGCCTTGGCATTACTGTAGTAGTAGCCGGCACGATATTCCCCTTTCAGGCCATTGACCCGCGGGCTCCAGACCAGTTCGATCGGCATCACCGCGCCCTGGGTGCCGCTGCCGCTGAGCTTGAAGCCGTTGCCGCTCTCGAGGTTGGAGGGGTTCTGCTCGAAAACGCCGACCTGGGCGTAGAGTGCGTCGTTCAGGTTGTAGCGCACGCGCAGGGCCCACTGGCTGACCGGCCAGTTGTACCAGATGCCGCCGACCCAGTTGCCCACCTGCGAGCCGCAGAACGCCAGGTTCTGGAAGTCGCAGGGGAAGCTGTTGAAGTCCTCGCCTTCGCCAAAGCGGCCGAATTTCACGTCCAGCGTGCCATCGAAGTATTTCTGCTTGATCCACATCTGCGTCAGCCGCCAGGTCTCGCCACGGCCCCAGACCTCCTGGGCCGAGGTGAAACCGCCGACGCGCGGGTCGTTGATGCGGTCGTTGCTGATGTTGTCGCCATGGCGTTCGGTGACGGTCAGCTGGAACTCGGTGTCTTGCCAGCCGAGGATCTTTTGCAGGTCCATGTTCACGCCGAAGGTGAACTGGTCGCTGTAGCGCGCCGCGCGGTCATGGCTGTAGCCGCCGTGCAGGTTGCTGCCCATCTCGCCGGTGTAGCCGAGGGTGAAGTCATAGCCTTCCTCCAGCAGCTCGCTGCGGGTTCCGCCCCAGTCTCCGAGCATCCACGGCGAGTCCTTGGCGAACATTTCGCTGGCGCTGGTGGTGGGGGACAGGGCGCCGAGCAGGGTGGCGAGGGCGAGGCCGGAGTAGCGGGTATAGGGCAGCTGGAGCATGAGATAGCGCTATCTTTTGATTGTTGAAGAAACGGCAAGCGCAACGAAGTGCGAGATCTTCGAAGGGAAATGACTGCGTTGGGTATCGAATGAAGCGATTCAGCTTGCGGCGGGGAGGATATAGGGGAAGTTGTAAGAAAAAAAGACAAAATGTCGCAGGGGATTGTTGCTGACGGGGTAACAGTAAGTGCGCAGGAGGCTGCTTTGTAGCCTATTCGCCGGCAAGTCGGCTCCCACCGGTACAGCGCAGTCCTGTGGGAGCCGGCTTGCCGGCGAAAGGGGCGCATAGCGCCCCTGGCAATCAGAAGCTGGTACGCAGCCCCACCTGCACACTACGCCCCGGCGCCGGCGCGATATCACGCAGGATCGAGCTGGCATAGCGCACGGTCTGGTCGGTGAGGTTCTCGCCGCGCACGAAGGCCAGCCATTCACTCTGGCCGATGTCGAAGCGATACCCCAGGCTGGCGCCGAGGGTGGTGTAGCCATCGGTGCTGGTCTCGTTGGCCGGTTTGCGATGCTGTGACGCCGCGTGCTGCACATCGACACGCGCCTGCCAGCGGTCCAGCTCCCAGACCAGGCCGCTGTTCAGGCGCAGCGGGGCGATGCGCGGCAGCGGCTCGCCGCTGTCGAGGTTCTTGGCCCGGGTGTAGTCGCCGGACAGTTCCAGGGCGAAGCTGCCGTAGCGGTTTTTCAGCAGTTGCCAGCGGTCCTGGGCCTCGATGCCGTAGAAACGTGCCCGCACGCCCTGATAGGCATACTCGGGGATATCGCCGTGGTCATGATCATGATCGTGGTCATGGTCATGATCGTCGTGGTCGTGATGATGGCCTTCACGCAGGTTGCCGGTGCCAATCAGGCCGATGTAGTTGCGAAAATGGCTGTAGAACACGCCGACGCTGCCCTTGTGGGTGCCGTTGTCGAAGCGCAGGGCCAGGTCGGTGGAGATGGCCTTCTCCTTGTTCAGGTTCGGATCGCCGATCTCGTAGGCGCCGGTGGCCACGTGGGCACCGTTGGCGTACAGCTCGTAGAAAGTCGGCGCGCGCTCGGTGTAGCCAAGGTTGGCGGCCAGCGACCAGATCGGGTCGAGCTGGTACACCGCGCCCGAGGACAGGCTCAAGGCGTTGAAGCTGCTGGCGCTGTCGGCCCCGGCGAAGTTCTCGTTGCCCTTGGCATCCGGATCGACCCGGGTGTGTTCCAGGCGCGCGCCCAGGCTCAGGTTCAGGCGTTCGCTGGCCTGCCATTGCTCAAGCAGGAACAGCGCCAGGCTGTCGGTATCGGTGTGCGGGACAAAGGCTTCCTCGCCCAGCGCGGAGAATTCGTTGCGGCTGACCTGGGCGCCGACCACGCCCTCGACCGGGCCCAGCGGCTGGTGACGGGCCTCGATGCGCGCTTCGTAGCCTTTGTTCTTGAAGGTGGTGTGCACCTCGCCGCTTTCGATTTCGCGGTGCTGGTAGTCGGTGTAGCCGGCATCGACCTTGACCGAGCTGAACGGCCCGTCGAGGTCGCGCAGTTCCGAGGCGAAGCCGTAGTGGTCCTGCTGCATGTCCAGGCGCACGCCGGGCTCGGCCACCGAGCCGTAGTTGCTGTCGTAGCGGCTGTAGGACAGGCCGGTGTAGCCGTGATCCCAATGGTACGAACCGCCGATCGCACCGCCGTCCTGGCGACCGTCGCTGTTCTCCAGGCGGTGCTTGCCGCCGGGCTCGTCGGCATCGCGGACCTTCGAACTGCGGGCGTAGCCGGGGATGCGCAGGTCGTTGAACTGGCGGCTGTTGGCGTCCAGGTGCAGGGCGAAGGCGCCGTTGCCGGCCTCCAGCTTGCCAGCGCTGCTGCGGGTGGTGTCGGCGCCGCCGTAGCGCAGCTCGCCCGCGCCATGGATGCCGTCGATGGGTGAGTCGGGGATGCGGTTGTCGAAGGTGTTGACCACGCCACCGATGGCGTTGCCGCCATATAGCAGGGCGGCCGGGCCGCGGACGATCTCGACCCGCTCGACGGTGACCGGGTCCAGTGGCACGGCGTGGTCGTAGGACAGCGACGAGGCGTCCAGGGCGCCGACGCCGTTGCGCAGGATACGAATACGGTCGCCGTCCAGGCCGCGGATTACCGGGCGGCTGGCACCGGGGCCGAACCAGGTGGAGGCGACGCCGGGCTGTTTGTTGAGGGTTTCACCGAGGCTGGCGTGTTGCTGTTGCAGCAGGTCGTCGCCTTCGAGGACGGTGCTGGGCGCGGCCAGTTGGGCGTTGCCCAGCGGGTTGGCAGTGATCACCTGGGGTTGCAGTTCCACGGCCTGGCTGGAGGTGGAGACCAGCCAGAGCGCGACGGCAAGGGGAGAGAGGTGCAGCGGCATGTGACGCATGGGGATGTGGCGTTCCTTGGCAGAATTGTTAATAGTTACTTTATAACATTTCATCACAAGCTGTTTGCCACGGGCCAGTACTTTGTGAAGTAACGTGTTTACCCTGTAGGCGATCGTCCAGCCCTGTGGGAGCGGCCTTGCGTCGCGAAAGGGCTGCGCAGCAGCCCCGGCAATTTTTGATGGTGGCTCAGAACCTGGGGCCGCTGCGCGCCCCTTTCGCGACGCAAGGCCGCTCCCACAGAGGACAGTTTCCAGCGCGACAGCGTGGCCCGAAGGGCTGGGCAGTCTCCTACAGGGCTCAGCGGTAGAGGCTGTAGATGCCACTACACTCGTGTAAGGTGCGCACCTTCCCGAACCTGGAGCACTGGCATGAGCACGGCCAATCACAACGCGCTGCACGGCAAGACCCTCGAGCAGATCCTTACCGAACTGGTGGCGCACTACCAATGGCAGGGCCTGGCCGAGCGCGTCGACATCCGCTGCTTCAAAAGCGACCCGAGCATCAAGTCGAGCCTGACCTTCCTGCGCAAGACCCCGTGGGCACGGGAAAAGGTCGAGCAGCTGTACGTGAAGCTGCAGCGCAAAGGCTGATGCCGCCCCGCCCCTGGCTGACCCTGGCGGCCGTCCTCGGCTGGACGGGCCTGGCGATCCAGTTGTACCTGGTGCTGCTGGCGCGCTGGCAGGAGCAGGCCAGCCTGATCGGCGGGCTGGTCAACCTATTCTGTTTTTTCACGGTGTTGAGCAATACGCTGGTGGCCACCGTGCTCAGCCAGGCCGCGTTCGGCCGCGAGTCGGCGGCCAGGCGCTGGTTCTTGTCACCCGCTGTGAGCTCATGCATCGCCGCGAGCATTCTGCTGGTGGCACTGGCCTACAGCCTGTTGCTGCGCCACCTTTGGCAGCCCCAGGGCTGGCAGTGGCTGGCGGACGAACTGCTGCACGATGTGATGCCGCTGGTGTTCGTCCTGTACTGGTGGCTGGAGGTGCCCAAGGGGCAATTGCGGCTCTGGCACCTGGCGGCCTGGGCGCTGTACCCGGTGTTGTATTTTGCCTTCGTGCTGCTACGCGGGCATGAGATTGGGGTCTATCCCTATCCGTTCATCGACGTGGCACGGTTGGGATATGGGCAGGTGCTGGGCAATGCCCTGATGGTGCTGGCGGGATTCTGGGGGATCGGGTTGGTATTGCTGGGGTTGGATCGCTGGCGCAGGCATTCATGAGATTGGCCATATGCAATCCCTGTAGTAGCGGCCTTGTGTCGCGAACGGGCCGCACAGCGGCCTCGGCAATTTCTTCCTTGGCGCTGAGATCCCGGGGCTGCTTTGCAGCCCTTTCCGACCGGGCCGACACCTCGGCAAGGCCGCTCCTACACGGGGTGTGCAGATTCTGATCATTCGTCGTCGGCAGTGCCGTCAGCTCGCCAGTAAGCCGCAGCCTTGAGGGCATCCTCGGGAACGCCTTTCTCCAGCAGCAGCGCCTTGGCCTGGCGGGTCAGAGCCTTCTCCAGCGCCACCCAGCCATACAACCGGCCCTGGGGCAACGCCAGGTGCTTCACCCGCTCCAGCACATCCTCCTGGTGCCGGCGCACCCAGATCACCTCGACCTGGGCCTTGCTCGTCAGCACCTGGCGCTCATGCTCGTCCTCGATCTGGATCACCGCCAGTACCTGGCGGCCCGCCGGCAGTTCTTCCAGGCGACGGGCAATGGCCGGGATCGCCGTCTCGTCGCCGATCAGCAAGTAGCTGTCGAAGATATCCGGCACCACCATCGAGGCCCGCGGGCCGGCGATGTCCAGGGTCTGGCCGGGCGCGGCCTGGGCCGCCCAGGTGGAGGCGGGGCCATCGCCATGCAGGACGAAATCGATATCCAGCTGGTTGTTCACCAGGTCGATGCGCCGTGGCGTGTACTCGCGCATGGTCGGCCGGGCGCCGCCATCACGGCCCAGGTTGCGCGCGTCGATGGCCTGCTGCTCTTCGGGCGTGCAGGCGAACAGCAGCTTGATGTGGTCGTCCGTGCCGACACTGGTGAAACCGGTTAGCTCCGCGCCACCGAGAGTAATGCGGCGCATGCGCGGGGTGAGGTCGGTGACCCGCAGCACTTCGAGGCGGCGCTGGCGAATCTCATGGTTGACGCGATGAATGGTGTCGCTCATGGGGTGTTCTCCGTAACAAGGTTGGCCGGCCCGGAGGCGATGGCCTTGGCGGTGTCGTTGAGCAGGTTGCGCACCCGCTCGATCTCTTCGCTGGTCCAGCGGCCGCTGTGCATGTGCAGGGCGTGGCGCAGGTTGCCGACCGCTTCATGGATTTCCGGCGGCCGGTCGTGGCCGCGCAGGGCGCGCTTGCTAACCTCGATGCGCATGCGCACGCCGTCGAGGGCGACGGCCTGTTCCTGCAAGGCACTGCGGCCGGCATCGGTGATGGCGTAGAGGCGCTTGCTGCCCTGGATGGCGCCGGTGACCAGCTCGGCTTCCTCGAGATAGCTAAGTGTGGGGTAGATCACCCCGGGGCTGGGGCTGTAGCTGCCGTCGAAGAGGGTCTCGATCTGGCGGATCAGGTCGTAGCCATGGCCGGGTTGCTCGGCCAGCATCGAAAGCATCAGCAACTTCAGGTCGCCCGGGGCGAATACCCGCGGGCCACGTTCGCCGCGGCCGGGACGGCGTTCGAAGGGGTCGTGGTCGCGCATGGGGAAGGGCTCCGTCTGTTTAGATATATCGCAAGATATTACTCAAGATATATCTAAAGACAAGCCCTCAAATGCAGATGATTATCATCTGTTTTTTTGATGGTTCAGGACTGGCCTGCCACTTGTGGTGCCTTGCAGGCGGTGGGATTGCCCGGCTCCAGATACGGCATGAGAATCGGTGCCATGCCCTTGAGCACCTGCACCGGCAACGCCGAGGTGAACGTGAACGCTTCTGCCGAGCGCCCCGGGACGAACGCGGTAAGGGTGCCGAAGTGGTTGTCGCCGAGGAAGAACACGAAGGTCGCGGTGCGGTTCAGCGAACGCGAGCCGATCAACCGGCCGCCGGCGCCGAAGCTTTCGATGCGGTTGTCGCCGGTGCCGGTCTTGCCGCCCATCACCAGCGGGGTGCCGTCGTGCAGCTTGAAGCTGCCGGAGATGCGCCGCGCGGTGCCGGCGTCGACCACCTGCGACATGGCGCCCTTGAGCGCCCGGGCGACTTCCACCGGGAGAATCCGCTGGCCACGGTCCGGGTCGCTGATCAGCTGCGTTTCGTAGGGGGTGTTCTGGGCGAAGTGCAGGGTGTCGATGCGCAGCGTGGGCAGGCGCACGCCGTCGTTCTGGATGATCCCGACCAGTTCGGAGAGCGCGGCCGGACGGTCGCCGGAGCTGCCGATGGCGGTGGCCAGCGACGGTACCAGGTGGTCGAACGGGTAGCCGACGCGCTTCCAGCGCTGGTGGATATCGGTGAACGCCTCGATCTCGACCATGGTGCGGATGCGGCTGTCGCGGGCGCCCTGGTGGCGGCTCTTGAACAGCCAGCTGTAGACCTCCTGGCGCTCGAAGCGGCTAGCGTTGAGGGCGTCCTTGAGCGAGGCGCCGGGGTTCTTCAGCAGGTAGCCGAGCAGCCACAGGTCCAGCGGGTGGACTTTGGCGATGTAGCCCTGGTCAGGCAAGTCGTACTTGCCCGGGCCGTAGGCTTCGTACATCTCCACCAGGCGGCCGTCGGTGAGCTTGGCCATGGCCTTCTTGTCTTCCTTGCTGTGGGCGCGAACGAAGGCGTTGAAGGTCTCCTGGCCGGCCTCGGGGAACAGGTAGCGGTGCACCGCGGCCAAGCGCTGCGGGGTTACCCGCATGCTGTCGAGGAAGGTGTCCAGGCGCTGCTGCGAGGTCTTGCGCTGGTACTTCTTCCAGAAACGCATGGTGTAGTTGGAGCCTTCGCGGTCGGCGAAGCGCGCCAGGTATTCCTGGCGGCGCGGATCGCTGTCGTCCCTGAGCAGTGGTTCGCGGTTGAACGGCTGCTGATAGGTGACGTAGCGCACGATGTCGCGCATCAGGCGGATGAACGGCAGGTTGATCGACTCGCGCAGGGCATCCTTGAGCGTGGGGTTGCGATTGTTGTCTTCCTTGCGGAAGTTGTTGAACACATGCATGCCGCCACCGGTAAAGAACGCCTCGCCGGTGTTGGCCGAGTACTTGCGCTCGAGCGCCGCGTCGAGCATGGCATCCAGGCCTTGGTTCTTGCTGTTCTGCATCAGCCATTCCAGCGACCACTGGGTGATGCGGTCGAGCTCGGCCACCGGGACCTTCTTCAGCTCGGCCGCCGGCTTGCCGGCATACTTGTCGTGCAGCTCGGCGATGATTTCCAGGTAGGTGGTCAGCACCCGCAGCTTGGCGGTGGAGCCCAGTTCGAGCTTGCTGCCTTCATTGATGTCGAAGGGCTGGTTGGTGCTGTCGGTCTGCACCCGTACCCGCGAACCGTCGGCGGTACGTTCGAACAGGGTAAAGCTGTAGCTCACCTGGTCGGTGGTCTTGGCCGTGAGCAGGCGTTCGCCGATCAGGCCCATCTGCGCGGCGAATACCGGGTCGGCGAGGTTTTTCAGGTACTGGCTGACCTGCACCTGCAGGTCGGCCTGCAGGGTGCTGGTGGCCGACAGATCGAGGCGGTCGAGGTCGTAAAGCGGCCGGTTGAGCATGGCTGCCAGGCGGTTGCGGGCCAGGCTGATGCCTTTGTTGGTGATAATCGGCACGATGGTCGGCTGGGCCACCCAGTCGCGGTACACCGCCTTGCTGGCCAGGGCGGCGTCGGCCAGGGCACGCTCGATGATGCCGTTGGCGGCGAGTACACGGATGTGCGAATCGGTGAGCTCGGCCAGTTCGATGCGGCCCTTGGACAGGTAATGCGAAGGGCGGCGCTGGGCGATCATCAGCGACAGCACCTGGCGCAGGGCCAAGCCGCGTTCGGCCATGCTCTTTTCGTCGCTGGCGGTGGAGGTGAGGGCCTGGTTGACCTGGTCGAAGTCGGCGCCGTACCACACCCGCAGGCCTTCGGCCATGCCGTGCACCTCGCCGTGGCCGGGTACCGCCGACAGCGGCACGCTGTTGAGGTAGTCGCGCACGATGCGCTCGCGAGCCTCGGTGGTGTCGGGGCCGCCCTGGTAGGCACGCACGCTGGCGGAAATCATCTGGCGGATCTTCTCGGCGCCTGAGACGGTCAGCCCGTCCGGCGAGTGGCGGTATTTCTCCAATTGGGTGGCCAGGGTGCTGCCGCCGGCTGACTGCCCGGGCAGGGCCAGGTACTTGGCCACCTGGCTATAGGCGGCCTTGGCGAAGCGTGGCCAGTCCACCGCTGGGTTGTTCTGCGGGTCTTTCGGGTCGAGCAGGTCGCGGTTCTCGATGAACAGCAGGCTGTTGACCATCACCGGCGGGATCGCCGCAAAGTTCGGGTACAGGTGCTGCGGGTAGTTGTATTGATAGAGCATGTCGCCGCGGCAGTCGGTGATCGACAGGCCAGCCTGGATCTTCTCCACATAGGGGACGAACAGGCCGTGATCGACGTAGTTCATCAGCGCCGGGGAGAAACGCACCTGCTGGTTGATCAGGTAGTCGCGCTTGAGCAGTCGCGGCAGGAATTCGCCCAGGGCGCTGTAGCCCAGGCGCCTGTCGAACGGACCCTCGCCCGGGTAGACGATGGCATCGCTCGGGCCGGGCTCAAGGGCGTAGGTGAGGGTACCGGCCAGGCGGCTGAACTCACGCGATTGCAGGCGCGAGGTCTGGAATTCGTCATAGGCGGCAAGGCCCACCGCGACCAGGCCGATCAACAGGATGAGCAGGATCAGGCGCCACCACAGGCGGCGCTGACGTGGGGTCTTGGGCAAGGGGGCTTCAGCCTGAGGTGCTTTGGGTGCTTCCGTTCTGGTTGGTTCCGATTGCCACAGTGCGCCCATAGTCTTGAGTCCGGCCAGGTGTTTTCGCGTTGCTTGTCTGAAGCTTAGACGCTGGCCAAGTTTGGTGAAAAATTTGTAAGAAGCTTCGAGCGATAGCGTATGAACATGCGCCTTTGGTGCGACTTCCATTCTTCGGCAATGTTGTTAATGTAGCTGCCCCATTCCTGTGCATGGGTGGAGCGAGGCCAGAATGCCCCTCCGGTTAAGGGCTTTTTGCCGAGAATTCTCGCCAAATATCCCGTTTTATATAGTGAAAAGCCCTGCAATTGGCTTCCTATACTGCTCGCCCCCTTCGACCCGCCGGCGCCCCGCGTCCGGTGGACAGGCCGCCCACAACGCGGCCTGGCGAGACGACGCCCCGCCTATCGGCGTGGTCGGTGCTGCACGAAGGTCAAATCCAATAACAAAATGAGGTTGTATTGCTATGCCAGTCGGCAACCATCCTGCCCACGACGCGTCCGTCCAGGGCGGCCCGCTCAAGCGCGAGCTGGGCGAACGGCACATCCGTCTGATGGCCCTTGGCGCCTGTATCGGCGTCGGCCTGTTCCTGGGATCGGCCAAGGCCATCGAAATGGCCGGCCCCGCCATCATGCTCTCCTACATCATCGGTGGCCTGGCCATCCTGGTGATCATGCGCGCCCTCGGCGAGATGGCCGTGCACAACCCGGTGGCAGGCTCCTTCAGCCGCTACGCGCAAGACTACCTCGGCCCCCTGGCGGGCTTCCTCACCGGCTGGAACTATTGGTTCCTGTGGCTGGTGACCTGCGTCGCCGAGATCACCGCGGTGGCCATCTACATGGGCATCTGGTTCCCCGATGTGCCGCGCTGGATCTGGGCGCTGATGGCCCTGGGCAGCATGGGCGCGATCAACCTGATTGCGGTCAAGGCGTTCGGCGAGTTCGAGTTCTGGTTTGCCCTGATCAAGATCGTCACCATCATCGCCATGGTGCTCGGCGGTATTGGCATCATCGCCTTCGGTTTCGGTAACGACGGCGTGGCCATGGGTATCTCCAACCTGTGGCGCAACGGCGGCTTCATGCCCAATGGCGTGACCGGCGTGCTGATGTCGCTGCAGATGGTGATGTTCGCCTACCTGGGCGTGGAAATGATCGGCCTGACCGCCGGCGAAGCGCGCAACCCGCAGAAGACCATCCCCCAAGCCATTGGCTCGGTGTTCTGGCGCATCCTGCTGTTCTATGTGGGCGCGCTGTTCGTGATCCTGTCGATCTATCCGTGGAACGAGATCGGCAGCCAGGGCAGCCCGTTCGTGATGACCTTCGAGCGCCTCGGCATCAAGACCGCCGCCGGCATCATCAACTTCGTGGTGATCACCGCCGCGCTGTCGTCGTGCAACGGCGGTATCTTCAGCACCGGGCGCATGCTCTACAGCCTGGCGCAGAACGGCCAGGCCCCGGCCACTTTCGCCCGTACCTCGAAGAGCGGCGTGCCGCGCAACGCGCTGCTGCTGTCGATCGCCGCGCTGCTGCTGGGCGTGCTGGCCAACTACCTGGTGCCGGAGAAGGTGTTCGTCTGGGTGACCTCGATCGCCACTTTCGGCGCGATCTGGACCTGGGTGATGATCCTGCTGGCGCAACTGAAGTTCCGCGCCGGGCTGAGTACCGCCGAGCGCAACGCGCTGAAATACCGCATGTGGCTGTGGCCGTTGAGTTCGTACCTGGCGCTGGCGTTCCTGGTACTGGTGGTGGGGCTGATGGCGTACTTCCCGGATACCCGCGTGGCCTTGTACATCGGTCCGGCATTCCTGGTGCTGCTGACGGCGCTGTACTACACCTTCCGTCTGGCGCCGAAAGAGGCCCAAGGCGTGGCGAGTACCGCCTCCTGATGAACAAAGCCCCGGCCAGTGCCGGGGCTTTGTTTTTGTATGGCCCTCATCGCGTGGCCGATCAGGCCGCCACCTCGCTATGCGGCTCGAAACTGTCGGCCCGGGCCAACTGCCACATCCGCGAATAAAACTGCCCATTGACCTCGCCGGTGAGCAGTTCGCCCGGCTTGAGGAACACGTGCATCTGCGAGAACAGCTTGATCTCGGTGGCCGAGATGCGCCGCACCAGGTGCTTGGCCTCCAATTGCGCCGGATGTTCCAGGCCCGCCGCGGCGAGCATCTCGGCCAGGGCGCGCAGGGTGTTGTGGTGGAAGTTCAGCACCCGCTGGGCCTTGTCCGGCACCACCAGCGCACGCTGGCGCAGGGCGTCCTGGGTGGCCACGCCGGTCGGGCACTTGTTGGTGTGGCAGCTCTGCGACTGGATGCAGCCGATGGCGAACATGAAACCGCGCGCCGAGTTGGCCCAGTCGGCGCCGATGGCCAGCACGCTGGCGATGTCGAAGGCGCTGACGATCTTGCCGCTGGCGCCGAGCTTGATCTTGTCGCGCAGGTTCAGGCCGACCAGGGTGTTGTGCACGAACAGCAGGCCCTCGCGCAGCGGCACGCCGATATGGTCGGTGAACTCCACCGGGGCGGCGCCGGTGCCGCCTTCCTTGCCGTCGACGACGATGAAGTCGGGCAGGATGCCGGTCTCCAGCATGGCCTTGGCGATGCCCATGAATTCCCATGGGTGGCCCAGGCAGAACTTGAAGCCCACCGGCTTGCCGCCGGACAGCTCACGCAGCTGGGCGATGAACTGCATCATCTCGATCGGGGTCGAGAAGGCGCTGTGGCGTGATGGCGAGATGCAGTCCTCGCCCATCATGACGCCACGGGTCTCGGCGATTTCCCGGGTCACCTTGTGCTTGGGCAGGATGCCGCCATGGCCGGGCTTGGCGCCCTGGCTCATCTTGATCTCGATCATCCGCACCTGCGGGTTCTGCGCCTGGACGGCGAAGCGCTCGGGGTCGAAGCGGCCGTCCGCGGTGCGGCAGCCGAAGTAGCCGCTGCCCAGTTCCCAGACCAGGTCGCCGCCATGTTCGCGGTGGTAGGGGCTGATGCTGCCTTCGCCGGTGTCGTGGTGGAAATTGCCCAGCTTGGCGCCCTGGTTGAGAGCCCGGATGGCGTTGGCGCTGAGCGAGCCGAAGCTCATGGCCGAGATGTTGAAGATCGACGCCGAGTACGGCTGGGTGCACTGCGGGCCGCCGACGCTGACGCGAAAGCTCGCCGGGTCGGCCAACGGCGCGGGGCGCATGGAGTGGCCGATGAACTCGAAGCCCGACTCGTAGACGTCGATCAAGGTACCGAAGGGTTTGTCCGAGGCTTCGTTCTTGGCCCGGGCGTAGACCAGTGAGCGCTGGGCGCGGGAGAAGGGCAGCGCGTCGCTGTCGGATTCCAGCAGGTACTGGCGGATCTCCGGGCGGATGCCCTCGACCAGGTAGCGGATGTTGCCCAGGATCGGGTAGTTGCGACGGACCGCGTGGCGTTGCTGGAGCAGGTCGAACACGCCAATCAGGCTGAGTACCCCGGTGGTCAGGGTGAACGGCCACAACCAGTCGTGGGCGAGGAACGGCAGGCTGGCGAGGGTGAACAGCACGCAGGCGGCGAAGAAGGCGTAACGGCTGAGGAGTGACAGGCTCATACGGTGTCCTTGCGAATGGCTCGGTCAGGCTCAGGGGCCTGGGGCAAACCCCGACCATAGCCCGTTTGGGCGCTGGGGGAAAAATGAAAATTGGGGTATCGAAAATCATTCGCGATGAGATATGTTATAAAGTAACCATAACTTACAGGAGATTGCCCCCATGAAAGCTGGTATCCACCCTGCCTATCGCCCCGTGCTGTTCCACGACACTGCCGCCGATGTGTTCTTCCTGATCGGCTCGACCGTCGAGACCGACCGCACCCAGGTGCACAGCGATGGGCAGACCTATCCGTACGTGGCGCTGGATGTCTCCAGTGCCTCGCATCCGGTGTACACCGGGCAGCAGCGCAAGACCACGGTCGAAGGGCGGGTGGCCGGGTTCAACAAGCGCTTCGCCGGTTTCCAGGCCAAGCGTTGATCGCGTAGTCAAACAGACGGTGCGTCGCGCAACAGATACTGGCGCCATTGTGCCTGTTCGGTGGCTGGCGCATCGACAAGAAACTGGTACTTGCCCGCCACCCGGGTGGCCACCGCGACACCCTCCCGGTACAGGACGCGGTTGCCCGCCACCGCCGGTACCTTGGCCCCAGGCAACAAGGTACCCACCAGGTTCAACGGATCACAGCCGCTGACCACCACCAGCTCGCCTTGCGGTGAGCGCCTGCGTACCTGGCGCAATAGCCCCACCGCTTCGGGCAAGGCGAACTGCTCCCCCGCCAGCCCGGCGATAAAGCGCCCGCCACGGATCTCGCCGCGGGCCTCGAGGCGGTGGTAGCAGCGCAACAGGTCGCGCCACGGCGGCAGCACATCGCTCTCGCGCTCCAGCAGGCGCCAGCAGACGACGCCATAGCGGCGCAGCAGGCTGCGGGCGACATGCTCCAGGCGCTTGCCTGCATCCACTGCAACGCTCGAACGGCGCAGCAGCGCCCAGCGTCCGGCGTGGACCATGCTGCTCGACAGCGCCGGATGGCCGCGGCGGCTGTTACGCGAAGCGCGCTTGGCCGCCGGAGTGATCAGGCTGCGCAGGCCGCTGAAACCATCGGCGCTGGCCAAGCCCGATCCGACCAGCTCCTGCAGGGCCGACTCCAGCTCGCTGGGTAGCAGATGAGCTTCGTGGGCCAGCTCATCGAAGAACAAGGCGCCTTGTTCCTGCAGCGTCTGCAACACTCGCCGTGCGCGTGCACCCAGTTGTTCGAGGTCCGGAGTGGGCGCCAGGCTGCGCCACAGTCCCAGGTGCTCGCGGGGCAGCAGCACCAGCGGCGTGCTGGCCAGGGTGCTGGCTGACAGCGTGGATGCCAGCCGGCTCCAGGCCCACTGGCCACTGCGACAGGCGTCGTCCAGCCAGTGCGGGCTGTAGCCCTTGATCCGTGCCGGCAACAGGTCGCTTTCCCAGGCCCCGGCGGCGGCTGGGAAACCTTGCAACTGAGCGAGCACTTCGCCCAGCGCCTGCGGCCCGCGCAGGCGTGTTTCGTCGCCCAGGTACTGCCAGTCGAACAAAAACCTCATGAAGTCCTGCAGGCTGACCGGCTCGATTTCCTGGCGCAGGCGCTTGACCGTGTAGCGGTGGATGCGTGCCAGTAGATGCCGCTCGCACCACTGCGGGCCGGTCTGGCCTGGGCTGAAGTGGCCACGCATCACATAGCCTTCGCCTTCCAGGCGGGCCAGGGCCTGTTCGGCATTACCCGCTGCCTGTGCAAGCGGATCGATGAGCTCGGGCAAGGTTAGCGGCCCGAAGCCACTGAGTCGGGCGCGCAGCAACTCGACCAGGGCCGTGTCGAGGTCCCATACATCGGCGAAACCCGGCAGCACCGCAACGTCCGGGGCCGGGCGTGCCTCGGGATACAGGATCCGCATCGCTTGCAGGCGCTCGCGGGCGAACCACAGGCGTCGCTCCCCAACATCCAGATGACAGGCACGCCCTGCCTTGGCCAGCTGCAACAGCAGCTGCGACCAACCGTGATTGACCTCGACTTCAGGTTGGGCAATGGCACCCAGGCTCATCAGCGCCTCATGCATTTCGTCAGCGTTGCTCGCCTGTGGCCAGGCCTCGGCCTGTACCGCGGCGATGGCATCGCCGTCCAGCGCACCCAGGTCGTCGGCGCTGTGCACCTCGTTCCAGCGTCGGTTGAGCACGGCCTGGGTACGCCGTTCCTCCAAGGGCGCGTCATCGAGGAAGGTATAGGGCCGAGCGTTGAGGATGGCGGATGCCAGCGGCGACGGGGCCGACAGGTCGCGACTGAGCAGGCGCACCTCGTCGTTTTCCATGCGCCGCAACAACGCCAGCCAGCCCTCGCTGTCCATGCCCTCGTGCAGGCAGTCGTCGAGGGTCTGTTGCACCAGCGGGTGATCGGGGATCTGGCGTTCGCCGACAATGTTCTCCAGGCAGGCGATCTGGTCGGGGAACACTGCGGCAACCAAGTCCTCGCCCTTCATTCGCTGGATCTGCGGCGCCACCTTGCGTCCGCCCACATAGCGCGGCAACGCCAGGGCCACCGCCGCATTCCTGCGCCAGCGCACGCCGAACAGCGGCGCATCGAGCAGGGCCTGGACCAGGATCGACTCCGCGGTGCGGCTGTGCAGGTAGCGCCACACTTCGTCCAGCGCGAAGCTGTGGCTAGTGGACAACGAGAGCACGATGGCGTCCTCGCTGGCCGCCGCCTGCAGCTCGAAATTGAACGTACGGCAGAAGCGCTTGCGCAGGGCCAGGCCCCAGGCCCGGTTGACCCGGCTGCCGAAGGGCGAGTGGATGATCAGCTGGGTACCGCCGGACTCGTCGAAGAAGCGCTCCATGACCAGTGTCTGCTGCGAAGGCAGGGCGCCCAGCACCTGCCAGGTGCGGCCCAGGTAGTCGAGCAGTTGCGCGGCGCAGCTTTCATCCAGGGCATAGGTCGCTTGCAGCCAGGCGCGCATCTGCGGACCATCGCTGGTCTGCAATTGCTGGTCGATCCGCTGCTGCAGGCGGGCCACCGCGGCGGACAGCTCGTCACTGCGCCCCGGCGCCTCCCCCAGCCAGAACGGGATGGTCGGCGGCAGGCCGTGGGCGTCTTCGACCCGCACTCGGCCAGGTTCGACCCGCAGGATGCGATAGGAGGCGTTGCCCAGCTGGAAGATATCGCCGGCGATGCTCTCCACCGCGAAGTCTTCGTTGACGCTGCCGATGTTCAGCGCCTGGGGTTCGAGCAGCACGGCATAGTCGGCGGTTTCGGGGATGGTGCCGCCGCTGGTCAGGGCGGTCAGCTGGCTGCCGCGGCGCCCACGCAGGGTGTGGTTCAGCGCATCACGGTGCAGGTAGGCGCTGCGGATGCCCTGGCGACCGTTGAAGCCCTCGGCAAGCATGCGCAGCAGGGCCTGGTAGTGGCCTTCGTCGAGCAGGG
Source organism: Pseudomonas sp. DrBHI1 (assembly GCF_002205115.1). NCBI lineage: Bacteria > Pseudomonadati > Pseudomonadota > Gammaproteobacteria > Pseudomonadales > Pseudomonadaceae > Pseudomonas > Pseudomonas sp. DrBHI1. Next base: position 133,157 of record NZ_NIBE01000102.1, read on the forward strand.
CGTAGGGACTGGCTCGGCGCAGCAGGTCGAACAGCGCCCGTTCTTCCCACGGTTGGTTGCCGACCTCGGCGATGATCTGCTGGGCCAGTACATCCAGTGGCGCCGCCGGGATGTGCAGTTCGTCCAGCTCGCCCTGGCGCACGCAGTCGAGCAGGGCGACACACTCGATCAAATCGTCCCGTGAGGTGGGAAACAGGCGCCCCTTGGGCACGCCGTCGACCTGGTGGCCGGAACGTCCGACTCGCTGCAGGAAGGCGGCGATCGAACCCGGCGAGGCAATCTGGCAGACCAGGTCGACCTCACCGATATCGATTCCCAGCTCCAGCGAGGCGGTGGCCACCAGCACCTGCAGTTCGCCGCCCTTGAGGCGCTGCTCGGCGGCCAGGCGATGCTCCTTGGCCAGGCTGCCGTGGTGCGCTGCCACCGCGTGGTTGCCCAGGCGCTCGCCAAGGTGCCGGGTCAGGCGCTCGGCCAGGCGCCGGGTGTTGACGAACACCAGGGTGGTGCGGTGCTCGCGGGCGAGGGTGGCGAGGCGGTCGTAGACCAGGTCCCAGACATCCGTGGCCATCACCGCGCCCAGCGGCACGGGTGGCACTTCCAGGGCCAGGTCACGATGGCGGGCATGGCCGATATCGACGATGGCGCAGGGACGTTCCTGCCCGACCAGGAAACGCGCCACGCGCTCCACTGGGCGCTGCGTGGCGGACAGGCCGATGCGCCGCAGCGGCCGGCCAGTCAGGGCCTGCAGACGCTCAAGGGTCAGCGCCAGGTGGCAACCGCGCTTGTTGCCGGCCAGCGCGTGGATCTCGTCGACGATCACCGTGTGCACGTTGGCCAGCCCCTCGCGGCCCGAGGCCGAGCCCATCAGCACATAGAGTGATTCCGGCGTGGTCACCAGGATATGCGGCGCCAGCTTGCGCATGGCCGCGCGCTCCTTCTGCGGGGTATCGCCGGTGCGTACGGCGGTGGTGATGCGCGGGGCTTTGAGACCAGACTGTTCGAGTTGCCCGCCGATGCCTGCGAGCGGCGCGTCGAGGTTCAAGCGGATGTCATTGGACAGCGCCTTGAGCGGTGAGACGTAGACGACCAGGGTCTGCGCCGGCAGTTCGCCGCCTTGCGCCAGGCCCTGGCGAAACAGCTCGTCGAGCACGGCGAGGAAGGCGCTGAGGGTCTTGCCCGAGCCGGTCGGGGCGGCCAGCAGCATCGACTGGCCACCGTGGATCAACGGCCAGGCGCCGGCCTGGGCCTCGGTGACCGTGGCGAATCGCTGGTGGAACCAGGTGGCGACGGCGGGGTGGAACAGGCCGAGCACCGGGTGTTGCGGGGCAGGGAGGTTCATGGGTTGGTTATGGCGGGTTGCCGGCGACTTGGCAAGGGGCCGTTCGTCCGCCTGTTCCGGAGTTGCCGATTACGCGTGGGCTTGCCCCGCGATAGGGCCTGGTCAGGTATTCTGCGGCCCTTCATCTGCTCGTGAGTCCAGTATGTCCAACACCATCCGTATCGCCGCCGCTCTGCTCATCGACCTGCAAGGCCGCACCCTGCTGGTCCGCAAACGCGGCACCCAGGCGTTCATGCAGCCCGGCGGCAAGATCGATGCGGGCGAGTCGCCGGCCCAGGCGCTGGTGCGCGAGCTGCACGAGGAGCTGGGCTTGTGCGTCGATCCGGCCCAGGCCTTTCACTTGGGCCGTTTCAGTGCCCCGGCCGCCAACGAACCGGGCTTCGAAGTGCAGGCCGAGTTGTTTCGCGTCCAATGCGTCGAGACGGTAAGCCCGGCGGCGGAAATCGAAGAGGTGACCTGGCTGTCCGCCGACCAGGCCACGGACCTGGATCTGGCCCCTCTGACTCGCGACCTGATCCTGCCGCTGTGGCGCGAAGGCCTCAACGTACCGCGCTGACCCCGTCCAGGGTGGCGAACGAGGTGTCCTTGGCGGTCAGCAGGAAGTCGCGCATGTATGGCGCATCGAGCATGTCGGTGCGCACTGCGGCGTAGAGCGTGGCGAACAACCCTTTCTCGCCCAGGCGCTTGCCCTTCACGTAGCCCCGCGAGCTGTACTCGTGCAGCGCCCAGTGCGGCATGCCGCACACGCCGCGGCCGCTGGCCACCAGTTGCATCATCATCACCGTCAGCTCCGAGGTGCGCACCGCCGCCGGCTCGATGTCGGCCGGCTCCAGGAAACGGGTGAAGATGTCCAGGCGGTCGCGCTCCACTGGGTAGGTGATCAGGGTCTGATCGAGCAGGTCCTGGGGCACGATGAACGGCTTGCTGGCCAGCGCATGCTGGTTGGCCACGGCGAGCATGGCCTCATAGGTGAATAGCGGCACGTAGGTGATGCCGGCCAGGTCCACGGGGTCGGAGGTCACCACCAGGTCCAGGTCGCCACGGGCCAGGGCCGGCAGCGGGGCGAAGGCGAAGCCCGAGGCCAGGTCCAGTTCCACCTCCGGCCAGGCGTCGCGGAACTGGTCGATGGTCGGCATCAGCCATTGGAAGCAGCTGTGGCACTCGATGGCCATGTGCAGGCGTCCGGCGGTGCCGCCGGCCAGGCGGGCGATATCGCGTTCGGCGCCGCGCAGCAGCGGCAGGGTGGCGTCGGCCAGTTGCAACAAGCGCAGGCCGGCGCTGGTGAAGCGGATGGGCTTGGTCTTGCGCACGAACAGCGGCAGGCCCAGGCGCTCTTCCAACTCCTTGAACTGGTGTGACAGCGCTGACTGGGTCAGGTGCAGACGCTCGGCGGCCTCCACAAGGCTGTCGGCTTCGCGTAGGGCATGAAGGGTTTTCAGGTGGCGGATTTCCAGCACGACGGCTCCGTGAGCATTCTTTGAACTAAAACGAGTTGGCGTTGAGTTTCCCTCATGTTGCACTGTGCTGTCGACAACCGGATATACACGACCGCTCGGCCGGGTTCACGAAACTGTCACGGTTTTGTGGCAGCGCGCCCGAACGGATTTCATCAGACTCGCGCTCTACTGGGGATCTGCATTCTGGTGTTTCTTTCATGCGGGCTTTACTGCTTTTCTTCTTGCTGCTGGTCAGCGTGCCGGCGAGTTTCGCCGAGGGTCGCTGCGACGTCCATGTGCCGGTGCAACGGGCCGAACTGGGTGAACTGAGCCTGGTCTACCAGAGCGTCGGCGCGCCCCGTGACCCGGCGCTGTTGCTGGTCATGGGCCTGGGCGGGCAGTTGATCCACTGGCCGGACGATGTGGTCGAGGCCTTGTGTCGCCAGGGTTTCAGGGTGATCCGCTACGACAACCGCGATGTCGGCCTGTCGCGCTGGAACCAACTGCCTGCCTCGGCCAACCTGACCGTCGAACTGCTGCGCTACAAGCTGGGGCTGCCGGTGTCGGCGCCTTATACCCTCACCGACATGGCCGGTGACGGTTTGCGCCTGATGGATGCCCTGGGGATCCGTCAGTTTCATGTGCTGGGGGTGAGCATGGGCGGCATGATCGCGCAGCACCTGGCGGCGATGGCCCCGGAGCGGGTGAGCAGCCTGACCCTGGTGATGTCCAGTTCGGGCGCTGCCGGCCTGCCGGCGCCGGATCCGGCTTTGGTGCAGTTGCTGGCGCGGCGCAGTGCGCCGAGCCGCGAGGTGGCCATCGAGCAGCAGGCCGATCTGCTGGCGGCACTGGGCAGCCCCGAGGTGCGGGATGACCGTGCCGCGCTGCTGGAACAAGCTGCCGTGGCCTATGACCGGGCGTTCAATCCGGAAGGGGCCAAACGCCAGATCATGGCGATCCTTGCCGAACCCAGCCGGGTCGAACTGCTCAATCAATTGCGGGTGCCGACGCTGGTGGTGCACGGCACCGCCGATCCCTTGTTGCCAGTGATGCACGGGGTGCATCTGGCGGCGCATATCCAGGGTAGCCAGTTGCGGCTGATTCCTGGGCTGGCGCATCGCTTTCAGGAGCCGTTCAAGGCGCCGTTGTTGGTGGCGGTTCTACCCTACCTGCAGGCGCATCGACAGGATGTCACGCATATTGCCCGGCTTTAAAGGCTCTCGCGGCAGGCCGGCTTCCAGCATCGTTTCGCGATAGGTTCAATGCATCCTTACCCAAACGCTCACCAGCACCGTCGCCGCCATCAGCCAGGCCACAGTGGCCAGCACCAGCGAAGCTTCCAGGCGCAGGCGATCGACCAGCACGTAGAGCGTCGCCAGATAGACGAAGTAGGGAATGATCGACCACATGCCGAACAGGATGGTGGCCTTCAGGTCTTCCAGCGACCGCCCCTTGCCGACGATATAGTGGGCGATCAGGGCAAAGGTGGGAAACAGCGGCACCAAGCCGGCAATGTAATAGTTGCGGGTCTTCGACAGGATTGCCAGGAGCACCACCACCCCGGCGCCCAGGGCCGCTTTGAATACCAGGTCCACGTTTTCATTCCAGGATTGGGGTTGCCGATCAGCCGAGGCCGTACTTCTTCACTTTGTCGAACAGCGTGGTCTTGGCCATGCCCAGCTCCAAGCTGGCCTGGCTGAGGTTGCCGCCGGTGCGCTGCAGGGCGTCGCTGAGCAGGTTGCGTTCGAACGCTTCCACCGCCTCGGCAAAACCCAGGCCCTGGCTGGCGCCGCCGCTTGGGCCCTTCTTGAATGCGGGCAGCCCCAGGGCATGGCGCTCGGCGACGTTGCGCAGCTCGCGCACGTTGCCCGGCCAGTCGTGAGCCATCAGCCGCGACAGGGTCTGGCTGTCTAGCGCTGGCGCTTCGCGGTCGAAGCGCAGGGCAGATTGCTGCAGGAAGTGCTCGAACAGTTGCAGGATGTCTTCGCGACGCTCACGCAGTGGTGGCAGCTCCAGGGTAACGACGTTGAGCCGGTAGTACAGGTCGCTGCGGAACTGGCCGCTCTGGCCCAGGGTGGCGAGGTCGGACTTGGTAGCGGCGATTACCCGGCAGTCCACCGGGATGCTCTGGTTCGAGCCCAGGCGCTCCAGGGTGCGCTCCTGCAGCACGCGCAGCAGCTTGATCTGCAGGTTGATCGGCATGCTCTCCACCTCGTCGAGGAAAAGCGTGCCGCCATTGGCGTGCTCGATCTTGCCGATGCGACGCTTGCCGGCACCGGTGAAGGCGTTGGCCTCGTGGCCGAAGATCTCGCTTTCGAACAGGTTCTCCGGCAGGCCGCCGCAGTTCAGCGCCACGAACGGCTGGCCCTGGCGCCGGCTGAAGTCGTGCAGGCAGCGGGCGACCAGCTCCTTGCCGGTGCCGGTCTCGCCTTCGATCAGCACGTTGGCCGAGGTGTCGGCGACGTTGGCGATCAGTTCGCGCAGTTGCTCCATGGCCGGCGAGCGGCCGATGATACGCCCTTCCAGGCTGCTCTGTTCGGCCAGTTGGCGGCGCAGGGCGAATACCTCGCGAGACAGGCCGCGCTGTTCCAGTGCCCGGCGCACCACCTCGACCAGACGCTCCGGCGAGAAGGGTTTCTCCATGAAGTCGTAGGCGCCGTTGCGCATGGCGCCGACCGCCATGTCGATGTCGCCGTGGCCGGTGATCAGCACCACCGGCAGGCTGCGGTCGCGGGCCTTGAGGCGGTTGAGTAGCTCCAGGCCATCGATGCCCGGCAGGCGGATATCGCTGACGACGATGCCGGCAAAGTCGTCGCCGATGCGCTCCAGGGCCTGCTCGGCGCTGCCGACGCCTTCGCAGGCGATGTCTTCCAGGGCCAGCGCCTGCTGGCAGCCGAGCAGCACGTGCGGGTCGTCTTCGACGATCAGGACGGTGAGAGGTGCTTGTTTCATAGAGGCTCAGCCAATTCGCTAGGGGGCGTGACCAGGGGCAGGGCAAGCACGAACGCGGTGCCGCCACCGGCGGGATGTTCGACGCTCAGTGTACCCTTGGCGGCGGTGGCCAGGCTCGCCGACAGGGTCAGGCCCAGGCCCAGGCCATGCTCGCCCGGTTTGGTGGTGAAGAAAGGTTCGAACAGGTGCTTGCGCGCCTCGGCATCGATGCCGTGGCCGTTGTCGAGCACCCGCAGGCGATACTTGTCGCCCTGCGTCTCGCCTTCGAGCCACAGTTGCGGCAGGGGTTGGGTGGCCATGGCGTCGAGGGCGTTGCCGATCAGGTTGACCAGGATCTGTTCCAGCCGGGTCTGGTCGATGGCCAGCAGTTGATCGTCGAACTGTCGGTGCAGTTGCAGGTGGCAGGCGCTGATGCGGTTGGCCAGCACCTGCAAGGTAGCCTCCACCGCCTTTTCTAGCGAGGCCTGGCCGCTGTCGTCGCCACGTCGGGCGAACGAGCGCAGGCTGGCGGTGATGCGGCCCATGCGGTCGATCAGGTCGTTCATGGTGCGCAGGTTGGCGCTGGCGGTTTCCAGCGCGCCGCGTTCGAGGAAGCGCACGGTGTTGCCGGACAGGGTGCGCAAGGCCGCCAGCGGCTGGTTCAACTCATGGGCAATGCTGGTGGACATCTGCCCGATGGCCGCCAGCTTGCCGGCCTGAACCAGTTCGTCCTGGGCGTGGCGCAGGGTCTGCTCGGCGTGGCGGCGCTCGCGGATCTGGCCCTTGAGCCGTTCGTTGCTGGCGCGCAGGTCGGCGGTGCGCTCGGTGATCTTGCGTTCCAGCTGGCTGTTGGCCTCTTCCAGGGCCTCGCGGGCGGCCAGGCGGGTGGCGATCACCTTGCGCCGCTCGTTCCAGGCGATGGCCAGGATCGCCAGCAGGGCGAAGGCCACGCCCACCAGGATGCCCTGCATCATCGATTCGCGGCGCAGGTCCTGCAGCGGGGTGAGCAGGGTGAAATGCCAGGGGGTGTCGACCAGGCGGCGGGTCTGGGCCAGGTAGGAGACTTCACGTTGCTTGCCCTGGTCGGTCTCGCTGTTGGCCGGGAAGGTGAGCTTTTCCACGCCGTCGGCCAGGGTTTCGCGGGCCAGCGGTTGCAGTTCGTTGAGCGGCCACCAGTAGTATTGCAGGCTGCGCGCGAGGCGCTCCTTGATCTGCGGGGTGAGCGGGCGTACTGATTTCAGGCGCCGGGCCGGGTCGCTGGAGAGAATGATGATGCCGTTCTCGTCGCTGACAAAGGCCTCCAGACGGGCACGCTGCCAGCGCTCCTCAAGGGTGTCCAGGCGAACTTTGATCACCGCCACGCCGATGATCTTGCCGTGTTCCTCCAACCCGTGTGCCAGGTAGTAGCCGGCCTCGCCGGTGGTGCTGCCGATGCCGTAGAAGCGCCCCGGCTCGCCGCGCACGGCGACCTGGAAGTAGGCGCGAAACGCCAGGTCCTCGCCGAGGAAGGAGTCGGCGTCGCGCCAGTTGCTGGTGGCCTGGACCCTGCCGTTGGTGTCGAGGACGAAGATCGCCCGGCTGCGGCTGCGCCGGTTCAGGCCCTCGAGGTATTCGTTGACGGCCTGACGGTCACCGGCCTCGGGGTCGGTGAGCAGGCGCGAGACGCTGTCTTCCAACTCCAGCAGGCTGGGCAGGTAGGTGTACTTGCTGATTTCGCTTTCGACGGTACGGGCGTGCAGCTCCAGCTGGCGCTCGCCGTTCTCGCTGAGGGTGCGGATGCCGTTGCTCTCGCTGATCAAGAAGCCAACGAAGCCCAGCCCAACCATCAGTAGAATGACCAGGGGCGGGAGGAGCAGTTGGCGGATCAGACGGGATTTCACGGCAGGCTGGGCAGGGCGAAGGAGCGAGGGGTCGCATTTCATCACAGTGGCCTTGTCACCACCAGCATCCGCTGCCCGGCAGCGCCGGGCAGCAGTGCCTGCTTAGTGTTGCAGGATCTTGCTGAGGAAGTGTTGAGTGCGTTCGTGGCGGCCTTCGGGGTTGCCGAAGAAGTCTTCCTTCTGGCAATCCTCGATGATGTGGCCCTTGTCCATGAAGATCACCCGGTTGGCGACCTTGCGCGCAAAGCCCATCTCATGGGTCACGCACATCATGGTCATGCCTTCGTGGGCCAGCTCGACCATCACGTCGAGCACTTCGTTGACCATCTCCGGGTCCAGCGCCGAGGTCGGTTCGTCGAACAGCATGACGATCGGGTCCATCGACAGGGCGCGAGCGATCGCCACGCGCTGCTGCTGGCCACCGGACAGCTGGCCGGGATGCTTCTTGGCGTGGGCGCCGAGGCCTACGCGGTCGAGCAGGGCCAGGCCTTTCTTGGTGGCTTCCGCCTCGCTGCGGCCGAGCACCTTGCGCTGGGCGATGGTCAGGTTCTCGGTGATCGACAGGTGAGGGAACAGCTCGAAGTGCTGGAACACCATGCCCACCCGCGAACGCAGCTTGGGCAGGTTGGTCTTCGGGTCGGCGATGGAGGTCCCGTCGACCACGATGTCGCCCTTCTGGAAGGGTTCCAGTGCGTTGACGCACTTGATCAGGGTCGACTTGCCCGAGCCGGACGGGCCGCACACGACCACCACTTCCCCCTTCTTGACCTCGGTGCTGCAGTCGGTCAGCACCTGGAAGTCCCCGTACCACTTGTTGACGTTCTTGATGGAAATCATACGGCGATCCTTTTTTGCAGGCGCTTGACCAACCAGGAAGCGGAGAAGCTGATGAGGAAGTAGACGACACCGGCGAAGATCAGGAACTCATGGGAGCGCCCGATGATGTCGCCGTTGGAGCGGGCCGAGTTGAGGAAATCGATCAGGCCGACGGTGTAGACCAGCGAGGTGTCCTGGAACAGGATGATGCTCTGTTGCAAAAGCAGCGGGGTCATCTTGCGAAACGCCTGGGGCAGGATGATCAGGCGCATGCACTGGCCGTAGCTCATGCCCAGCGCCTGCGCGGCGCCCATCTGGCCCTTGGAGATCGACTGCACGCCGGCGCGGACGATTTCGCAGAAGTAGGCCGCCTCGAACATCATGAAGGCCACGACGCAGGAGGTGAAGGCGCCCACCGGGGTGTCTTCGCCGGTGATCCAGCGCAGCACGAACGGCACCGCCAGGTAGAACCAGGTGATCACCAGCAGCAGCGGGATGGAGCGGAAGTAGTTGACGTAGGCGCCAGCGATATTAGCTAGCAGCTTGTTCGACGACAGGCGCATCAGGGCAAGGATGGTACCCAGGGCAATACCGCCGACCACGCCCATGACCATCAGTTGCAGGGTCAGGACCATGCCGTCCCAGAGGGCGGGCAGGGCCGGGATGATTTCACTGAAATCCATGTCCATTTACTTGCCTCCCACGGAAATCAGGCCCGGTACCGCGACTTTCTTCTCGACCATGCGCATGAGCAGCATCAGGCCCATGTTCAGGGTGAAGTAGATCAGGGTGGCCAGGGTGAATGCTTCGAACAGGTTCGCGGAGAACTCGGCAGTCTGCTTGGTCTGCGCCAGCAGCTCCATCAGGCCGATCAGCGAGGCCACCGAGGAGTTCTTGAACACGTTCAAAAATTCCGAGGTGAGCGGCGGAATAATGATCCGGTAGGCCTGGGGCAGCAGCACGTTCATGTAGATCTGCGGGAGGCTGAAGCCCATCGCGCGCCCGGCCGACTCCTGGCCGCGGGGCAGCGCCTGGATGCCGGTGCGCACCTGCTCGCAGACACGGGCGGCGGTGAACAGGCCGAGGCAGATGACCACGCTGATCAGTGCCGAGGTGGTCGGGTTGAGGTCCTGCTTGAACCATTCCTGCAGGCCTTCTGGCAGCAGGTCCGGCACCAGGAAGTACCAGATGAACAGTTGCACCAGCAGCGGCACGTTGCGGAACAGTTCGACGTAGGCGGTGGCGATCCCTGACACCAGACGGTTGGGTACGGTACGCATCACGCCGAGCAGCGAGCCCAGCAGCAAGGCGATGATCCAGGCGGAGATGGCGATGGCGATTGTCCAGCCCAGACCGCTGATGTACCAGTCCAGATAGGTTTCGCTGCCCACGCCAGTGGACTTGAAGAACACGCCCCAGTCCCAGTTGTAATTCATCGGGATTTCCCCTCAGACGGTTGTTTCACGGGCACCTCGATACACCCGGGGGCGTTCGACGCCCTCGGATGTAAAGGTTAGACACTAACTAAGTGGCCTGTTGGATGGATTCGCGCGGAGGCGCTTCAGGCCACTATTTGCCGGAGGTCAGGACTTCTTCTCGTCCGCCGCCTTGTCGGTCGGCTCGGCGATCAGCTTCTTCAGCTCGTCGCTCATCGGGAACTGCAGGTTCAGGCCCTTTGGCGGGATCGGCTGCTGGAACCACTTGTCGTAGCTCTTGTTGACCTCACCCGACTTGAAGTAGGCGACGATGGCCTCGTCGACCGCTTTCTTGAAGGCCGGGTCGTCCTTGCGCACCATGCAGCCGTAGATTTCGTACGACTGTGGCGTGCCGGTGATGACCCAGTCGGCAGGCTTCTTGGCCTTGGCCATTTCACCGGCCAGCAGGGCGTCGTCCATCATGAAGGCCACGGCGCGGCCGCTTTCGAGCATGTTGAAGGCTTCACCGTGGTCCTTGGCGGAGATCACGTTCATCTTCATCTGCTTGTCGGCGTTCATCGCCTTGAGGATGCGCTCGGAGGTGGTGCCGGCGGTGGTCACCACGTTCTTGCCGGCCAGGTCGGCAAAGTCTTTATAGGAAGGCTGGCCATCCTTGACCTTGGTCAGCAGGCGGGTGCCGACTTCGAAGATGCCCACCGAGAAGCCGACCTGCTGCTGGCGCTCGACGTTGTTGGTGGTGGAACCGCACTCAAGGTCCACGGTGCCGTTCTGCACCAGCGGGATGCGGGTCTGCGAGGTGACCAGGTTGTACTTGATCTTGATGTCGGTGCCCAGTTGCTTCTTCAGGGCGTCGACGACGGCCAGCTGGATGTCGTGGGAGTAGCCTACCGGTGCGGTGCTGCCGGCCAGGTAGGAGAACGGGATGGAGGAGTCGCGATGGCCCAGGGTGATGGTGCCGGAGTCCTTGATCTTCTTCAGGGTGCCGGTCAGTTCTTCGGCCATGACCGGCGACGAAATGACTGCTGCCGCGATGGCGGCGCCCAGCAATTGACGAACGATGCGCATCAAATTTTCCTCGACGTGTTTGTTTTTTTTATGGAGCCGTTGGCGGACTCTTTCGTTCAACGAATACAGCATGAAGCGTGGTGCATTCGGCTTCCAAGTGTAGAGCATGAGTCGTGCCAAGCTCTGATGTCGATCATAACGCCGCGAAAATGCTGGGGATTAATGTTTTTTGATGCCTTTACGACAGTATGTGTCGTACGGATTTCCGAAAGGATGGGACGTGGCGCATTCGGAAATCCGAACGAATGGCTGCGCGCAGATGCATCGGTCAGATGCATTGGGGCCGCAAAGCGGCCCCATGGATGATGATCGAACCCAAGCTTTAGCAGTTTGGCGTCAGGCAGCCTGCACGCGGTTGCCCTGGGTCTGCTGCAAGTAGTCAGCCAGTGCCTGTTGCTCGATCGCACTGGTGAACAGGCCCAGCTTGGTGCGGCGCCAGAGGATGTCGTCGGCGCTGATGGCCCATTCTTCGGTGCACAGGTAGTCGACCTCGCGGGTGAACAGGCCACCGCCCATGGACTGGCCGAGGTCTTCGGGGCCGTTGACACCGTCGAGCAGACGCCACACACGGCTGCCATAGGTCGTGGCCCAACGCTTGGCAATATCCAGTGGCAGCCAGGCATGACGTGCCACCAGCGCATCGACCAGGGCTGGTACGGTTGTCATGCTTTCACCGCCGGGGAGTGGTGCGCCTGCGGTCCAACTGCCGCGCATCTGGGTGAAGAATGGCTGCAGCTCGGCCATGGCTGATTCGGCCAGCTTGCGGTATGTGGTCAGCTTGCCGCCAAACACAGACAGCAACGGCGCCTCGCCCTGGGCGGCAGACAGCGCCAGGGTGTAGTCGCGGGTCACGGCCGAAGGGTTGTCCGATTCGTCGTTGCACAGCGGGCGCACGCCGGAATAGGTGTGCAGGATATCGGCGCGGCTGAGCTGGTGGTTGAAGTGCTCGTTGACCACCTTGAGCAGATAGTCGGTTTCCTGTTCGGTGATCGCTACCTTGGCCGGGTCACCGCTGTATTCGCGGTCGGTGGTGCCGATCAGGGTGAAGCGATCCAGGTAAGGAATGCAGAAGACGATGCGCTGGTCTTCGTTCTGCAGGATGTAGGCGTGTTCGCCCTCGTACAGGCGCGGCACGATCAGGTGGCTGCCTTGTATCAGGCGAATGCCGTACGGCGCATCGAGCTTGAGGTCGTCCTTGATGAAGCTGGCGACCCAAGGGCCGGCAGCGTTCACCAGTGCCCGGGCGCGGATGCTCTGCAGGCTGCCATCGGCATGCTGCAGTTCCACCTGCCACAGGCCGTCGACGCGTTCGGCGCGCAGGCAACGGGTGCGGGTATGGATGTGCGCGCCCTTCTCCCGGGCGGCCATGGCATTGAGCACCACCAGGCGAGCATCGTCCACCGCGCAGTCGGCGTATTCGAAGCCGCGGGTGATGACTGGCTTGAGCGGGTAGCCTGGGCCGAATCGCAGGCCGCGCGAGGCGCCCAGACGCTTGCGCTTGCCCAGGTGGTCATAGAGGAACAGGCCGGCACGGATCATCCAGGCCGGGCGCAGGTGCGGGCGATGGGGCAGCACGAAGCGCATAGGCTTGACGATGTGCGGCGCCTTGGCCAGCAGCACTTCGCGTTCGGCCAGTGCTTCGCGCACCAGGCGGAATTCGTAGTGCTCCAGGTAGCGCAGGCCGCCGTGGATCAGCTTGCTGCTGGCCGAGGAGGTGTGCTGTGCCAGGTCATCCTTTTCGCAAAGGAACACCTTCAGACCGCGCCCGGCGGCATCGGCAGCGATACCGACGCCATTGATGCCACCGCCGATCACGGCGAGGTCGTAGCAGTCCTGGAGTGGTGGCTGGGACGAAACGGGCTGGGACACGGGCAAGGCCTCCTGGGGCTGTTCACATCGAATATGAACATTAATGTTCGTTTTCGAAAATACTAGCGCAATGAACAGGCGGCTGCCAGTCAGTCTTTATAGAAAAAACTGATCGGATGACAGGGAAATGAACATTTGTGAAAAAGGTGGGGTGAACGGTTGAAGATTTTCAGGGGTATTGAGATCGAGCGCCGCCCGCGCGGCGCTTGATCTCACAGGCGATACAAGGGCTGAGGCCTGCGCCCTTCGCCCTCCCACGGCCTCTGCTTCAAACCACCTCGAGACGAATCTTGTACTGATTGAGCAACTGCGTCAGGGCAGAAGAAGGGGCCTGGTCGGTCACCAGGCAGTCGATCAGGCTGATCGAACCGAGGCGAACCATGGCATTGCGGCCGAACTTGCTCGAGTCCGCCGCCAGTAGCACCTGGCGGGCGTTGCTGATGATCGCCTGGGATACACGTACTTCCTGGTAGTCGAAGTCCAGCAGGCTGCCGTCTTCGTCGATACCGCTGATGCCGACCACGGCGAAATCGACCTTGAATTGGCTGATGAAGTCGACGCTTGCCTGGCCGACCACGCCGCCGTCGCGACGGACCGTGCCGCCGGCCACCAGTACCTCGAAGTCGTCCTTGGCCGCCAGGATCGCCGCCACGTGCAGGTTGTTGGTGATGACCTTCAGGTGGTTGTGGTTGAGCAGGGCGCGGGCGATGGATTCGGTGGTGGTGCCGATGTTGATGAACAGTGAGGCATGGTCGGGAATCTGCCGTGCCACGGCTTCGGCGATGCGTTGCTTCTCGTCGCGCATCTGGTCGGCGCGCATGGCGTAGGCGGTGTTCTCAATGCTCGAGTCGTAGGCCGCGCCACCGTGATAACGGCGCAGCAGGTTGCCCTCGGCAAGCTGGTTGATATCGCGGCGGATGGTCTGCGGGGTGACGACGAACAGCTGCGCCATCTCTTCGATGCTGACATAGCCGCGTTCGCGGACGAGCTCGAGGATTTGTTGTTGGCGTGGGGGCAGATTCATGGGCGGTCCTTTGGGGCTGCCGGACAAATTCTGCAATGATGCCGTAGGACGGAGATGACGACCAGTAGGCCGTTGGTCAACTGGGGCTGCACGGCAGCCCCTGCATTACTAGATCAGGCGTCGTGATCTTCCCAGTCGCGGGTACGATCCACAGCCTTGCGCCAGCCCTTGTACAGCTTCTCTTTCGCCGCTTCATCGAGCTGCGGGCTGAACTCGCGTTCGATGATCGCCTTGTCGCGCAACTCGTCCAGGCCGCTCCAGAAGCCGCAGGCAAGGCCCGCCAGGTAGGCCGCGCCCAGCGCCGTGGTCTCGCGCATCTTCGGACGCTCGACGCAGGTGCCGAGAATGTCGGCCTGGAACTGCATGAGGAAGTTGTTGGCCACTGCGCCACCGTCCACGCGCAGTTCGGAGAGGCGCTGGCCGCAGTCCTGCTGCATGGCGTCGAGCACATCGCGGGTCTGGTAGGCGATCGACTCCAGGGCGGCGCGAATGATGTGATCGACCTTGACGCCACGGGTCAGGCCGAACAATGCGCCACGAGCGTACGGATCCCAGTACGGCGCGCCCAGGCCGGTGAAGGCCGGTACCAGGTAGACGCCATTGCTGTCCTTGACCTTGCTGGCGAAGTACTCGGTGTCGTAGGCGTCGTTGACGATCTTCAGCTCGTCGCGCAGCCACTGCACGGTCGAGCCGCCATTGAACACCGCGCCCTCGAGGGCGTAGGCCACCTCGCCGCGTGGGCCGCAAGCGATGGTGGTGAGCAGGCCGTGAGACGACTGGACCGCCTTGGCGCCGGTGTTCATCAGCAGGAAGCAGCCGGTGCCGTAGGTGTTCTTGGCCTGGCCCGGTTCGACGCACATCTGGCCGAACAGCGCCGATTGCTGGTCGCCGGCGATACCGGCGATGTCGATGCCGCTCTTGGTCTTGCCATAGACCTCGGACGATGGGCGCACTTCAGGCAGCATCTGGCGCGGAATGCCGAGGATATCGAGCAGCTTCTCGTCCCACTGCAGCGAATGGATGTTGAACATCAGCGTACGCGAGGCGTTGGTGTAGTCGGTGACATGTACCTTGCCGCCGGAGAATTTCCAGATCAGCCAGGTATCGATGGTGCCGAACAGCAGCTCGCCACGTTCGGCGCGTTCGCGGGCGCCTTCGACATTGTCGAGTATCCACTTGAGCTTGGTGCCGGAGAAGTACGGGTCGGTGACCAGGCCGGTGGCTTCGCGGATGTACTGCTCGTGGCCGTCGCGCTTGAGCTGGGCGCAGATGTCGGTGCTGCGGCGGCATTGCCAGACGATGGCGTTGTACACCGGGCGGCCGGTTTCCTTGTCCCAGACGACGGTGGTCTCACGCTGGTTGGTGATGCCGATGGCGGCGACCTGGGCGTGGCTGATGCCGGCCTGGGCCAGGGCCTCGACCATGGTCGCGCTCTGGGTAGCGAAGATTTCCATCGGGTCGTGTTCGACCCAGCCCGCCTGCGGGTAATGCTGGGCGAATTCACGCTGCGAGGTGCCCACCACGTTGGCGTCGCGATCAAAGATGATGGCGCGCGAACTGGTGGTGCCCTGGTCCAGGGCGATGATGTAGTTCTTGTCCAGGGTATCGGTCATGTCGGTGGCCTTGCACGAATAAGGGAGTAGGTCAGGGCGTGGCGGGCGCCGGCCTTGCGGTCCGGGCCCGGCGCTGGCATCAGGAAACCTGGGTATCACCCTGAGGATTATCGTCTGTCTGTTGGGCCGCAGCCTGGGTTGTCGGCAAGTTGCGGGCGATCACCCCACGGTACAGGGCCGCGCCCAGGCTGGCACCGAGGATTGGCGCGAACACCGGCACCAGGAAATACGGAATATCGCGCCCGCCGGTGAAGGCGACTTCGCCCCAGCCGGCCAGGAAGGTCATCAGTTTAGGCCCGAAATCTCGCGCCGGGTTCATTGCGAAGCCGGTCAGCGGTCCCATGGCGCTGCCGATCACGGCGATCAGCAGGCCGATCAGCAGCGGGGCGGTGGCGCCGCGTGGCAGACCGTTGTTGTCGTCGGTCAGGGCCATGATCACGGCCATCAGGATCGCGGTGATGATCACTTCGACCAGGAAGGCCTGGCCAGTGGACAGCGCCGGGTGCGGGTAGGTGGAGAACACCGAGGCCAGCTCCAGGCTGGCCTGGCTGCCGCGTACCATGGCGTGGCTTTGTTCGAAATCGAAGAATAGGTTGCTGTACAGGAAGTACACCAGGGCCGCGCCGCAGAATGCGCCGCACACCTGGGCCAGCATGTAGAACGGCAGCTTGCGCTTGTCGAAACCGGCGAACACCGCCAGGGCGATGCTGACCGCTGGGTTCAGGTGCGCGCCGGAGACGCCGGCGGTCAGGTAGATCGCCATGCTCACGCCGACCCCCCAGATGATGCTGATCTCCCACAGGCCGAAGCTGGCGCCAGCGACCTTGAGCGCGGCGACACAACCGGTGCCGAAGAAGATGAGCAGGGCGGTGCCGAGAAACTCGGCCAGGCATTGGGCGGATAACGTGGGTTCGCGTAGAGCAGTTGTCATGTGTGACCTCGGTTCTTGTTGTTGTGAGGCGCTGGGCGCTCGACAGCAAAAAAGCCCGGAGTCGATCCCCATTGACGCCGGGCAGGTACAGGTAGTGCACCTTATAGGTGCACCATTTATTCATAAACGAAAAAATATAGACAAGAAACGCTGATGTCAAAGGTCGAAAATGAACGCTTGGCCACAATCTGACTGACGCACCGGGTCGTGAATCCATGGCCGCTGCTCTAGCCTGGGACCTGCGCTGGCTGCACCGGTAGAATTGCCCTAAAGTACCGGGCGACTTGTGATCGACTGGAGCCGTTGATGACCCCCGCCCTGGACCTTTTGAAGAAGGTGCGCGCCGAGCACCGCGTGCACAGTTACGAACATGATCCGAAAACCGCCTCGTATGGCCTGGAGGCGGCGGAAAAGCTCGGCCTTGACCCGTTGCGGGTATTCAAAACCTTGCTCGCCAGCAGTGAAAAGGGCGAACTGCTGGTGGCCGTGGTGCCGGTGGTCGGGACCCTCGACCTGAAGGCCCTGGCCCACGCGGCGGGAGTGAAAAAGTGCGAAATGGCCGACCCGCAGGCCGCCCAGCGCGCCACGGGTTACCTGGTCGGCGGGATCAGCCCGCTGGGGCAGAAGAAGCGCTTGCGCACTTTTATCGATCAATCCGCGCAACAACATGAAACGATTCATGTGAGCGCTGGCCGCCGTGGTCTTGAAGTGGAGCTGGCCGCCACAGTGCTGGCGACCCACACCCAGGCACAGTTCGCCGAGATCGGTCGCGGCTGATCATCTGTACTGATAGAAATTCTACGACTCTGTCACTGTCGGGCCCTGGCGGCATGCCGCATGCTCGGGACCTTTCCCGCCAGATACAGGAGTCGTGGCATGCAGTTGCATTTTCATCAGGTGGACGCCTTCAGTGACCGCCCCTTCGCTGGCAACCCGGCCATGGTCTACCGCCTGGACCAGTGGCTCGAAGATGGCCTGATGCAGCAGGTGGCCGCCGAGCACAACCTTGCCGAAACCGCGTTCGTGGTGGCCGAGGATGATGGCTATCGGATCCGCTGGTTCACCCCGAGCACCGAAGTCCCCCTGTGTGGTCACGCCACCCTGGCCAGCGCTCATGTCCTGTTCGACGTCTATGCTGAGCAGGCGCCGCGCCTGGACTTCAAGAGCCGTTCGGGCCTGCTGAGCGTCAGCCGTGAGAATGGCCGCCTGTGGTTGGACTTCCCGCGCATCGATCCGCAGCCGTTGACCGAGCCAGTGGCGGTGGCCGAAGCGCTGGGCTGCGAGGTGCGCGAGGTCTACCAGACCCGCGAGCTGTTCGTGGTGCTCGACTCGGAGCAAGCGGTACGCGATTGCGCGCCGGACATGGCAGCGCTGGCTCGCCTGCCGGGCTTGGGAGTGATCGTGACGGCTCCAGGCGAGCGGCATGATTTCGTATCGCGCTATTTCGCTCCGGGCATTGGCATCCCGGAAGACCCGGTCACCGGCTCCACCCATTGCTCACTGATCCCGTACTGGGCGGCGCGACTTGGCAAGTCCGAGCTGCAGGCCTTCCAGTGTTCGACCAGGGGCGGTGAGCTGTTCTGTCGTCTGGAAGGCGAGCGGGTGAAGATCGGCGGGATGGCCAGGCGCGTCGCCAGCGGCACATTGATGCTGTGAGGATCTAGCGCATCAATGTGCGCAGCTGACGCGTCGCACGCCTTGCTCATGGCTGGAGAGCTGCGCAGCGACGCTACCGGGCACCGCGAACAGCACCAGGTGGTCCGCAGCAACCGCAATGCCGACATCCTGGCCGACCTGATGGTCATTGTGGCTGGGGAAAATCGACTCGAGCTGGCTGCCGGTGGGCAGTTGCAGGCGATACAGCGTCGAGGCGCCGAGGAAGCTCTTGCCGATGATCCGCGCCCGCAACGGGCTGTCGGGAGCATGGACGATATCATCCGGGCGCAGCAGCACGTCCACCGAGCTGCCGGGAGCCATGGTGTAGGCGCGGTTGCCGCGCAGCTCGCCGAGTTCGGTGGTGACCGACTCGTGGCTGCTCATCTGGCCGCGAATGAAGTAACCCTGGCCGATGAAGCTGGCGACGAACGGGGTCTGCGGCTCGTGGTAGAGGTTGTAGGGGGTGTCCCACTGTTCCAGACGACCTTCTTTGAACACGCCTACATGGTCGCTGACGGCAAAGGCTTCCTCCTGGTCGTGGGTGACCAGGATGGCGCTGGTGCCACGGCTCTTGAGAATGTCGCGCACCTCATGGCTCAGGCGCCGACGCAGCTCCACGTCGAGGTTGGAGAACGGCTCGTCGAGCAGCAGCAGCTGTGGCTCCGGCGCCAGCGCCCGGGCCAGGGCCACGCGCTGCTGCTGGCCACCGGACAGTTCGTGCGGGTAGCGCCCGCCCAGGCCGCCGAGCTTGACCAGTTCGAGCATCTCGTCGACCACCGCCGCCTGGCGCGGATGCTTGCCGATGCCGAAGGCGATGTTCTGCGCCACGGTAAGGTGTGGGAACAGGGCGTAGTCCTGGAACACCATGCCAATCCGGCGCTTTTCCGGGGCCAGGGTGAACCCGGCGCGGGAAATGACTTCGCCGGCTAGCTGGATTTCGCCATCGTGCACCGGCTCGAAGCCGGCGATGGCGCGCAGCGTGGTGGTCTTGCCGCAGCCGGAGGACCCCAGCAGGCAACCGATGTCGCCTGCGTTCAGGTGCAGGTTGAGGTTCTGGACGATGCGTTGCTCGCCATAGCCGCAGGCGAGGTTGCGCAGGTTGAGCAGTAGCTGTTGACTCATGCGTGGTGGTAAGCCGGTTCTACAAGGAATTCCAGAAGGGCCTTCTGCGCATGCAGGCGGTTTTCAGCTTCGTCCCAGGCGACCGAACGAGGGTCGTCGAGCAGGTCCTGGCTGATTTCCTCGCCACGGTGGGCGGGCAGGCAATGCATGAACAGGGCATCGGGTGCCGCCAGGTCGAGCAGTTCGCGGGTGACCTGGTAAGGCGCGAAATGCGCCAGGCGCCGTGCAGTTTCCTCTTCCTGGCCCATGGAAGTCCAGACATCCGTGGTCACCAGGTGAGCGCCGCGCACGGCTTCTTTCGGATCACGGATGATCTGCACGCGGTCACCGCCCAGCGCCAGGAAGCGTTGATCAGGCTCGTAGCCTTCAGGGCAGGTGATGCGCAGTTGGAAATCGAACTGCACGGCAGCTTCGATATAGGAGTTGCACATGTTGAAGCCGTCGCCGACCCAGGCCACGGTCTTGCCCTGGATCGCGCCACGGTGCTCGAAGAAAGTCTGCATGTCGGCCAGCAGTTGGCAGGGGTGCGACTCGTCGGACAGGCCGTTGATGACCGGCACCTTCGCGTTGGCGGCGAACTCGGTGAGGGTGCTGTGGGCGTGGGTGCGGATCATCACCGCGTCGACCATGCTCGACAGCACGATGGCGCTGTCGGCGATCGGCTCGCCGCGGCCCAGCTGGGTGTCGCGCGGCGACAGGAAGATGGCCTGGCCGCCGAGCTGGATCATGCCGGCCTCGAAAGACACCCGGGTGCGGGTCGAGGACTTCTCGAAGATCATGCCCAGCACGCGGTTTTTCAGCGGCTCGAACAGCACGCCTCGTTTGCGCAGGTCCTTCAGCTCAATGCCGCGACGGATCACGCCGAGCAATTCGTCAGCGGTGAAATCCAGCAGGGAGAGAAAGTGCCTAGCGCTCATGATTGACTACCTTATCTGCAACGTTTTGCAGGTCGACCGTATGGGTTTTGTTGACAACGGGGGTGACCTGCGGCGTAAGCCGCACAGGGCGGACGGAATAGGGAAAGGCGCAATACTATAATTAAATGTCGCCTGAAACCAAGAGGGGAAACAGCGCCTCTGTGTCAATGGGTGTCGTAAGCCCTTGCCGGCTAGCTGTTTTTTATTTGCTACAGCGGTTGTACACGGCTCGGAGCGCTTTTGGCAAACCCGTTGTCGCGAATCGTCCCCCTGATATCGTCCGATTCACGTCGCGAACCTTTCTAGCGAGCCTCGATCGGCGGGCGCATAGTCGAGTCTTTAAAATAACAAGGCAGAGGCGGCCATGACCAAGACCCTGCATCACCGAGCCTGTCACCTGTGCGAGGCCATCTGTGGCCTGAATATCGAAGTCACCCATGAAACAGATGGTCCGGCGCGGATCAGCTCGATCAAGGGCGATCAGCAGGATCCGTTCAGCCGCGGCCATGTCTGCCCCAAGGCGGTCGCCCTGCAGGACATCCAGGAGGACCCCGACCGTCTGCGCCAGCCTCACCGGCGCATCGGTGACCAGTGGTTGCCGATCGACTGGAACGAAGCCTTCGCCCTGGCCGCCGAGCGGTTGTGGGCGATCCAGCAGGCCCACGGGCGCAACGCGGTGGCCGTTTACCAGGGCAACCCCAGCGTGCACAACTATGGGCTGATGACCCACAGCAACTACTTCCTCGGCCTGCTCAAGACCCGCAATCGCTTCTCTGCGACCTCAGTGGACCAGTTGCCGCAGCACCTGACCAGCCACCTGATGTATGGCCATGGCCTGCTGTTGCCCATTCCGGACATCGATCAGACCCAGTTCATGCTGATCCTGGGCGGCAATCCCCTGGCTTCCAATGGCAGCATCATGACCGTGCCGGATGTGGAAAAGCGTCTCAAGGCGCTCAAGGCCCGAGGCGGACAATTGGTGGTGGTGGATCCGCGGCGCAGCGAGACAGCGGCGCTGGCTGACCAGCACCTGTTCATTCGCCCCGGTGGCGACGCGGCGCTGTTGTGTGGCCTGCTGCATACGCTGTTCAGCGAGAACCTGGCCCGGGGCTCGCATCTGCCGGTCACTGGGCTGGAACAGGTGCGCGAAGCCATCCTGCCGTTCGATGCGACCGCCATGAGCGCGCTGTGTGGTATTCCGGCGGAGGCGATCCGCCAGTTGGCGCGAGATTTCGCCGCTGCCGACAAAGCGGTGTGTTATGGCCGAATGGGTGTATCGACCCAGGTCTTCGGTTCGCTGTGCCACTGGTTGGTGCAGTTGATCAACCTGGTCACCGGCAATCTTGATCGCGAGGGCGGTGCCCTGTGCACGACACCTGCGGTCGACCTGGTCGCCAGCACTTGCGGCGGGCATTTCGACCAATGGCGCAGCCGGGTCTCGGGCTTGCCCGAGTACGGCGGCGAGTTGCCGGTGTCGGCCCTGGCCGAAGAGATCCTCGAACCCGGGGAGGGGCAGGTGCGGGCACTGGTGACCGTGGCGGGTAACCCAGTGTTGTCCACGCCCAACGGGCGACGCCTGGACGACGCCCTGGCCGGCCTCGACTTCATGCTCAGTATTGACTTGTACATCAACGAGACCACGCGCCATGCCGACCTGATCCTGCCGTCGACCTCGGCGTTGGAGAACGATCATTACGATTCCACCTTCAACCTGCTGGCGGTGCGCAACGTTACCCGCTTCAACCGGGCAATCCTGCCCAAGCCCGAGGGCGCATTGCACGACTGGGAGATCTTCGTGGGGCTGGCCAAGGCTTTTGCCGAGCGCGCGCAGGTCGAGCTCAAGGCCACCCTGGCGCCGGCACAGATGATCGACTTCGCCCTGCGCAAGGGGCCTTATGGCGAGCAGACGCCCTGGAAACTCTCGCTAGGCGTGTTAGACGCGCATCCCCATGGCCTTGACCTCGGGCCGCTGCGCGCCAACCTTACGACGCGCCTGCGCACGACCAGCGGCAAGGTCGAGGCGGCCCCGGGCGTACTGCTCGAGGACCTGCGGCGCCTCGCTCATATGGCCGCGCCTGCGGATGACCAGTTGCTGCTGATCGGCCGTCGGCACGTGCGCAGCAACAATTCGTGGATGCACAACTACCATCGGTTGGTCAAAGGCAAGCCGCGCCATCAGTTGCTGATGCATCCGGACGACCTGCGCCGGCGGCACTTGCAGGACGGCCAGACGGTGCGGGTGCGCTCGCGTACCGGGGTAATCGAGGTGACGGTGCAGGCCAGTGAGCAAATGATGCCAGGCGTGGTCAGCCTGCCCCATGGCTACGGCCATGGGCGCCAGGGCGCGCGCTTGCAGGTGGCTGCTGCACAGCCGGGGGCGAGTGCCAATGACCTGACCGACGAACACTTGCGCGATGGCGTTTCCGGCAATGCCGCCCTCAATGGCGTGCCGGTACAGGTCGAGGCCGCATGAAGTACGGTAAGGCCGAGCACGCTGCTCGGCTTTCCGATACAATGCGTCACCGTGCCGACGACCCTGTCGGAAAGTTCAGCCGAGGTGCTTCATGGATATCATCGATACAATCAAAGAGCAGATTGCCAACAACACCATTCTGCTTTACATGAAAGGTTCGCCGAATGCGCCGCAGTGTGGCTTCTCGGCCAAGGCTTCGCAGGCAGTGATGGGTTGTGGTGAGAAGTTCGCCTATGTCGACATCCTGCAGAACCCGGAAATCCGCGCCAACCTGCCCAAGTACGCCAACTGGCCGACTTTCCCGCAACTGTGGGTGGCCGGTGAGCTGGTCGGTGGCAGCGACATCATGCTGGAAATGTTCGAGAAGGGTGAGCTGCAGACCCTGATCAAGGAAGCGGCCGCCAAGGCCAAGGCTTCCGAAGCCTGATCCGGCGTTTGCCGCAAGTAGCAAAAAGCCCCGCCTAGGCGGGGCTTTTTTGTAGCTGGCGAAACTTACTCTTCGCCCATCTGCGACTGCAGGTAGTTCTCGATAGTGATCTTGTCGATCAGGCCCAGCTGGGTCTCCAGCCAGTCGATGTGCTCTTCCTGGTCTTCGAGGATGTCTTCGAGCACATCGCGCGAGCCGAAGTCGCCAGCCGTTTCGCAGTGGGCAATGGCGGCCTTGAGGTCGGCATGGGCCTTTTTCTCAAGTTTCAGGTCGCAGTCGAGCATCTCCTTGGTGTGCTCGCCGATCATCAGCTTGCCCAGGTCCTGCACGTTGGGGATGCCTTCGAGGAAAAGGATGCGCTTGATCAGCTTGTCAGCGTCCTTCATCGCCTGGATGGATTCTTTGTACTCGAGCTTGCCGATTCTGTTCAGGCCCCAATCTTCGTACATGCGCGCGTGCAGGAAGTACTGGTTGATTGCGACCAGCTCGTTTCCGAGGATCTTGTTGAGATGCTGGATGACGCTTACGTCGCCTTTCATGATGGGGTCCTGCCCTGTAGAAGTTGAGCCAATACAGGGAAGTTTGAGCCTGAGCTATTCCTATGTCAAACCTAAGTTATTGAATAATAAGTGAAAATTAATCGGAATAAGAATGTTTGTGAACCGCGTTCGAGCGCTAACTTATTGAATTGCAGGCATAAAAAAACCGGACGCTGGGTCCGGTTCTTCGAATTCGGGAATTATGCCGCATTGAACTCAACGGGGTAGGGCAGGCTAGCCTGCTGGCTTAGTTGCAGCTCGGTGAGGGTTTCGCGTACCACCTGCTTGGCGAGGCAGGCGCATTTGCCGCACTGGCTGGCCACATTGGTGGCGGCTCGCACTTCTTTGTAGCTGCAGCATCCTTCGTAGATCGCATCGCGGATCTGTCCATCGGTGACACCGACACAGAGACACACATACATAAAGGCTGACCGTCGCGGGTTGAGTCGATGCGTTGGAGAGTAATGGTAATGAGAATGCTTGTCAAAGCACTTTGTGTGAGGTGCGTTCCAGAGCGACCGGCGGTCGAGATTCGGCCTGTCACGTAAAGCTGTGTATGATGGTCGGCCTTTGCTGGATCCGGGGGACGTGTTCCGCCCGGGCAAGGTTTTTCACCCCTCATCAGGAGAGATCGAATGAGCGTACTCGTTGGCAAAAAAGCCCCGGACTTCACCGTTCCAGCCGTGCTGGGCAACGGCGAGATCGTAGACAGCTTCAACCTGGCCTCGGCCATCAAGGGCAAGTACGGCCTGGTATTCTTCTACCCGCTGGACTTCACGTTCGTCTGCCCATCCGAGCTGATCGCCCTGGACAACCGTATCCCTGACTTCCAGGCGCGCAACGTGGAAGTGATCGGTGTGTCGATCGACTCGCACTTCACCCACAACGCCTGGCGCAACACGCCGGTCAACAACGGCGGTATCGGTCAAGTCAAGTACACCCTGGCAGCCGACATGACCCACGAAATCTGCAAGGCCTACGACGTCGAGTCCGAAGGCGGCGTGGCCTTCCGTGGCGCCTTCCTGATCGACACCAACGGTGTTGTCCGCTCGCAGATCGTCAATGACCTGCCGCTGGGCCGCAACATGGACGAGCTGCTGCGCCTGGTAGACGCCCTGCAATTCCACGAAGAGCACGGCGAAGTCTGCCCGGCCAACTGGAAGAAAGGCGACAAGGGCATGAACGCTTCGCCGGAAGGCGTTGCTGCCTATCTGAGCGAGAACGCTGGCAAGCTGTAATTGCCACGCGTATAAAAAACCGGCCCTGGTGGCCGGTTTTTTTATGCCCCGCGAGCATGTCGCGCTAGGCGGGCTTCAATCGTTGAAGTCGCGCCAGCCGCCCATTTCTTTCCAACGATTGACGATGCCGCAGAACAGCTCGGCGGTCTTCTCGGTGTCGTAGCGCGCCGAATGCGCTTCGCGTCCGTCAAAGTCGATGTCCGCGCTCTGGCAGGCACGGGCCAGCACGGTCTGGCCGTAGGCGAGGCCGGCGAGGGTGGCGGTATCGAAGCTGGAGAACGGGTGGAACGGGTTGCGCTTGATGTCGTTGCGCGCCACCGCGGCATTGAGGAAGCCCAGGTCGAAGCTGCTGTTGTGCCCGACCAGGATTGCCCGCTTGCAGCCATTGGCCTTCAGCGCCTTGCGCACGCCGCGGAAGATATCGGTCAGTGCGCTTTCCTCGCTCACTGCCATGCGCAGCGGGTGGTCCAGCTTGATGCCGGTGAATTCCAGCGCGGCCGCCTCGATGTTGGCCCCTTCGAACGGTTCGACCCGGTGGAAGTAGGTGTGTTCGGGGAACAGGAAGCCCTTCTCGTCCATGCCAATGGTGACGGCGGCGATCTCCAGCAGCGCGTCGGTGGCGCTGTTGAAACCGCCGGTCTCGACATCCACCACCACTGGCAAGTAGCCACGAAAACGCTCGGCCATGGGGTGGCGCGAGCCGCTGCTGACTTGGCTGTCCTGGTCGTCTTCGTACAGGTCTTCGCTCACGCGTTGTCCTCCAGCAGGCGCCAGCGCAATTTCTCACCGGCGCGCAGGGGGATCACGGTGTTGTCGCCGAACGGCAGGCTGTCCGGCGCGGTCCATTCCTCACGGACCAAGGTGATGGTGTCGGTGTTGCGAGCAAGGCCGTAGAAGTCCGGGCCGTGCTTGCTGGCGAAGCCCTCGAGCTTGTCCAGCGCGTTGCGCTGTTCGAACGCCTCGGCATACATCTCGATGGCGGCGTAAGCGGTGTAGCAGCCAGCACAGCCGCAGGCGGCTTCCTTGGCATGCTTGGCGTGGGGCGCCGAGTCGGTGCCGAGGAAGAACTTCGGATTGCCGCTGGTGGCGGCATCCAGCAGCGCCACCTGGTGGGTGTTGCGCTTGAGGATCGGCAAGCAGTAGTAGTGTGGGCGGATACCGCCGACCAGCATGTGATTGCGGTTGTACAGCAGGTGCTGGGCAGTGATGGTCGCACCAACGTTGGCTGGCGCCTCGGTGACGAACTGCGCGGCGTCGCTGGTGGTGATGTGCTCGAACACTACCTTCAGGGTCGGGAAGCGTTCGACCAGGCGGCGCATGTGCTCGTCGATGAAGCGCTTCTCGCGGTCGAACACGTCGATCTCGCTGCGTGTGACTTCTCCGTGCACCAGCAGGGGCATGCCGGTTTCGGCCAGGGCCTCGATCGCCGGGAAGATATTGTCGATGCTGGTCACGCCCGAATCGGAGTTGGTGGTGGCGCCGGCCGGGTAAAGCTTGGCAGCGTACACGATCCCGCTGGCCTTGGCGGCACGCACATCGTCAGCGCTGGTACGGTCGGTGAGATAAAGCACCATCAGCGGCTCGAAGCGGCTGCCGGCGGGTCGTGCGGCAAGGATGCGCTCGCGGTAGGCAGCGGCCTCGACGGCGTTGCGCACTGGCGGAACCAGGTTGGGCATGATGATGGCGCGGGCGAAGGTGCGCGCCACGTCACCGACGGTGTGTGGCAGAACGGCACCATCGCGCAGATGGATGTGCCAGTCGTCGGGGCGCAGGAGGGTCAGGCGATCGGACATTGGAGATTCCAGGCGGGTCGAACTCAGAAGCCAATGCTACCGGAAAACCCCTGTTCGAGCACGGCTATCAAGTTTTCCGACGGGCGACCGATAGCGTTCAGGTAAGCCGCCAGAATCTGTGGAGCCGACCGTGCGCCAGCGTTACCTAGCCCTGTTCACCCTCGTTGCCAGCTTGCCGGCCGGGGCAATGACCTTCCAGACCCGCGTGGAGAACGTTGCCTGGAAAGTTGAGGGTGACCAGTTCGAATGTCGCCTGATCCAGCCGATCGACGGTTTCGGCAGCGGCGAGTTCGTGCGCCGCGCCGGCGAGCAGCCAACCTTCCAGCTGCGTTCGGACAGCAATATCCTGGGCGCCGGCTCCGCCACCTTGCTGGCCGCCGCCGCGCCCTGGCAGCCCGGGCGCGGCGACATCAACCTTGGTGCGGTGCATATGGCCCGTACCGGGGTGTTGTTCACCTCCAGTCAGGGCCAGGCCAGCCGTTTGATCAACGGCCTGCTCGATGGACGCAGCACCGTGGTGCGCAACTACCGCGGCGAAGGTGGCCGGCCGATGGAAGTGCATGTGATGCCGGTCAGTTTCGCCAAGGCCTACAGCGACTACCAGTTGTGCGCCGCCAAGCTGCTGCCGATGAACTACGACCAGATCCGCCAGACCCAGGTCGGCTTCCCGGGGGGCGGGATCGAGCTGGACAGCTCGGCGCGCGCGCGCTTGGATGTGCTGCTGGACTACCTGAAGGCCGATCCGACGGTCAATCACATCGAACTCAATGGTCACTCCGACAACAGCGGCAATCGTCTGACCAACCGCGACACCTCGCGTCGACGGGCGCTGGCGGTGGCCGAGTACCTCAAGGCCCATGGTGTGCCGGAAGAACAGATCACCGTGCGTTTCCATGGTGAGCGCTACCCGCTGGCCAAGAACAACAGTGCCGCCAACCGCGCGCGCAACCGCCGGGTGAACATCCAGCTCGAGCGCGTGACGCCGGTCGAGAAGCCGTTGGAGAAACCGGCAGCGCCGGTGCCGCCGTCGACCCCGACACCCACGGCTACCACACCTGCGCCAACGCCTGCGGCTGCTGCCACGCCGTCCGCTTCGGCGAAATCCTGAGAGCGACCACGGGTCGCGCTCTCGACAATTCCTGTCGCTTTGTCGTCACAAGCTGTCGCCCCATTGTAAATATTTCGGCAAGGCCGGTAGAATCAACGGCTTTCCGTACAACCCCGTGGAGTGATGGCATGGCGGACGTAAAAAAGGTCGTATTGGCGTATTCCGGCGGCCTTGATACTTCGGTGATTCTCAAGTGGCTGCAGGACACCTACAACTGTGAAGTGGTGACCTTCACCGCTGACCTCGGCCAGGGCGAGGAGGTCGAGCCGGCCCGCGCCAAGGCCCAGGCGATGGGCGTGAAAGAAATCTACATCGACGATCTGCGCGAAGAGTTCGTGCGTGACTTCGTCTTCCCGATGTTCCGCGCCAACACCGTCTACGAAGGCGAGTACCTGCTGGGTACCTCCATCGCCCGTCCGCTGATCGCCAAGCGCCTGATCGAGATCGCCAACGAAACCGGCGCCGACGCCATTTCCCACGGTGCCACCGGCAAGGGTAACGACCAGGTGCGCTTCGAGCTGGGTGCCTATGCGCTCAAGCCAGGCGTCAAGGTCATTGCCCCGTGGCGCGAGTGGGACCTGCTGTCCCGCGAGAAGCTGATGGACTATGCCGAGAAGCACGGCATCCCGATCGAGCGCCACGGCAAGAAGAAATCGCCGTACTCGATGGACGCCAACCTGTTGCACATCTCCTACGAAGGCGGTGTCCTGGAAGATACCTGGACCGAGCATGAGGAAGACATGTGGCGCTGGAGCGTCTCGCCGGAGAATGCCCCTGACCAGGCCACCTACCTCGAGCTGACCTACCGCAACGGTGACATCGTTGCCATCGACGGCGTCGAGAAGACCCCGGCCACCGTGCTGGCCGACCTCAACCGCATCGGCGGCGCCAACGGCATCGGTCGCCTGGACATCGTCGAGAACCGCTACGTCGGCATGAAGTCGCGCGGCTGCTACGAGACCCCGGGCGGCACCATCATGCTCAAGGCCCACCGCGCCATCGAGTCGATCACGCTGGACCGCGAAGTCGCTCACCTGAAGGATGAGCTGATGCCCAAGTACGCCAGCCTGATCTACACCGGCTACTGGTGGAGCCCGGAGCGTCTGATGCTGCAGCAGATGATCGACGCCTCCCAGGTCAACGTGAACGGCGTCGTACGCCTGAAGCTGTACAAGGGCAACGTCACGGTCGTCGGCCGCAAGTCGGACGATTCGCTGTTCGATGCCAATATCGCGACCTTCGAGGAAGACGGCGGCGCCTACAATCAGGCCGACGCCGCGGGCTTCATCAAGCTCAATGCACTGCGCATGCGCATCGCGGCCAACAAGGGTCGTTCGCTGCTGTAAGCCTATGGTGTATCAGAAAAAACCCGGCCTTGGCCGGGTTTTTTCATGCCCGGGATTCAGCGGGCGGCGCGACCTCGCCTTCCTGCATCGGCGATACCGACAGGTGGATGCAGGTTCGCGTATCGAGGTTGTACAGGATCCAGCGCCGCTGTCGTCCGTGTGGACGCTCGACCATCCGCAGCACATGGTTTTCGATAATCTTCCGGCTGTCGGTACCGGAGATGGCGATGATCATTGCCCCTTTGTCCCTTGCCGCAGAGGGGGGCATTGTTTTATCCGAAGTACAGGCACGCCTGTCCGGGGCAAAGAGTGAACCGCTATTGAAGTTGAGTGTGAGAAAGAACAGCACGGTGAGGAAGAACGGAAAACCTACCAGGAACCAAGTGTAGACAGTCTGGCTGTCGTCACTGAGGAATGGTAGTGAGGCCAAGGCGGATCCCTCAATCACACCGGCAAAGACAGCGATAAGAGTCAACGGGCTGATGGGGTCGCGGTTCATGATGAGTGCCTGGCCATGCTTTGCTCATCTGTAGCCCGTTTTCCCCAGCCTGTTAAGCGTGGCTTGTTTCCCTACCCAGTAATGGCGTGGTTCGTAGGGCAGGCCTTTATCCAACCTGTATAGTCGAATTTTCCCGCGAAATGTGTCACCCGGCGACACTTGGATCCAATTTTGGCGACTGTTACTTTCTGACTCGTTGCGATGGACATGCATGTATTACATTTTGTTAATTAGCTGTTTGTAGGAAGAATCTCTAATAACAGTAGTCCACTTCTTTCGGTGAATCTGCCAGGGAAACCGCTGCATAAATAATCGTTATGCTCGGGTGTGGTGGTCTATCGAACTAAAAACAACGTATCAATGGGAATCGCATGAATAAAGTGCTGATCGTGGATGATCACCCGGTCATTCGCCTGGCCGTACGCATGCTGATGGAGCGGCATGGCTACGAGGTGGTGGCGGAGAGCGACAATGGTGTGGATGCCTTGCAACTGACGCGGGAATATCTGCCGGACATTGTCATTCTGGATATCGGGATCCCCAAACTGGATGGGCTTGAAGTGATTGCCCGAATGACCCTGGCAAGTCCGGGGACCAAGGTGTTGGTGTTGACGTCTCAGGCGCCAGGGCATTTCTCGATGCGCTGCATGCAGGCAGGGGCGGCGGGTTATGTGTGCAAGCAACAGGAACTGACCGAACTGCTCAGCGCGATCAAGGCCGTGCTGTCCGGTTACAGTTACTTCCCCAACCAGGCGCTGCACAAGGGGAGATCGGGTGTGAGTGGCGCCACGGAGATGGAGATGGTCGAGCGGCTTTCCGGGCGGGAGATGATGGTGCTGCAGCAGCTTGCCCGGGGCAAGAGCAACAAGGAGATCGCCGACAGCATGTTTCTCAGCAACAAAACAGTCAGCACCTACAAGACGCGACTGTTGCTCAAGCTCAATGCCCGCTCGCTGGTGGACCTGATCGAACTCGCCCAGCGCCACGGGCTGGCCTGAGCCTCATTGAAAAAGCCTCCGCTCGGGAGGCTTTTGCGTTTACTACAGGTCGTAGTCGAAGTCGGCCAGTTGCTTTTGCAGGCGTCGTTCCTCAAGCATGTTGTCAATGGTGCGGCGTTTGCTCAGGTTGGTCTTGGCCGGTTCGGCCTGCGGCTCCACATCGTCGTCCGCACTCTGAAAATCGTCGTCGATTGCCAAGTCTTCTTTATCGGTGCTCATGCGTCACTCCAAGCCAAGGGGCCATTGGCCGTCCTTATAACGGGAATCGCAGAATGGGTAAAAAAGATTTTTTCAATCGCCTCGAGCAAGTATGAGCTATCGCCTCAATCGTCAGAAGTCTTCTGCTTGTATTCGCACAGGTCTTCGATCCGGCAACTGCCGCAGCGCGGTTTTCGGGCCTGACAGACATAGCGGCCATGCAGGATCAACCAGTGATGGGCATCGAGCAGATAGTCCCTGGGGACGAACTTGAGCAACTTCTTCTCCACCTCCAGCACGGTTTTACCCGGCGCGATGCCCGTGCGGTTGCTGACCCGGAAGATATGCGTGTCGACGGCCATGGTGAATTGGCGAAAGGCAGTGTTGAGCACCACATTGGCGGTCTTGCGGCCAACGCCTGGCAGGGCTTCGAGGGCTTCGCGGGTCTGCGGGACTTCGCCGGCGTGCTGTTCGATCAGCAGGCGGCAGGTTTCGATGACGTTCTTGGCCTTGCTGTTGTACAGGCCGATGGTCTTGATGTACTCGCTCAGGCCTTCGATGCCCAAGGCGTGGATCGCTTGTGGGGTGTTTGCGACCGGGAACAGGCGAGCGGTGGCCTTGTTGACGCCGACATCCGTCGACTGGGCCGAGAGGATTACCGCTATCAGCAGTTCGAAGGGGGTGGAATAGGCCAGTTCGGTCTTGGGCTCGGGATTGTCTTCATGCAGCCTGCGAAAGATCTCCAGGCGTTTGGCGGCATTCATGGGGTCAGCGGGTTCCTTGACGGCGTGAGGCGGTGTTCGATGGACGCAAGTGATTGTACAGGCCCAGCAGCAGGCCGAGCAGTATCAAGGCGCCAGGAGCCAGTGCGGCGAGGTGTAGGCCGAGAGCATCGCTCAGCAGTTGGCGGCAGATGCCCAGGGCCAGGCCGGTTGCGAGGACACCGAGCAGTCCTAGCCCCAACTGGCGATATCGGCCAGGTTGTGCTGGCAGTTGCTCACTGGCCAGGCAGGGCAGGGCCAACAGCAGCGGGTAGAGGGCAAGTTGCTGGGCCAGGGGCATCGCCCAGGCTTGCAGGCCGAGGTGCAGGCAGGTCGCCAAGGCGGCGGCAAGTACAGTACTTGCCCACAGGCGGGGGCCATGGTCCAGGTGCCTGCGCAGCGGGATCATCAATACCTGGTGCAGGCCTACCAGCAACACTGTGCAAAGGCTTATCGCCAACGCCTGGACGACAGTGCCGGTCGCGCCGAGCAATGGCACCAGGCTGATTGGCACGGGCCAGCAACGCTTCATGGGGGTGTCTCACCGAGCAACGCGGGGCGATGTTGGTCGAAGTAGCGCAGCGTATCCTGGATCGCCTCGATGACTGCCCGCGAAGTCACTGTCGCCCCGGCTAGTTGGTCGAACGCACCCTGGTCACGCTTGAGCGCCCAGGCCTGTTCGGGTGTATCGCGCAGTGTCTGACCGAGAAACTGGTCCAGCCAATGGCGCGCCGGATCGACCAGTTGATCGCCCAGACCAGGGCTTTCCTGCTGTTTGAGTACACGCACGCCCACCAGACGGCCCGCAGGGCTGATGGCGATCACCAACTCGATGGCACCGCCATAGCCTTGGACGCTGCTGTGAAGCAGAACAGCGCTGGTGGCTCCCGCCAAGTTGGCGCGGTAGCCGGCCAGCAGATGGCTATGGCTCAGTTTAGTGTCCGTGAGTGCCACGGGCGTTTGCAATGGCCGGTTGTCGTAGCTGCCCGGTGGCAGCACCTTGAGCCACTGCTGTTCCTGCCACTGGCGGGAGGCCACGGCAATCGGTCCGGCGGTGAAGCGCTGCCAGGCCAGTGTCGCGGCAATCGCCAGTCCTGCCACCAGTAGCAGCACTGCGGTACTGCGTTTGCGGGCGATCATGGGCAGGCCTGCTGGCGGCGTTCCACCCAGCGGTCAAGGATGGGCGCGACGAGGTTCATCAGCAGGACGGCGAACGCCGTGCCATCGGCGAAGCTGCCCCAAGTGCGGATCAGGTAGATCAGCAGGCCGGTGCCTATACCGAACAGCAGGCGGGCCTGCGGTTGCTTGCAGCCGGACACCGGTTCGGTGGCGATGAAGAAGGCGGCGAGCATGGTCGAACCGGACAGCAGGTGCAGCAGTGGCGAGCCGTGGGAGTCGGAGCCGGAGCCATTCCAGCCCAGCAGGCTGGACAGGAACAAGGCGCCGAGCAGGCCGACGGGGGCCTGCCAGCCGAAGACCTTGCGCTGCAGCAGGAACACCCCGCCGAGCAGGAAGGCGAGGTTGACCCACTCGGTGCCACGCCCACCCAGATGGCCGAACGCCGGGTGACTGGCGAACAGTTCGTCGATGGTCAGGCTACGGTTGTGGCGCAAGACATCAAGCACCGTGGGGCTGGCCCAGGCGTCGATCCTTTCACTGGCCCCGAAGCTCAGGCTCAGGCTTTCCACGAGCCCAGGTGCCTGACCTGGCCAGTGGTTCATCTGCAGTGGGAAACTCAGCAGGACGAACCCATAGCCGACCATGGCGGGGTTGAACAGGTTGCGCCCGACGCCACCGAAAGCCTGTTTCCCCAGGCCGATGGCGACGCAAGCCGCCGTCACCGGCAGCCACCAGGGCGCCTGGCTGGGTAAGGCAGCCGCCAGCAGCGTGGCGGTGACCAGCGCGCTGCCGTCGCCAGCGGCGCAGGCGACCGGCATTCTCCGCCAGCGCAGCAGCAGCGCTTCGGTGACCAGCGCCGTGCAACCGCTCAACAGCAGATTGATCAGCACGCCCCAGCCATGCAACCAGAACAGCACCAGCAGACCAGGGGCGCAGGCTAGCAGTACCAGTTGCATGGTGCTGCGCAGGCGCGGATCAGTGGTCGTCATGGTTTTGCGCTTCCTTGAGGTGTTGCGCAGCAGTGGCTTCAATTGCCGGGGGCAAGACATTGATGCGTAGGGTCAGGATCATTGGGTGAAGAGTCCGTTGAATCCCGAAAGCGCCATGGCCATCACGCCGCTGCCGATCAGCTTCACAGGCAAGCCGCGCAGGGCTGCGGGTATTTCCCCATGGTGGCAGCGGGCGTCAAGGTCGGCATACAGCATGAGGGCCAGCCAGAATCCCAGTGCACTGATGACAGCCCACACCAGCACCCTCCATCCGTCCGCATCGTCGTTGGCAAGCTGTAACAGCAAGCCTAGCACCACGGCGTTTGCGCTCAGCAAGGGTTGCAGGCCGTGCATGGGCCAGCTTGGCCGAAAGCGTCGGAGCAGGTTTGGCAGTGTCCAGGCCAGTGCCGTCAGCAAGGGCAGGAAAATGAACAATTGCAGGTTCTGCAACTCCATGGGTGCGAGAAATTGCCGGTGCAGCCAGGCGCCGACAGGCAGCGCAACGAGGATCATCAGGGCCGAACACAGGCCCAATGCATGCAGGCGCGCACGCTCGATCGGCTCGGCCTGCAGGACCAGATGATTGACCAGCGCGGCGCTGACCAGGATCAGGACGTAGTCACTCATGGCGATGCCGAAAGCGGGAGGGTGCCGTCATTATCGGACAGCGGGCGGCAGATGCAACTGCCCCGGCCATTTGGCCGGGGCAGGAGGGCTTACTTGATGCGCTGGCCTGGCTTGGCGCCGCTGTCAGGGCTGAGCAGGTAGATTTCTTCACCACCGGGGCCGGCGGCCATGACCATGCCCTCGGAAACGCCGAAACGCATTTTGCGCGGCTTGAGGTTGGCCACCATCATGGTCAGGCGGCCTTCCAGCAGGGAAGGTTCCGGGTAGGCCGATTTGATGCCCGAGAACACGTTGCGACGCTCGTCGCCGATGTCCAGGGTCAGCTGCAGCAGCTTGTCGGCACCGGGCACGGCTTCGGCTTTGACGATCAGCGCCACGCGCAGGTCGACCGCGGCGAAGGTGTCGAATTCGATCTCGGCCGACAGCGGGTCCTTGGCCAGCTCGCCATTGCCCGTCGGGGCGGCCTTGGCTTCGGCAGCCAGCAGGTCTTCCTTGCTGGCGGCGACCATGGCCTCGACCTTGGCCGGCTCGATGCGGCTCATCAGGGCCTTGAACGGGTTGAGCTGATGGTTTTCCAGGCGCGACAGGTGGTCGTCCCAGGTCAGCGGGGCGACGTTGAGGAACGCCTCGGCATCCGCTGCCAGCAGCGGCAGCACCGGCTTGAGGAAGATTACCAGCTGGCGGAACAGGTTGACGCCCTGGGCGCAGATGGCCTGCACCTCGTCCTGCTTGCCCTCCTGCTTGGCCAGCGACCAGGGCGCCTTGTCGGCGATCCAGGCGTTGGCGCGGTCGGCCAGGGCCATGATTTCGCGCATGGCGCGGCCGAAGTCGCGGGCCTCGTAGGCCTCGGCGATCGACGGCGCGGCGGCGAGGAAGGCCTCGGTCAGTTCGGGCGCGGCATCGCCGGCAACCATCACGCCATCGTTGCCCTTGTGGATGAAGCCGGCGCAGCGGCTGGCGATGTTGACCACCTTGCCGATCAGGTCGGAATTGACCTTCTGCACGAAATCCTCGAGGTTCAGGTCGAGGTCATCGACGCCGCGACCCAGCTTGGCGGCGTAGTAGTAGCGCAGGTATTCCGGCTGCAGGTGGTCGAGGTAGGTGCGCGCCTTGATGAAGGTGCCGCGCGATTTCGACATTTTTGCGCCGTTGACTGTCAGGTAGCCGTGCACGTTGACCGCGGTCGGCTTGCGCAGGCCCGCGCCTTCGAGCATCGCCGGCCAGAAAAGCGCGTGGAAGTTGACGATGTCCTTGCCGATGAAGTGGTACAGCTCGGCCTTGGAGCCTTCGTTCCAGAACGCGTCGAAGTCCAGCTCCGGGCGGCGGGCGCAGAGGTTCTTGAAGCTGGCCATGTAGCCGATCGGCGCGTCCAGCCAAACGTAGAAGTACTTGCCCGGTTCGCCCGGGATCTCGAATCCGAAGTACGGCGCGTCACGGGAGATGTCCCATTCCTGCAGGCCCGAGTCCAGCCATTCGGCGAGCTTGTTGGCCACCGCGTCCTGCAGGGTGCCGCTGCGGGTCCACTGCTGCAGCATGGCCTGGAAGTCCGGCAGCTTGAAGAAGAAGTGCTGCGAGTCGCGCAGCACCGGGGTGGCGCCGGAGATCGCCGACTTGGGGTTCTTCAGTTCGGTGGGGGCGTAGGTGGCGCCGCATTTCTCGCAGTTGTCGCCGTACTGGTCCTCGGCCGCGCACTTGGGGCAGGTGCCCTTGATGAAACGGTCGGCGAGGAACATGCCCTTCTCGGGGTCGAAATACTGGGTGACCGAACGGTTGGCGATATGCCCGGCGTCGCGCAGACGGGTGTAGATCAGGCTCGACAGCTCACGGTTCTCCTCGCTGTGCGTGGAGTGGTAGTTGTCGAAGTCGACCAGGAAGTCGGCGAAGTCGGCGCTGTGCTCGGCCTGGACGTTGGCGATCAGCTGCTCCGGGGTGATGCCTTCCTTTTCCGCGCGCAGCATGATGGCCGAACCGTGGGCGTCGTCGGCGCAGACATAGATGCACTGGTTGCCGCGCAGCTTCTGGAAGCGCACCCACATGTCCGTCTGGATGTACTCCAGCATATGGCCAAGGTGGATCGATCCATTGGCATAGGGCAGGGCGCTGGTGACGAGAATCTGACGTGGCTCGGACATGGTGGCTCGGCTACTTATCTGGCTACGGGGTAAAAATGAGGGTGATCGGCCACTATAAAGGGCTGGCGAATTTATTTCACCCCAAGGACGCATCTGCTGACGATTGACGGGTTAGCATAGGCGCCTGTTCCGTATCCAGTTTGCCAATGGGAGCCTCCATGAGTGCCGTCACCCGTGCCGCCGTCGAAGGCGTGCTTCGCCAGTACACCGACCCCTACCTGAACCAGGACCCGGTCAGCGCCGGTTGCGTGCGCGCCATCGACATCCAGGGCGGGCAGGTCAGCGTGCAGTTGCAGTTGGGGTATGCCGCCGGCCTGTTCAAGGGCGGCTGGGCGCAGGTGCTGCAGACCGCGATCGGCAACCTCGATGGCGTTGCCTCGGCGAGCGTGAGCATCGACTGCGTGATTGCCACCCACAAGGCTCAGGCCCAGGTGCCGGCCATGGCCAACGTGAAGAACATCATCGCCGTGGCCTCGGGCAAGGGCGGGGTCGGCAAGTCGACCACCGCCGCCAACCTGGCCCTGGCCCTGGCCCGCGAGGGCGCCCGAGTGGGTATTCTTGATGCCGACATCTATGGCCCGAGCCAGGGGGTGATGTTCGGCATCGCCGAGGGCACCCGCCCGCAGGTGCGCGATCAGAAGTGGTTCGTGCCGATCAAGGCCCATGGCGTCGAGGTCATGTCCATGGCGTTTCTCACCGACGACAACACGCCGATGGTCTGGCGTGGCCCGATGGTTTCCGGGGCATTGCTGCAACTGGTGACCCAGACCGCCTGGGACG
Organism: Pseudomonas sp. DrBHI1; assembly: GCF_002205115.1. NCBI lineage: Bacteria > Pseudomonadati > Pseudomonadota > Gammaproteobacteria > Pseudomonadales > Pseudomonadaceae > Pseudomonas > Pseudomonas sp. DrBHI1. The sequence goes on from NZ_NIBE01000102.1 coordinate 170,219, forward strand.
ACCTCGACTACTTGGTGATCGACATGCCGCCGGGCACCGGCGACATCCAGCTGACCCTGGCGCAGAAGGTGCCGGTAGCAGGCTCGGTGATCGTCACCACGCCCCAGGACCTGGCGTTGCTGGATGCGAAGAAAGGCGTGGAGATGTTCCGCAAAGTCAACATCCCGGTGTTGGGCGTGGTCGAGAACATGGCCGTGCATATCTGCTCCAACTGCGGCCATGCCGAGCACCTGTTCGGTGAAGGTGGTGGCGAGAAGCTGGCCGTGCAGTACGGCGTCGACCTGCTGGCTTCGCTGCCGCTGTCGATGCTGATCCGCGAACAGGCCGACAGCGGCAAGCCGACCGCCATCGCCGAGCCGGAAAGCCAGATCGCCATGGTCTACCAGGAGCTGGCGCGGCAGGTGGGGGCGCGGATCGTGCTGCAGGAAGCGGCGGCGCCGGCGATGCCGAGCATTACCATCAGCGAAGACTGACGCGTCACCTGTAGGAGCGGCCCTT
>NZ_NIBE01000102.1:170739-175898 GCF_002205115.1 Pseudomonas sp. DrBHI1
GGGTAGCGACGAAAGTAACAGCCTGGCCTTCTTTCAGGGTTTTGAAGCCGTCAGCTTGGATGGCTTTGAAGTGCACGAACAGGTCGTCGCCCGACTGAGGGGTGATGAAGCCGTAGCCCTTCTCATCGTTGAACCACTTGACAACACCGGATTGACGGTTGGACATTTTTCTGTCTCCTTGGACAAAGTTGATAACGGTCAGGAAACACCCTGACCGGGACTGAGCGCAAAGAGAGCAGAAAATTCAGCGATGGGCCGATCAGGATCGTGCATCAAACTAGAGATTCTCGGTGTCACGTGCAGCACAGTGGCGCCACCTTAACCCACTTTCCACAACCTGCCAATGGCCAAGAAGCGCTTTGATGAAATTCGGATCGGCGGCCTGTACAGGCCCCGTCCGGCGCGGGATAGGGCGAGGAAACTTTAACCTGGGCGTTGGGACCGGTAAGATGCACCTCTCGTTTTTTACCCCGCACTCTTCAGGACACCCCCGCCATGAGCATCAAATCGGACAAGTGGATTCGCCGCATGGCGCAGGAACACGGCATGATCGAACCGTTCGTCGAGCGCCAGGTGCGTGGCGAGCAGGACAGCCGGGTCATTTCCTTCGGTGTCTCCAGCTATGGCTACGACGTACGCTGCGCCGACGAATTCAAAGTCTTCACCAACATCAACTCGGCCACCGTCGATCCGAAGAACTTCGATGCCGGCAGTTTCGTCGACATCAAGAGTGACGTGTGCATCATTCCGCCGAACTCCTTCGCCCTGGCCCGCACCGTCGAGTATTTCCGCATTCCGCGCGACGTGCTGACCATCTGCCTGGGCAAAAGCACCTACGCCCGTTGCGGCATCATCGTCAACGTCACGCCGCTTGAGCCCGAGTGGGAAGGCCATGTGACCCTGGAGTTCTCCAACACCACCACGCTGCCGGCGAAGATCTACGCCAACGAAGGCGTGGCGCAGATGCTGTTCCTGCAGTCCGACGAGGAATGTGAAGTGTCGTACAAGGACCGTGGTGGCAAGTACCAGGGCCAGCGCGGCGTCACCCTGCCACGCACCTGAGCCGACAAAGCGCGGGAATTGTTTCCGCGCCCGGCACTCCAACGAGAAGTCCTGGCGCGCATGCCGTGCGCCGGGCCTCGTCAGGAGCCGCCTATGAAAATCGACCCCGCAATCAGTGCCAAGCTGGCCGTCCTGCAGCCGAACCAGATCGGATTGCTGGCCTGGTCGCTGATGGCCCATCCGCCGATCCACACACCACTGCCGATGCAGGCCGGTGGCGTGCCGCACCAGCCCGATCCCGACACACCGCAGCCGCCAGAACCAGGTGAACACCCACCGAGGGAGCCGGGCGAGCCGACCCTGCCCGATGAGCCGCCTCCCGCCCCAGTGGCCTGATTTGTCTCAGTTGCCCAGCAGATAGCCGCTGCGGCAAACCTGTGCGCCGGCCACATGGGCAACCACCATGCCCGCCGTGGCCATGCGCCTGATGCTGCGCGCGTAGAGCAGGCCGGCCTGGGTATTGCGCAGAGGGGTGACCCGGTCGTTGAGCGGGTCGATGACCTCGGCTATCAGCTCTCCGGCTTGCAGGTACTGGCCGGGCGCGGCGTGGAACACCAGCAGCCCGCCAAGCGGTGTCATGACCGGCTCCACGGCCGCCAGCGGCGTCGCCGGGTGAACCAATGCGGGCAGCGGGGCCGGCTGGCCCTCGATGATCCCGGCATGGGTAAGGAAGTCGAGGATCGCCTGGCAGTCCCGGGTCGCCAGGGGGTGGCTGACATCGGCCTGGCCGCGCAGCTCGATGGTCACCGAGAAACTGCCCTGGGGGATCGGGAAGCGTTTGGCGAAACGCTGCTGCAGTTGCCACCACACCAGGCTGAAACACTCATCGAACGACTGTCCACCCGAGTCGGTGGCCAGCAGGCTGGCCTGCACGCCCAGGTAGCGGGCCAGCGGCTCGACCTGGGGCCAGGCTTCCGGCGTGGTATACAGATGCTCGACCGCCTCGAAGTCGCAGTGCAGGTCGAGGACCATGTCGGCGTCGCAGGCCAGGCGTTGCAGGGTCAGGCGCTGCGACTGCAGCGGCGTGTGCGCGGGGTGGGCTTCCAGGCCCCGGCGCAGGTATTCGCGAATCAGCGCCAGGTTGTGCGCCTGATCCTGGGTGAGATGGCCTTCGATCTGGTCACCGATGCTGTCGGACAAGTCGACGAACTTGCGGTTGAAGTTTTCACCGCTTTGCAGTTCGAAACGGCCCAGCGGCGCGTCCAGCAGCACCTGTTCCAGGCCCACCGGGTTGGCCACCGGTACGAGGATGATCTCCTTGCGCAAGCGGCCCTGCTGCTCCATTTCCCCGAGTCGCTGCTTCAGGTGCCAGGCCACCAGCATGCCCGGTAGCTCGTCGGCGTGCAGCGAGGCCTGGATGTACACCTTGCCGGCGCCACGCGGGCCGAAGTGGAAGCTGTGCAGCTGGCGGGCGATACCCGGGACAGGGGAGAGCAGGTCGTGGGTCGATTGGTGCATGGTGGTCCTGATATCAGCGTTTTAGGGCGAAGGCTGGGATCAAGGATAGAAGCATAACTTCGGGAGTGGCGCACTATTCGGATCGCGGGGCGCAAGGGAGCCAGGCGATGACTCGGTATCGGCCATGAGATTGAGCGCCGCCAGCGCGACGCTTGATCTCGGACTGCCAAATGAGCTACTTGCCAGGCACCAGGGTCAACCGCTGGTTGCCATAGGCCCGGGCAAAGTTCTGTGGTTGCAGCGGCAGGCTGCTGAAACGGCCTTTGAACCAAGCATCGAGCCCGTCGCTGTAGTGGCGGCTGGCCGGGTTGCCGGACAGGCCGTTGCTAGTCAGTACCTGCAGCGGTTCGGCCTGGCCGAAGTCGACGATCATGCGCGCCGAGGCCGGCAACTGAGTGTCGAAGCCGCTCCCCAAGGCATAAGGCGTCAGGGCCAGGGTGCTGAAGTCGCCTCCCGCCGCCAGGGGCGCGCGGTCGAGCTTGTCGCCCAGGCCGTGATAGGTCGGTGCCGGCCAACGGTACTGGTGCAGCTTGCCCCATTGCCAGGCACGGCGATCCGCGCCGAGCTGGGCGGTGCCGGCATCCACCGCGGCGGCCAGGCTGCGGGCGAGGATGGTCGGCTTGTCTTCCTTCTGCGGCGTGCCGCGATCATCCCAGAACGGGCTGTCCTCGCGCCCCAGCAGGTGATCGACCTGGGCGGAGTAGGAGAGCTGGGCATTGCCGACGAAGGCCTGCCAGGCCGGGCTGGATTCCGGGCCCAGTTCGTCGAGGAAGGTCCGCCGGGTGACCGCCTGCAGGAACAGTTCATACAGCGCGGCATCGGCCGACACCGGGCTCAGCCGGCCATCGAAGGCCTTGAGCCGGGCCAGGGCATCGCGGGCCTTGTCGCGCTGCCCGGCGGGCAGGGCATCGATGGCCTGCTTGAGCGGCTGGGCCATGCCGGGCGCGTCGAACATCTGCTTGAGCTTGTCGGCCAGCAGCGTCACCTGGTCGTTCTGCAGGGCCATCAGGCTGCGGCTGTCGTGACGACCGTTGCCGGCCAACTGGGCCATGCGCTCGGCACGCTCGGGGTAGTACCAACTGCTCGACAGCTGCATGCCATAGCCCTTGGGCAGGCTGCGCTGGTTGGCGTGACCGATGAAGCCGGCGGGCGGATCCTGGTCGTAGGGGTGCAGCATCGGGTCGGCGTAGCCGTCCCAATCATAACGCCCGTCCCAGCCCGGCGAGGGCAGCAGGCCCTGGCCTTCTCGGCGGTTGGGGTAGCGGCCACTGACCTGCCAGCCGATGTGCTGGGGCTCGGCGAACACGAAGTTCAACGCCGCCGCAGCGACCTCGCGGGTGCTGTCGAAGGCGCGCTCGATGTTCTGCGCGCGGGTCAGGTCGAACAGCGCGTCGAGGCTGCGATCTTCCTTGAGCTGCGGTAGGTGCAGGGCCAGGGCCAGGCTGCCATGGCCTGGCAGCAGGGTGCCATGGCGGGTGTCGTACATGACCTCGCGCTGCGGGCGCTGGCCGCGGACGAAGAAGGTTTCATTGCGTGCGCGGGCCTGCTGCCACTTGCCGTCAGCGAGGTAGCTCAGCTGGCTGCCCTGGCGGCGTACCTGCTCGAGGAACAGGTCCTGGTTGTCGGCCATCACCGCGCTGCTGCTCCAGGCCAGCTTGCCGTTGTAGCCGGCCAGCACGATCGGCAGGCCTGGCAGCGACAGGCCGGCGACCCGGTACTTGGTGGTATGGATCTGCACCGGGCTCAGTGCCCAGGCGGCGCGGCTGTCGCTGGCCAGCAGGCTATTGCCGCTGCGGCTGCGCTGGGGCGTCAGGGCCAAATTGGCCGAGCCGGGGGCGCCCAGCAGGCCGAGGTCGGCCAGTTGCTGGCCGGCGGCGGTGAGTGCGCCGAGCCCTGGCAGTTGGCTGGTCAGGTTCACGCCCTTGAGTTTGTCGAGCTCGCCCTCGGCCAGTGGCTCGTCGGGGGCGCCGGGCAGCAGCCAAGCGAGTTTGTCGGCACCGACCTTCTGCGCCAGGGTCAGGGCCGACAGTTCCTCCTGCAGGTTCACCGACTGGCTGAAGGCGTAGAGGCTGAAGATCAGTGCCGAGTCCTCGGGCTTCCAGTATTCCGGGCGGTAGCCGCTGCGGGCGAGCTCGCCCGGCAGCTTGTCGCGGTAGCGGAACAGGTAGGCGTTGACCCCGCGGGCGTACACCTCGAAGAAGCGCTTCAGGCGCGGCGAGGCATCGGCATACAGCTGGCCGGCGCTCTGCTTGAGGTTGGCGGCGCGCATCAGGCGATCAATCTCCAGGGCATCGGCCCCGGCCAGCTCGGCCAAGCGCCCCTGGGCCAGCAGGCGCATGGCGACCATCTGCTCGATGCGATCCCCGGCGTGCAGGTAGCCCAGGCTGAACAGCGCGTCATGGAAGCTGCTGCTTTCGATCAGCGGCGCGCCCATCGCGTTGCGCCGAACCGAGACGTTCTGCGCCAGGCCCTTGAGCGGTTGGACGCCCGTCGTCGGCAGCACACTGTCCTGGTGACCACCCATCTGGCAGCCGCCGAGTGCGAGCAGGCCTAGCAACGCGGCAGCACTGCCGAGGCGGAGAGGGAAGGGCGGAAGGACGGGGGCGGCCATGACTAGGCTCCTGCAGGGCGTGGCGGGG
>NZ_NIBE01000102.1:175938-179723 GCF_002205115.1 Pseudomonas sp. DrBHI1
TGGCCCGCGATGGCCTGATTTGACGTCGATCAGGCGCCGTGGCACTTCTTGAATTTCTTCTCGCTGCCGCACGGGCAAGGGTCGTTGCGGCCGACGTCCTTCAGGGCGTTGCGCACCGGCTCCTGGTGGCCGTGGTTGCAGTGCGGGCCGTGTACATGGCCATGGTCGTGGGCGTGGTGATGGTCGTGACCGTGGTTGCAGTCGGGGCCATGGACATGGGGTTGCTGGGTCATTGCGGGGTTACTCCGGTTGTAGATCGCCGGGGATTATCTCACCCCTTTGCGACAAGTGCAGGTCCCGATGGAGGATCAGCCCGGTGGCCAGCTCGCCGCGCAGTTGGTATTGCAGGGGTTGCCCACGCTTGAGCAGCTTCGCCAGGGGCTTGAGGTGCTGCCAGAGGTTGGTGCGCACGGTGATCTTGAAGGTGCGCCGGGCCTGGCCGCCGACGCTGCGCCATAGGCTGGCCTCGTCCTCGGCCAGGAGCAGGTCGCCCAGGCGCACCGAATAGGTCAGATGGCGGATGAACAGGCGGCTGTCGTTGGGGTTGTCGACCCGCAGGTGCAGGACGAACTCCTGCTGGTGCAGACGCATCTTCACCGGCTCCACCTCGAGCAGGTGCAGCTGTGGCTCACGCCAGGTGTCGCCGCCCCAGCCGGCGCAGCCCGTCAGCCAGCCCAGCAGCAGGCAGAGTGTGAGCAGGCGGGCCAGGGGGCGCATGTTCAACTACCGAGGTAACTGGCGCAGCATTTCTTGAATTTCTGCCCGCTGGCGCAGGGGCAGGGATCGTTGCGACCGGCCTTGAGTGCCACGGTCGGGTCGATGAAGTACCAGCGTCCTGCATGCTGGACGAATGCCGAGCGCTCGCGGTGCTGGTGGTCGCCTTCCAGGTCGTGCCAGCGCGCGGTGAAGGTGACGAAGGCATGTTCGGGTTGCCCACCCAGTACCTCGGCGCTTTCCACCTCCAGCCCCAGCCAGGTGCTCTGCGCGCTCCAGGCCGCCATGGCGGCGCGATCCAGCTCGGCCTGCTGGGCCGGCAGGGTGGTGTTCACCAGGTAGTCGATCAGGCCCAGCACGTAGGCGCTGTAGCGCGAACGCATCAGGGTCTGGGCGTCCGGTGCCGGGGTGCCGCTGTGGTAGTGCCCACAGCAGGCGTCGAGCAGGTTGCCGCTGCCGCAGGGGCAGATCGAGACACTCATCCAGTCACCACCAGTACTTGCCGAAGTTTTCAGGGTTGGCCCAGAACTTTGCGTTGAGCCAGTCCGGGACCTGCTTGTAGTCATGCAGATCATAGGTGAACAGGCTCAACACCTGTTCGTCGCGCTGGAACTTCTCGCTGGCCGAGAGTGCCAGCGAATAGAAGTCGGTGTCCTGCCAGCCGCAGGCGTTCAGATCCGCCAGCACCGCGACGCGGCTGGCGTTGAGGTTGCGGATGCCGCCCAGCAGCTCCAGGCCGGTGCGCTTGGGCAGGTGCTCCAGACAGTCGACCAGTACCGCCAGGTCGAAGCGTCGGGCTGCCTGTTCGGCGGGGAGCGGACCGGGTGCGGCGACCTCAATCCGGGTCTCGGGATGGGCGGCAGCGAAGGCTTCCAGAGCCGGGAAGCGACTGCCCACCAGCAGCAACTGGCGCGGGGTGAAGCGATCGAGCAGGGCGGCCAAGGCCTGCTGCGGCGTGCGTTGTGAAAAAACCTCGGTCATTGCCATTCCTCGTTCAGGTCGCTCAAGACTAGCGGTCCTAAGCGATCGGGCAAAGAGGCGCGTCGCTACGTCGGGGCTTATTGCTGGCAGAGCGGTAATCGCCGGTCTTTACTCCCAGAGCATCGGTAATGCACCGATTCCCCCTAGGAGAAGCAACAAGATGAGCATAGTACGCACAGCGATACCCCTGGTTCTGCTCACCAGTGTGTTGACTGGTTGTGCAGGTTTGCAGAAAACCGACTGGCCGAAGTGCGCTGCCGTCGGGGGCGTGGGCGGCGCGGCCCTGGGCGCGATCGAGAGCTCCAGCTGGGCTGGCTGGGGCGCATTGCTCGGTGGTGGCCTGGCGGCCGGCTATTGCTGGGCCCACGGCGATGGCGACGAAGACGGCGATGGTGTGCCGGACAGCCGCGACAAGTGCCCTGGTACTCCGCGTGGCGTGCAGGTCGATGCCAACGGTTGCCCGCCTGAGCCGGCGCCGGTGGTCGAGGAAGTGGTGGTGCAGAAGGAAGAGGTCATCGTCATTCGTGACGTTCACTTCGAGTTCAACTCGGCAAGCCTGACTCTCAAAGACAAAGAACGCCTGGATAAAGTGGCCAGTCGCCTGAAGCAGGAAGCGCCGAGCGCTCGTCTGAGCGTGACAGGTCACACCGACAGCGTCGGCTCCGATAGCTACAACCAGAAGCTTTCCGAGCGTCGTGCCCAGTCGGTGACCAACTACTTGGTCGAAAGCGGCGTGCCGCGAGCCAGCTTCATTTCGGTGGGGGGCGCGGGTGAGACCCAGCCGGTCGCTGACAATGCCACGGCCGATGGCCGGGCGATGAACCGGCGCACCGAAATCAAAATCCAGCGTTGAGTGCCGTACGCCCGCGCCTTGAGAAGTGACGCGGGCGCGTCTTTACTCCTGTGTGACCGGTAGCGGCCGGTGACACAGGAGCAATCACCATGCGTGTTTTGTCGAAAGCGGCGCTGCCGTTGGTGGTGGCGACGAGCCTGATTACAGGCTGCGCCACCCACAGCGATGGCAGCGCTCCCCTCAATCAAAGGACCTGGCCCATCTGCAGCCTGCTGGGCGGACTGGTCGGCGGCGGCCTTGGCGCCATCGAAAGTTCCAGCTGGGCGGCCGGTGCCGGCGTTGCCGGTGCGATTGCCGGTGGCCTGATCTGCTATGCCCAGGATGGCGACGAGGATGGCGATGGCGTATTCGACCGCCGCGACCGCTGCCCGGACACCCCGGCAGGTACCCAGGTCAATCACATGGGCTGCCCGCTGCCGCAGTATTCGGCGTCGGCACCCCAACCGGAACCCACCGCAACCCCAGAGGTGATCACGCTCGATGACCAGGGCCAGGTGCTGTTCGCCTTCGACTCCGCCGAGCTGACCCAGGGCGCCCAGCAGCGCCTGCAAGGTTTGCTGCCCAAGCTCAACGACCCCAGTGTGACCAGTGTCAAGGTCATCGGTTTCACCGACAGCGTGGGCTCGGACAGCTATAACCAGCGCTTGTCCGAGCGTCGCGCCAGTGGTGTTGCCGAGTACTTGATCAGCCAGGGGCTGGCGCCGAACAAGGTGACCAGCCAGGGCCGTGGCGAGAGTGAGCCGGTGGCTGACAACGACACCGATGAGGGTCGCTCGCGCAACCGACGGGTGGAGCTGCACCTGAACTGAACCCCTCTGGCGCATGCCCTGGCAGTAGGGTTACTGTTGCCGGCGCGGCCCGCTCGAACGGGCCGCGCCGACATAACAACAATCCATGGGGGCCGGACATGAAGTTCATCCTGGGCCTGGGCAAGGCTCTGACGGTGGCGTTCTGGGGCGTGGTGCTGTTCAACCTGTTCATGCCGCAGCCGTTGCCGCTCAATCTGCTGATCAATGTCGCGGGTATCGTCCTGCTGTCGCTGCATGCGCTGGAGGTGCTGTTCTTCAATGGCAGCCTGCGCGGGCGCAGCCACCGTTGGTTCGATCGCCTGCAGATCCTGCTGACCGGTATCTTCCACGTCATGTCCATCCCCCGTCCGCAGGAGGCGTCGAGCCATGCGTAAACTGATGTTGCTGGCCGCACTGGCCAGTCCCCTGGTCCAGGCCGAAAGCCTGGA
>NZ_NIBE01000012.1:0-602 GCF_002205115.1 Pseudomonas sp. DrBHI1
GGTACCTTCGTTGGCACCTACGGCACCCTGGTGCTGGCGGCGGACGGTTCCTACACCTACACCCTCAACACCAACGACCCGGACTTCAAGAACCTGCACGGCGGTGGCAATGGGGTGGAGACCTTCACCTACACCCTGAAGGATGCCGACGGCGACACCAGCACCGCCACCCTGACCCTCAACGTCAGCAACCTCAACGACCCGGTGACCCTGGGCGGGCTGGACGTGAACGGTGGCGAACTGACCGTCTACGAGAAGAACCTGGCCGATGGCAGTGCGCCGAACCCGGGCGCCCTGACCCAGAGCGGCACTTTCACGGTCAGCGCGCCGGATGGCCTGCAATCCTTGAGCGTCGGCGGCATCAGCGTGGTCAGCGGTGGCGTGGCGGCGAGCTTCCCGCAGTCGATCACCACGGCCCTGGGCAATACCCTGACCATCACCGGCTACAACCCCACCACGGGCGTGATCAGCTACAGCTACACCTTGCTGGACAATGAGACCCATGCCAACGGCGACGGCGCCAACAGCCTCACGGAGCACTTCACCGTCACGGCCACGGATACCGACGGCAGCACGGCCAGTGGCTCGCTGGACGTCAATAT
>NZ_NIBE01000103.1:0-1239 GCF_002205115.1 Pseudomonas sp. DrBHI1
AGCAAAAATCAGATCCAAATCAATGCTTGCCGCAGCATACAGGACAAGAGCTGTATCTACGATTGCCCTAATTCTGGGGCAGGGAGGAATTGCGTTTTCAAAAGCGAGTGCGTTTTTCCAATGGCTATCAATGAGTGCCAATCAAACATGGAAAAGCAGCTTATTCTCCACTTTATCCACACTCTCCGCAGAATTGGCAGCCAACCGTGCCGCCATGATGTTTCTGAGCCGCTTGAGCTGGATAGGCGGCGCTATTATATTAGGCACCACTGTAACCTTACTCATTATCGATGACGACGCATTGGAGAAGTGGTGTAGCAAATGCTGTTTCCGCCTTAAACCATCCGACAAAGGATACCTAAAGGACGCCGAAGAGCTCAAAGCGTTGTTTAATGCCATGAGCGAGGTGATCTAATGTATTTTATTGAGTGGTTCTCATGGCTGGCAGCCATACACCCTAAAGAGAAACGCGAAGCCTTTAAAAAACAGAACAAAACAATCAAAAATAGAGGGGTTTACGAAAGCGAAGACGAAGAATACGTTGCAGCTGCAAAAAAATCAGTATGCGAAACCCCAAAGAGCCGTGGCCCAGTCTACGTGTACAACGAGCATGTGCTCGAAATGCGCTGCGGCATGTGGGAGGACAAACGTGGCTTGATCACCATCCTTTCCCTTGCAATCATAGCGGTAATCACATTCGAGTTATATTTCACCACTGATTCCATTAAGGAATTAATCGCATTAGCCTACAATTATCAAGGTGAACCGTATGGAGAACTCCTAATCACCACAATTTTCTTTCTCTGCTTGGATCCATGGCTTTTATGGATTTACCTAAAGTATGGTTTCCGTTTCACACGCTTTGAGATGTTTACATCACGCCACCTGTTGATACGCTTCAACCGCACCACCCAACAAGTCTACCTCCACCGCCCGCCATACTGCGGAGGGATCGTCACGCTCCCGTGGAACGGCGTATCGTCCAGCGGCTCTGATAAAAAGTATGCACCACCAGGTGGCATGGGCATGCCGCTGGAACTCACATGGTCGCCCGTTTTTACTGGCACACTGCGTCCTGAACTGATCTGGGTCGGCAAATCCGCCAATAATTTCGCGGAGATTCAAGCCGAATGGGAGTTTATCCGCCGCTTCATGGATGACGGACCGGAGGGGCTACCGCGCCCCCACATCACCTCGCACTTCCCTTGGCCCTGGCAAGCCTTCACGCCTCAGTTCGAA
>NZ_NIBE01000104.1:0-260 GCF_002205115.1 Pseudomonas sp. DrBHI1
ATCACCGACACCATCAGTGAAGTCGTGGCCACCTTGTCCGCCGACAAGACCACCGTTTCCGAAGGCGGCCAGATCACCTACACCGTGACCCTGACCAACGCCCAGGGCCTGTCGGTCACCGGCCACAATGGCCTGACCTTTACCCTCAGCGACGGCACCAAGGTCACCATCCCGGCCGGCAGCGCCAGCGGCACCTTCACCATCACCGCCGCGGACGATGTATTCGTCGGTGGTCAGCCGACCATCAGCAACAAGATCAC
>NZ_NIBE01000105.1:0-999 GCF_002205115.1 Pseudomonas sp. DrBHI1
GGCGGGGTGGGCGTTCGTGTGTATCGGAAGGCGGTTGGTACACAGAACGCTACAAAGGCAGGGCCGCATTGCGGTCGATCGCCGGCTTGCCAGCGATGAGCTGCGCAGCAGCCCCACAGGGCGAGACAGGATCAGTCTTGCTTGTTCGCTTGCGCCTGCAGCCAACGCACCACCTGCTCGGCGGCCGAGCCTGCCTGCGGAGCATGGCCGGCGAGCAGGTGAAAGCCGGCATCGCTGTGCAGCTCATGGTCCTCCAGGGCCAGTACCAAGGTGCCGGCCCTGAGGGCATTTTCTACCAGCAGGCGGGGTACCAGGGCGATGCCCATGCCTTGCTCGGCGGCCTCGATGGCGAGGATGGTCTGGGAGAACACCGGGCCGCTGAAGCGCGTGCCGGGCAGCGCGTATTGATCGAACCAGCGCTTCCAGTTGTTGTGGCTGTCGGAGATCAGCGGCTGCTGCGCAAGATCCGTGGCTAGCCGCCAAGGGCGCTCGCCGCGCAGTGCCGGCGCGCACACCGGTACCGCCACGCCGGGCAGCAGGGGCATGGCGTAGGCGTCGGCGAAGGGCGGCGCTCCCCAGCGCACGGCAAGGTCCACGGCACCCTTGCCGTTCAGCGGGCGGGTAGTGTCGGAGGCGTCGATCATCAGCGCCACCTGCGGGTGTGCCTGGGCCAACAGGCCCAGGCGCGGGATCAACCAGCGGCTGGCGAAGGCGGGGGTGGTGCTGAGCAGGATCTGCCGGGGATCGCGCTGGCTGTCGCGCTCCAGCAGTTCGCCGGTGGCATCCTCAATGATGTCCAACGCCAGGCGCACGCGGGTCAGGTAGTCGGCGCCGTCCGGGTTGGGTCGCAGGCCTCGGGGCAGGCGTTCGAACAGCGGGCGCCCGAGCTTGTCCTCGAGGGTGCGCACCTGCTGGGCAACGGCGCCGGGGGTGACGTGCAGCTCGTCGGCGGCGGCGCGGAAGCTGCCCAGGCGGGCGGCGGCCTCGAAGGCCACCAGG
>NZ_NIBE01000105.1:1031-9796 GCF_002205115.1 Pseudomonas sp. DrBHI1
TTCGCAGAAAGTCGCAATCATTACCGCAGGTGGCAGTGGCATGGGCGCTGAGGCCGCACGGCGGCTGGCCGCTGATGGCTTCAGGGTGGCGATCCTGTCGTCGTCCGGCAAGGGCGAGGCGCTGGCGGCCGAGCTGGGCGGCATCGGCGTGACCGGCTCGAACCAGTCGGTAGAAGACCTGCAGCGTCTGGTGGATACCGTGATACAGCAGTGGGGGCGGGTTGATGTGCTGGTCAACAGCGCAGGCCACGGCCCGCGCGCACCGATCCTCGAGCTGAGCGACGATGACTGGCACCGTGGCATGGAGGTGTACTTCCTCAACGTGGTGCGCCCGACTCGCCTGGTGACGCCGATCATGCAGCGCCAGGGCGGCGGCGCCATCATCAACATCTCGACCTTCGCCGCCTTCGAGCCGGATCCGGCGTTCCCGACCTCCGGGGTGTTCCGTGCCGGGCTCGCGGCCTTCACCAAGCTGTTCGCCGACCGTTACGCGGCCGAGAACATCCGCATGAACAACCTGCTGCCGGGCTTTATCGACAGCCTGCCGGAGAAAGAGGAATTCCGTAACCGGATTCCGATGGAGCGGTACGGCAAGGCCGAGGAGATCGCGGCCACTGTCGCCTTCCTGGCCTCCGAGGGCGCGGGCTACATCACTGGGCAGAACCTGAGGGTCGATGGCGGCATTACCCGTTCGGTGTAACTGGTGCATGCAGCTGGGCGACGACTTCCGTTAGCATGTCGCCCCTGTTTCCCGCTATCCGGATCCGCCCCATGAGCACCTCGATGTTCCGCCAGGCCACGGCAACCGACGTGGACCGCTGCTACCAGATCGAAACCAGCGCCTACGAAGGCGACGAAGCCGCCACCCGTGAGAAGATCGCCACGCGCATCGCCCAGTACCCGGAGGGCTTCCTGGTGCTGGAGGCCGATGGCCAGGTGATCGGCTTCATCAACAGCGGCTGCGCCGACCAGGTGGTGATGTCCGACGAGGCCTTCAAGGAGCTGGTCGGACACGACCCGCAGGCGCCTAACGTGGTGATCATGTCGGTGGTGCTCGACCCGGCGTACCAGGGCCTAGGCCATGCCAGCCGGCTGATGGCGCGCTTCGTCGAGCAGATGCGCGAGCGCGGCAAGGCGACCATTCACCTGATGTGCAAGGATCGCCACGTCGGGCTGTACGAGAAGATGGGCTACACCTATGTACGCCCGTCGGCCTCCGATCATGGCGGCATGGCCTGGCACGAAATGATCATGGTGCTCTGAAGGGCCTTCGACTAGCATCGACGCTTTTCGCAGCCAGGGAGAGGCCTGTGAACTACGTCGTGATTGCCGCACACCGCAGTGAATACCCTGCGCCCATCACCTTTGCCCAGGGCACGTTGCTGGATATTGGCCAGCGTTACGAGGGCGACGAGCACTGGGAGGACTGGTACCTGTGCAGTTGCCACGGTCAGGAGCCAGGCTGGGTGCCCGGCCAGCTCATCGAGCGGCTGGGCGTCGGTCGAGGCAGGGCAGTGGAGGCCTATTCGGCGCATGAGCTGGACGTTGACCCCGGCCAGCCGCTGGAGGGCCTGCGCCCGCTGAACGGCTGGATCTGGTGTCGTCGTGCCGGTAACGGGGAGCTTGGCTGGGTGCCGCTGGCGAAGCTGCGCCTGCTGGACTGAGTTCAGGCCATGGCCAGGACAGCCGCGCTGTCGAGAATCCGCGCATAGTCCATGGCCAGGTTGCCCAGCGCCAGGGCATGGACATCCTCCGCCGGCCACAGTCTGCCCTGCAAGTCGTGCTGGTCGAAGGTGTAGCAGGCATCGGCCACCACTACCGTATCGAACCCCAGGTTACCTGCCGAGCGTGCGGTCGACTCCACCGAGTTGTTGGTGATCACCCCAACGATGACCAGCTGGCTGATGCCGCGCTGGTGCAGCCAGCGTTCAAGCCCACTGTTGCAGAAGGCGTCGGGCACGTGTTTTTCGAACACGGTCTCGCTGGCGTGCGGAGTGAAGGCGGGCTGGAACTCGCAACCGGGTTGGCCCGGCCAGAACACCGAATCGGGATCGCGGGAAACATGGCGCACATGCACCACCGGGCGCATGCTCGCGCGCCAAGAAGCGAGCAGTTGGTTGATGCGCTGTTCGGCTTCGGGGTTGTTGCGACGGCCCAGGCGAGGGTGGTTGATGCCGTTCTGCATGTCGATGATCAGCAGGGCGGCGTTGTTGGCGAGCGCGGTCATCTCCGGTAGTTCTCCTTGTCTGGGCTTCGGACCGTAGCACAGGTGTGTTACCTGCGCAGACGTCATCGCGGGGCAAGCCCGCTCCCACGCCGATCGCCTTAACCTCGCGTCTTTTACCCGTGGGAGCGTGCTTGTCCCGCGATGGGAGAAATCATCATCTGATATGCTTTTTTTCCTCGAACCTGAATCTGTAACCGTATCAGCGGCTGCCGGACAATACGTTCAGGCCCAGCCTTCCAACCCGGTGTGCGCTGGGCAGGTTGCCCCGCTGCACTGCCGCAGCGGCCAGCCCCGCCGTTACGACATCACACTGTAGAGGTTCCGATGGGCAAGCTCGCGCTGTTTCTGGGTGGTTTTCTGCTGCTGACTATCATGATTGGCCTGCTGGGTACCATCCCGCCAAGCTGAGCCGTAAAATTTTCTTGTCCCGGCCCGCCTGGCGCAATGGCGGGCCAGACACGTCGCCCGGTTTACCCTGCCCCCTGGCCGCAGTCGTCTAGACAAGCGGTATCTGCAAGTCGTTCTCAAGTACAAGTCGCTCGTGTAATCTCGCGCCCCCAATCCCAGGGCCCGGGCACACGGGCCGTTCACTTGCCTTGGAGACAATACACACTATGGAATGCAAGAAGGGCACTGCAGCGATGCTGGAGTGGCGCGGTCGTTTTCTCGGTGAGGGCATCCTCCACGAAGCGGACTACGATCAGGCACTGCGCCGTGCCGAAGAGTTGGAGCGTTCTGGTGTGATCAGCGCAAGCGAATGGATCGAGTTGGTCAAGCTGGCCAATGCGGCTTTACTGCGCTTGTAAAAATTCCTTCAAGGCTTGTAGAAACTGTCCACAAAAATCGTGGGTAGGTCTGTGGATAAAGCGCTGCAGGCCATTGTTTTCAGGGTCTCTGTTAGATTGAGCAGAAATTGAGCAGCCCTGTTCAGGGCTGTTTCCCACTGCGCAGACCAGCTTCGCGCAGGGCTTGCAGCAGTTCGCGGACCTTCGCCGGCCGGTCGCCGGCTGGGTACACGGCGTGCATCTGCGGGTCCTGTCCGGTGCTGGATGTCAGGTGGTAGTCGGGACAGACCCGCACCAGGCGCCCGGCACGTACCTCCGGCTCCCCCAGCCAATCCGCCAGCCGGGCGATACCGGCCCCCGCCAGGGTACTCTGCAGCACCGCCACCCCCGAGCCCAGGCGCAGCCGAGGCCGCGGGCGCAGGCTCACGGTGTGTCCATCCTTGCTGAAATGCCAGGCCTTCAGGATGCGCGGCGCGGTGTGCAGAATCAGCGTATGCCGCTCCAGGTCTTCCAGTACCTGCGGTGTGCCGGCCAACGCCAGGTACTGAGGGCTGGCGTAGAGATGGCGGCGGTAACGCCATAGTGGATAGCCGATCAGCTCGCTGGACTGCGGGAAGGCCCCGCGGATCACGAAATCCAGCTTGCCTTGCAACGGGTCGAAAGCCTGGTCGCCGTACTGTACGTCGAGGGTGACGTGGGGGTGGCGCCGGGCAAATTCGGCCAGCACCGATGGCAGCACTTGCAGGGCCAGCACCTCGGGCGCGGCCAGGCGAATCCAGCCTTGGGCGTCGCCGGTCAGCGCCGCCAGTTCGTCGGCGGCATCCCGTTGCACATCCAGCAAGCGTTCGGCGTGGGGCAGTAGCCGCTCGCCAGCTTCGGTCAGGGAAACCGAACTGGCGCTGCGGTTGAACAGCTTGGCGCCGCTGTTATCCTCCAGGGCCTGCACAGCTCGGGTCACCGCGCTGGGCGAACGCCCCAGGGCACGGGCGGCGCTGACGAAGCTGCGCTTGTGCGCGACGCTGACGAACGCCTGTATTTCACGCAGCATGTCCAGTGCCATCGCGGGCCTCCTTGTTGCAGTTTTCGCAATATGGCATTTCAACACACGCGCGCCGCTTTGATTAGTCTGGCAGCCTGTTTTGTGCCGCCCGGACCCTCGAGATGATGGATATCGCCCTGCTTTCGCTGTTCGCCTTCGCCGCTGGCCTGATCGACGCCGCCGTTGGAGGTGGCGGGCTGATCCAGATCCCGGCGTTGTTCAACGTGCTGCCCAACGCCCAGCCGGCGGCCTTGCTGGGCAGCAACAAGCTCGCCTCGGTGTGCGGCACCAGCTTTGCGGCGCGTTCGTTCATCCGCAAGGTCACGCTGGACTGGGGGCTGATCGTGCCGGCGGCGCTGAGCGCCTTCGTCATGTCGTTCTTTGGCGCGGCCACGGTATCGCTGGTGCCGGCAAGCGTGATGCGGCCGATGGTGCTGGTGCTCATTGTGCTGATGGCCATCTACACCTTCTGCAAGAAGGACTTCGGCACCTTGCACAAACCGAGGGTGATCGGCCGCAAGGAACAGTGCCTGGCGGTGCTGATCGGTGGCGCCATCGGCTTCTATGATGGGCTGTTCGGGCCGGGCACCGGCAGCTTCCTGATCTTCCTGTTCATTCGTTTCTTCGCCCTGGACTTCCTGCATGCCTCGGCCTCGGCAAAGCTGGTCAACATTGCCACCAACCTGGCCGCGCTGGTGTTCTTCATCCCGTCGGGCAATGTGCTGTGGGCCATTGCGCTGCCGATGGCGCTGTTCAACATCCTCGGTGCGCTGACCGGCACCTGGCTGGCGGTGCGCAAGGGTGCGGGTTTCGTGCGCGGGCTGTTCCTGGTATTGCTGTGCGTGTTGATCACCAAGCTCAGTTGGGACCTGCTGGTCGGATGAGTCACCGCACCTGGCGCTGCCCTTCGGCCTGCTCGACCCGGTTGCGGCCTTGGGCCTTGGCCCGGTAGAGCGCTTGGTCGGCGCTGGCCAGCAGTTCGTCGAGGCTGGGCGCCGGGGTGTCGGCGGCGCAGCCGCTCAGGCCGATGCTGACGGTGATCCGCAGCGCCTGCTCTGGCTGGGCGATATGCAGGTCCTGCACTGCCCGGCGCAGGCGCTCGGCGGTAAACCTGGCCAGCTCCGGCGCCAGCCCCGGCACGATGATGACGAACTCCTCGCCACCGAGGCGGGCGAACAGCTCGCCGTCGTGCAACTGGTCCTGCAGGGTCATGGCGAACTGGCGCAGCACCTGATCGCCGACCCCGTGGCCATGGCGGTCGTTGATGGTCTTGAAGTGGTCGATATCGAGCATCATCAGGGTCAAGGGCAACTGCGGCGTGTGCTGACGGCTGTCCAGCAGGGCGTTGGCGCGGCGGGTGAAGGCACTGCGCGACAGTGTGCCGGTGAGGTGGTCGATGGTTGCCTGATGCGCCAGGCGCGCCATCAGGCTGCGGTTGGCGCTGCTGACGCAGGCCAGCACCAGCGGGCCGAGCACCAGCATGGCGATGCCCAGGCGTGCCGACATCAGGGTGGTGACCCCCGATTCGCTCTGCGGGATGCTGAAGTGCATGAGGTTCTGCGCCACGGCGACGATCAGCGTACTGCCCGCGGTCAGGGCCAGCAGCGCCACCAGGAACGGTGAATAGCTCAGCGCGCACCACAGCAGTGCGGCGATCGGGAAGGCGATGGCCCCGGGGCCGCCGAAGACGATGCTGACCGCCAGCGAGGCCAGCAGTACCAGCAGCGGTGCCAGGCGGATCGGCTGGCTGCCGTGGCCGCTCAAGGCGCGGGGCGAGGGGGCGGTGAGCAGCACGGGCAGGACCAGCACGCTGGTGGAGAACTGTTCGCTGAACCAGGCAAGCCATGTGGCGCGCAGCGATTGTTCGAACCAGGGCGTGGCCATCACACAGGCCAGGCTGGCGGCGACCATGGCACCGACCGCGCAGGCGCCGAACAGGCGCAGGGTGCCGTGGGGCGTACGCAGGCGTCGATGCACGCGTGGCAGGCGGGCCATCAGGTACCAGATGCTGACGATGGCGCCGAGGTTGCACAGGTTGAACCACAGGGCCGGTTTCCAGGCGCTGCCGCAGCCGAGGTCGGCGGCCACCATGGCCAGGTAGATGAGGGCGAATCCGGAGGGGGTGGCCTGGCGCGGATTGCGCAACAGCACCCCGGCGAGCACGGCGTTCACCGGCCAGAACAGCGACAGCGACTCGATGGGGCGGGCGAGGATGCCGGCCAGGGTCAATGCCAGGGTCAGGCCGAACAGGATCAGCGGGGGCAGCAGGCGCGACGGAGCTGATGACACCATGGGCTCGACCGACAAGCGAAGACAGAATCCAGGAAAACGGCCGTAGGCACCTGGGACGATAGTCTGTGAGTGTCTTTCAACTGCCCAATTGATGTCAATTCGCCGCAAATCGCTTGGATCGTGGCGACTACAGGCCGAACACCCACGGCACCATCAGCACGGTGACCAGCATCACCAGGAAGGTGAAGGGCACCCCGACCTTGACGAAGTCCCCGAAGCGGTACTGCCCGGGCCCCAGCACCAGGGTGTTGACCGGCGACGACACTGGCGTCATGAACGCCGCCGACGCCGCCAGGGCCACGGTCATGGCGAACGGGTAGGGCGACATGCCCAGCTGCTGCGCGGTGCTGACCGCCACCGGGGCCATCAGCACCGCCGTCGCGGTGTTGGAGATGAACAGGCCGATCAGCGCGGTGAGGGCGAACAGGCAGGCGAGGATCACGCTCGGCCCTGCGCCGCCGAGGGCGCCGACCAGCGCGCCGACGGCCAGGTCGATGCCGCCGGTCTTCTGCAGGGCGAGGGCGAAAGGCAGCATGCCGACGATCAGCACCAGGCTCTGCCAGTGGATGGCGCGGTAGGCGCTGTTCATGTCGATGCAACGGCCGGCGCCCATCAGCAGGCAGCCGATCAAGGCGGCGATGACGTTGGGCACCAGGCCGCTGACCATCAGCCCGACCATCACCGCCAGGCTGATCAACGCGTAGGGCGCGCGGGCGCGGGCCGGGGCGACCTGGTCGATTTCCGCCGGCAGGCTCAGCACCAGGAAGTCGCGGGGCTTGCCCTGCAGCTGGCGCACCGCTTTCCATGGGCCGACCACCAGCAGGGTGTCGCCCAGTCGCAGCTTCTCTTCCACCAATTGCCCTTCGATCGCTTGCTGGTCGCGGCGCAGGCCGACCACGTTGAGGTCGTAGCGCGTGCGGAAGGTCAGTTCGAGGAGGGTCTTGCCGATCAGTTGTGAGCCCGGAGGCAACGAGATCTCGGCCATGCCCACTTCCTGGGACTGGTCGATGAAATAGGCCGCCTTGAAGTGCAGGGGTTCGAGGAGCATCGACTGGCACAGGCTGCGCAGGTCGTCGCGGTTGGCGAATAGGTCCAGCAGCAGCACGTCGTCCTGTTGCAGCAGGGTACCGGAGTCGGCAGTGATCACCCGGGTGGTGAATTTGTGCTGGCGCTCGATGCCGATCACGTTGGCGCCGTGGCGGGTGCGCAACTCCAGCTCGCCCAGTGTGTGGCCGATCAGCGGCGAATGGGGGCGGATGCGCAGGCGCCGCTCGCGGCCGCTGAGCTTGTAGTCCAGTACCAGGTCGAGCAGGGTGCGGCGGCTTTCGACGCGGCCGTCCTTGCGTACCTCGCCGTTGAGCCAGTGGCGGGTCAGCAGCATGTAGCCGATACCCAGCACCAGCACCACCAGGCCGAAGGGCGTGAAGCTGAAAAAGCCGAAGCCGCTTTCGCCGTGGCGCACCAGCTCGCTGTGCACCACCACGTTCGGCGGGGTCGCGACCAAGCTGAGCATGCCGCTGATCAGGCCGGCGAAGCTCAGCGGCATCATCAGCCGGCTGGGCGAAAGCTGCAGGCGTGCGGCGATGCTCAGCACCACCGGGATGAAGATCGCCACCACGCCAGTGGAACTCATCACCGAGCCCAGGCCAGCCACCGCGACCATCAGCAGCACCAGCAGGCGCGCCTCGCTGTTGCCGGCGCGTTCGCTCATCCATTCACCGATGCGGTAGGCGATGCCGGTGCGCACCAGCCCCTCGCCGATCACGAACAGCGCGGCAATCAGTACCACGTTGGGGTCGCTGAAACCGGCCAGGGCTTGCTCCACGGTAAGAATGCCGGACAGCGGCAGCGCGAGAATCACCAGCAGGGCAACCACGTCCATACGTGGACGGTTGATGATGAACAGGACGACGACGACGGCCAGCAGGCCTAGGACCCAGAGCAACTCATGGTTCATGGGGAGGGGATGTTCCTTCACACAGGGGCACGATAGGCGATGGCCCTAGTGTGGCAGCTCGACGCGAATGCGTCGTTGACGTGCTGCAGTGTTTTTGCCGGTTGGCGATCTGCTGCGTAATGGCAGGGCGCTTGGGGCGGGCCCGCGGCCCCCCCCGTACTGCTGAATCAGTGGCGATGCTTGTGCTTGCGGTTGCTGTCGCCCATATGGTTGCCGATCGCGCCGCCCGCCGCGCCGCCCAGGCCTGCGCCGATGGTCGAGCCGTTGGCGCCGCCGAGCTTGCCGCCGATCAGCGAGCCACCGGCCGAACCCAGGCCGCCACCGATGGCGGCTTCGGCCCGGTTGCCCTTGCGGGCGCCCACCGCGCTGCCGGCCGCACCGCCCAGGCCCGCGCCGATGGCTGCGCCGGTGCTGCCGCCGATCTGTTTGCCGACGACGTTGCCCAGGGCGCCACCCAGGCCGCCG
>NZ_NIBE01000105.1:9819-26829 GCF_002205115.1 Pseudomonas sp. DrBHI1
CGCCCTGGCAGAGCAGCAGGCCGAGGGCGAGGGAAGGCAGAGTCAGACGCATGTTGTGAACCTCAGGGAAGTCATCAGAAGTAGGGTGCCGCGTGATTGGCGGCGAGTCAGGGTTGGAATGACGCTTCAGCGGTAGTAGCGGTCACGGTACTGGCGGTCGTCATCGTCACGGTCGTGGCGATGGTGATGACGGTGGCCGCGGTCACGGTCGCGCCAGCCGTCGTCATCGTCGTGGTAGTGATTGCTGTAGCAGCCGCCGAGCAGCAGCAGGGTGGCGATCATCGAAAGGCTGGCAAAGCGTTTCATCACGTTATAGGTCCTTGATCCGCAACGGTTTACGCGGTACCTCCTGAGACCTGTGGCGATCGATTTGGTTCTTTGTCGCGCAAATTTTTATCGCGGCGGCGATGAGCGGCAGCGGCGATTCCCCGGTCGGCCAGGCGGTGCTAGAGTCAGCTTCTTTTTTGTCCCGAGGATGGAACATGCGAGCAATTCTGCCGATCACCGTGGCGCTGCTGCTGGCGGGCTGTGCATCGTCGACCATGGAAGCGGCGCGCAACGGGTCGCCCACCGCACGCCTGGATTCGCACAAGACGCCGGACCTGGTCGCCCAGTGCATCCAGTTCAGCTGGCAGGAGGAAAACACCTTCGGGGTCGATGCCAGCGGTTACCTGGAGGCGCGCAAGCAGGGTGGGTTCACGGTGTACACCCGAGAGGCCGAGTCGTTCGTCGATGTCTACGCCCAGGCCGGGGGCACCCGTGTGGACTACTACGCGCAGAAGGACGACCAGATGGCCCTGCGCCGTCGCGCGGCGGCGGCGACCTGCCTGTAGGGCCATCCCCGCCGGTGGTCACATCGGCAACAACCTGTCCTGAATCACTTCTTTCATCACCAGTGTCGAGCTCAAGCGCTTGACATTGGGGATGCTCGTAAGCTGTTCGTCGTACAGTTTCTGGAACGCCGGCAGGTCCTTGGCCACCACATGCAGCAAGTAGTCCGGATCGCCGAACAGGCGTTGGGCCTCGACAATCTGCGCAATTTCCCCGAGCGCCGCCTCGAAGTCCGCCACCGGCTGGCGGGTCACTTCACGCAGGGTCACGAACACCAGCGCGGCGAAATTCAGGCCCAGGGCCGCCGGGGCCAGGCGAGCGTGGTAGCCGAGGATGGCGCCGGATTCCTCCAGCGCCTTGAGGCGGCGGTGGCAGGGCGACAGGCTCAGGCCCACGCGCTCGGCCAGTTCGGTAACCGACAGGCGTCCGTCCTTCTGCAGCTCGGCAAGGATTTTTCGATCGGTTCGATCCATAGGGGAGAATCTTCCAGTATTCGGCGTGTTGCAGGGAATATACGAAAGAAAATCCCCGGGTGATATCCGTAGTCTTTCTTTCACCGAAACCTGTGTGGAAGGAAGGGTCGACATGACCATGAGTGTATTGGCGGCGTTCTGGGCCGTCTCCCTGCTGTTCGTGATCACCCCTGGTGCCGACTGGGCCTATGCCATCTCGGCCGGCATGCGCGGGCGCTGGGTGGTACCGGCGGTGGCCGGCATGCTCTCCGGGCATTTCCTGGTCACCCTGGTGGTGGCGGCCGGGGTCGGTAGCCTGCTCGCCGGGCACCCGCTGGCGCTCACCCTGCTGACCTTGGCTGGCTGCGTTTACCTGCTGTGGCTGGGCGGCAACCTGCTGCTGAGCCCGGCGGTGCCCGAGGCGGGCGAAGGCGGCGAGCGAGACTCGGGGTCGCGCTGGGCGTTCAAGGGCCTGTGCGTGAGTGGGCTCAACCCCAAGGTCTTCCTGTTGTTCCTGGCGTTGTTGCCGCAGTTCACCGATCCGCAGTCGAGCTGGCCGCTGCCGCTGCAGATCCTGCTGCTGGGGCTGGTACACCTGGGCAGCTCGCTGGTGGTCTACCTGATGGTCGGCTATGGGGCCAAGGCCGTGCTGCGCACCCGGCCTGTGGCGGCGCGGGCGGTGGGGCGGCTGTCCGGCGGCGTGATGATCCTGATTGCCGTGGGGCTGGTTGCCGGACAGTTGCGTTGATCCTCTCAACAGCGGCGGCTTGGGCTATGCTGACGACCTTCTTGAACCGGAACCGCCAACAATGAAATACGCCGCCGCACTCTTGCTCAGCCTGCTTCCGTTGCTGGCCCATGCCGTGCAGACCGGGGAAACCCTCGCACCCTGGACCCTGCTTGACCAGTACGATCAGCCCTACAGTCTGGGCGCCGACACCCGCATCCTGCTGGTTGCCCGCGACATGGACGGTGCCAAGCTGGTGAAGGCGGCGCTGGCCGAACAACCCAAGGGCTATCTTGAGGCGCGTGGTGCGGTGTTTGTTGCGGATATCCAGCGCATGCCGGCACTGATCAGCAAGCTGTTCGCCATCCCGGTCATGCGCGACTACAGCTACCGGGTGCTGCTGGACCGTGAAGGCCGGGTCGCCAGCCGCTATGCCGGGGAGCAGGGCAAGGTGTTGTGGCTCTCGCTGGACAATGGCGTACTGGTCGGGCAGAAGAGCTATACCGCTGCCGATGACCTGAAAGCGGCATTGGACCAGGCCAGCCGCTGAAACCTGCGGGCTTGCCCGGCGACAGCTCGGCAGGTTCAGGGAAACGCCTGGCGCATCAATTCAGGCAACACCTCGCCCGCCTTGCCGGCCAACGCGAATGCCCGCGGATGCTGCTCACTCGCAGGCTGCGGGTTGACCTGCACCACTGTCGCCCCCGCCGCCAACGCCAGGCGTGGCATCGAGGCCGCCGGCTGCACCACGCCGGACGTTCCCACCGACAACAGCACATCGCATTGCTGCGCGGCGTCGAATGCCCGCGCCAGCGTCTGCTCCGGCAACCTCTCGCCGAACCATACCACCCCGGGGCGTACCGGCCCGGCGCAGTGGGTGCAACGTGGAGGCTCGATGCGCCGGCCTTGCAGGGCGTCCTCGGGCACGGCCACCGGTCCGTCCACCCGGCGCGCGCAGTCCAGGCAGCGGAACGCATCCAGCCGGCCATGCAAATGCAGCACGTTCTGGCTGCCAGCGCGTTCGTGCAGGTCATCGACGTTCTGCGTCACCAGCGTCAGCTTCGGCACCCGCGTCGCCAGCGCGGCGATGGCCAGGTGGGCGGCGTTTGGCGTGGCCTGGGCGATCCCGGCGCGGCGCATCTGGTACCAGCCCCAGACCAGCGCCGGGTCGGCGCGAAAACCTTCGGCACTGGCCAGCTGCGCCGGGTCGAAGCGTTCCCACAACCCGGTCAGCTTGTCGCGGAAGGTGGCAATGCCGCTTTCGGCGCTGACGCCGGCGCCGGTGAACACCACCACATGGCGGGCTTGGGCGAGCAAGGTTGGATCGAACGGCATGGGGGCTCCACGGCGTGGGTGCTGGACAGCTACCCACTGTGCCAGTGGGTGGCAGGCCGGACAAGATCCGAGTGAACCCTTGCTGTGTTCGGCGACCCAACCCAGTACATGCCAATAGGAGAAAACTCATGGAAATCGGAACACTGTGGTTCGTCGTCGCCCTCGTGGTCATCCTCCTGGAGCTCTGGGCCATCTGGCATATCATCGGCAGTGACCGGCGCGCCGAACGCAAGATGCTGTGGGTGGTGTTCGTGGTCTACGCGCCGTTCCCCGGCCTGTTGATCTGGGCTTGGCGCGGGCCGCGGGCAGTGAAGGGGCGGGCGGTGCTGCACGAAAAATAGAGGCGTTGGATATTAAAGGGGGCACGATCCGCGGTGGTTTGAAGGGCTTGACCTCGACTTAACCTGAGGTTTGATACTCGGCCGCTCATTCCATCGACGGAGCGATACCATGACCCAGCCAGCCGCCTTCGCCCTAAGCAACCCCGAAGGCCTCTACGACCCCAGTGGCAATGCCTATTCCCACGTCGCCGAAGTGCGTGCCGGCAGCCGTCTGCTGTACATCGCAGGGCAGGGCGGCGAAGACCTGCAGGGCAACCTGTCGGCGCGTTTCGATGAGCAGGCGCGCCAGGCCCTGGTGAATCTGAAGATCGCCCTGGCCTCCCGTGGGGCTGCCCTTGAGCACGTGTTCAAGCTCACCTTGCTGGTGGTCGACCATTCCGAGGCGCGCCTGAGCCAGTGGGTGGCCGAGGCCCAGCGCGCCTGGGGTGACCGAATGACGCCGACCTGCACGCTGATTCCAGTCCCGCGCCTGGCGCTGGACGGAATGCTGGTGGAAGTGGATGCGATGGCGGCGCTGCCCGAATAACCTGGCCCTACAGGGGGATAGTCCAAACCATCGTGCAAGGGCTTGCCCCACGCTGGGCTGGTAGACTCGCGATTTGCGAATTGATCGAGCCTGCACCATGACTGTCCCTGTCGAGTTGCTCCAGACCGGCCCCGAGCACGCCGAGCTGGTGCGTAACCTCTACCAGTTCTACGCTTACGAATCCTCCGACTGGGAGCAGGAGGACGTCGAGGTGGACGGGCGCTTCTACATTCACGAGCCGCACTTCGCCCGCTACTGGCAAACCCCCGGCTGGAGCGCCAGCCTGATCCTGGTGGACGGCTTCATCGCCGGCTTCATGCTCATCGAGCGCAGCGAGCTGCCCGGCATCGAGGCCTGCGAGCTGGCCGACCTGTTCATCCTCAAGAAGTACCGCCGCCAGGGCGTGGGCCTGGCGGTGGCGCGGCAGACGCTGTGCGAAGGCGACAGCGACTGGCTGGTGAGCTGCTATCCCGCGGATGCCCCGGCACTGGCGTTCTGCCAGGCAGTGCTGGCGGACCTGCCGCGTGCGGTACGGGAGATCACGCTTGATGATGAGCCGCCACTGCGCAACTTCCTGGTGACCCGGCAGCGGCACTGAAACCTTGCGGATTTTTTGTGACGCACTTCACAAAAGCCCCGCGTCGAGCGGCATAATGCCAGCACTTCGTAATTTCGGACTGTTCCGACGTACGGTCCGGAGGTTTCCTATTCCTGCTGTGAAGGAGTCAGGTCATTCCCATGTCGCTCGCCGCCAATCCCGACATGATGTACCGGTTGTTGATCCAGAGCGTGGCGGACTACGCCATCTACCAGCTCACCCCCGAGGGCATTGTCGCCAACTGGAACCCGGGCGCGCAGCGGGCCAAGGGCTACCAGGCCGAGGAGATCATCGGCCAGCACTTCTCGGTGTTCTATACCGACGAGGACCGCCATGCCGGGCTGCCGGCACGCAGCCTGGACACCGCGCGCAACGAGGGGCGTTTCCAGGCCGAAGGGCTGCGCCAGCGCAAGGACGGGTCGCACTTCTGGACCAGCGTGGTGATCGAGCCGATCAAGGATGAACACAGCGGCCAGTTGATCGGCTATGCCAAGATCACCCGCGACATTTCCGAGCGCCGCCAGCATGAGCTGGAGCTGCTCAAGGCCAAGGAGTTGGCCGAACAGTACAGCCAGGAGATGACCACGCTGTCGCAGTTCCTCGACTCGGTGATCGCCAACATTCCCGCCAGCGTCATTGTCCAGGACCTGCAGAGCCAGCAGATCCTCCTGGCCAACCAGCAGGCCGAGCGCTTGTTCGGCCGCCAGGGCACACGCATGGTCGGCCAGTTGCCGCGCCAATGCCTGGTGCCGGCGGCCGTCGACTACCTCGAGCAGCAGCTGGCGCGCGGGGCGCGCAGCACCAAGGGCTACGCCGCCGAAACCCGGGTCGACACCGCCACGGGGCCGCGTACGCTGCGCAGCCGGGCCACGCTCTGCGACAATCGTGAAGGGCAGGGGGACTACGTGCTGTTCGTCGCCGAGGACGCCACCGAGGAACTGGCCGCCCATGCCCAGATCCACCACATGGCCCATCACGATGCGCTGACCGGGCTGCCCAATCGAACCCTGTTCCATGAACGTCTCAAGCAGGCGTTGCTGCGCGGCGAGGACAGCGGCAAGCTGACCGCTGCCCTGTGCCTGGACCTGGACAACTTCAAGAACATCAACGACACCCTCGGCCACGCCTTCGGCGACAAGCTGCTGCGCGCCCTGGGCAAGCGCCTGCGCCGCGAGCTGCGCGAGCACGACACCCTGGCCCGGCTTGGCGGCGACGAGTTCGCCGTGGTGCTGTCGGGCCTGGAGACCTGTGACGCCGCGCGCATCACCGCCCAGCGCCTGATCGAGGCGATCTGCCCGCCGTTCCATATCGAAGGGCACCAGTTCAGCGTAGGGGTGAGCATCGGCGTGGCGGTCGCGCCCGATGACCACCACCAGGCCGAGCAGTTGCTGGGCTACGCCGACATGGCCCTGTACGAGGCCAAGCGCAACGGCCGCAACCGCTACGAGTGCTTTCATGTCGAACTGGATGTCGCCGCCCGCCAGCGCCGCCTGGTCGAGACTGACCTGCGCACCGCGCTGCACCTGGGCCAGCTGCAACTGCACTACCAGCCGGTGGTGGACCAGCAGAGCGCCACTGTTACCGGTTACGAGGCCCTGCTGCGCTGGGAACACCCGAGCCGCGGCATGATCATGCCGATGGATTTCATTCCCATCGCCGAGGAAACCGGCCTGATCCACGAGATCGGCGCCCGGGCGCTGAACCTGGCGTGTCAGGAGGCGGCCAGCTGGGGCACCACGCAGACGGTATCGGTCAACCTCTCGGCGGTGCAGTTCAAGAATGCCAACCTGGTGCATACCGTGGCCCTGGCCCTGGCCGATTCAGGCCTGCCGGCCACGCGCCTGGAGCTGGAGATCACCGAGTCGGTGCTGCTGGGCAGCAGCGAGGAGAACGTGCGGACCCTACGCGCGCTGAAGGACCTGGGGGTGTCGATTTCCCTCGACGATTTCGGCACGGGGTATTCTTCGCTGGGCTACCTGTGCTCGTTCCCATTCGACCGGATCAAGATCGACAAGTCGTTCGTCCACGACATGTGCGAAAGCCGCGAGGCGATGTCGATCATCCGCGCCATCACCGAGCTGTCCAACAGCCTGATGATCAAGACCACGGCCGAAGGGGTGGAGTCGGCCGAGCAGATGGAGCGCCTGCTGGCCGAGGGGTGTTCGCATTTCCAGGGCTACTTGTATGGCCGGCCGGCGCCGGCGAGCGAGCGCTTGACGCAGGTGCTGCCGCGAGCCTGACAGGCCGCAAAGCGGCCTCAGCAATCGTTGCATCACAACTGAGATCCTGGCCACTTGGGTAAAAGTGGTCGATCAGCGAACAAAATGTACCAGCTGGACCACAAGGCTTTGTCGCGTCCCCGGGTTCTCTTCTAGAATCCGCCCATGCCCCGGCACCATGCCGGGGCCCTCGCCCGAGAGCCTCATGAGTTCCAGTTCGTCGCTGTCCGGAGTCAACCAGCCACTGCGCGGCATCGCCCTGGTGGTGGTGGCCACTTTCCTGTTCGCCAGCCACGACGCACTGTCGAAATTCCTCGGTGGGATCTATCCGATCATCATGGTGGTCTGGGTGCGTTACCTGGTGCACACCGTGCTGATGGCCGGGATCTTCCTGCCCAAGGCGGGCCTCGCGGTGCTGCGTACCCGCCGGCCGTTGCTGCAGACCCTGCGCGCGTTGAGCCTGCTCAGCACCAGCCTGCTGTTCACCGCCGGGTTGCAGTACCTGCCGCTGGCGGAGGCGACTTCGGTCAACTTCCTCGCGCCGGTACTGGTCACCGCGCTGTCGGTGCCGCTGCTCAAGGAGCGGGTGACGCCGGGGCAGTGGCTGGCGGTGGTGATGGGCTTTGTCGGCGTGCTGGTGGTGGTGCACCCGGGGGGAGCGATGTTCACCCCGGCCATCCTGTTTCCCTTCGGCTCGGCGCTGGGGTTCTGTTTCTACCAGTTGCTGACGCGCAAACTGGCGGCCCACGACAGCCCGACCACCAGCAACTTCTACGCGGGGTTGTGCAACACCCTGATCATGACGGCACTGGTGCCGTTTTTCTGGCAGGCGCCGCAATGGTCCCATGTGCCGCTGATGCTGGCGCTGGGTGGCTGCGGGATGACCGCGCACCTGTTGTTGACCCAGGCGTTCCGCCATGCGGCGCCGGCGTTATTGGCGCCGCTCAGCTATTGCCAGATCGTGTTCGCCGGGTTGCTGGGCCTGGTGGTGTTCGGCCAGGTGCCGGACGGCACAAGCCTGGTCGGCATCGCGGTGATCTGCCTCAGCGGGCTGGGGGCGGCGTGGATGCAGCGGCGGCCCTGAGGGGGCTGCGCCTTATCCCGCACCCTGCTGTTTGCGATAGGCTCCTGGCTGCACGCCGACCGCCTTGGCGAATGCCCGGGTAAAGGCCGCCACTGACTGATAGCCCGCCTGCGCGCCCACCTGTTCGACGGTATTGCCCGTCTTGAGCAATTGGCAGGCATGGCGCATGCGCAGCGCCAGCAGTACCTGCCCGGGCGATTGCCCGGCCAGCTCGTTGAAGCGCTTGAAGAAGGCCGAGCGCGAAAGCCCCGTGCAGGCCGCCATGCTCTCCAGCGTCCAGGCCTGCCCCGGCTCCTCTATCAGGCGTTCCAGCAAGCCGGCGAAGGCCGGCTGGCGGGCGAGGGCGACCAGGCCGCCCAGCGACTGGCCGGCGTGCACCTGCTGGCGCAGCACATACAGGAACAACAGGTGGGTGAGGCGTTCGAGCAGCGCCTGGGAGGGCTGCGGACGACGGCATTCCTCGAGGATCAGCCCGAACAGCGCCCGCGCCGCGCTGCCGGCCGGCTCGCTGGCGCGCAGCAGGATCCAGTCCGCCAGCCCGTCGACGATCAGCGACGACAACCCCGACTGGAAGTGGAAGAACCCGCACACTAGCCCCACGCCGTCTCCGGCTTCGAGGTCCAGCGCCTGCATGCTTCGGCGCGGTTGGGCACAGGCGTCGCCGGCCTCCTCGTCGCCGGACAGCCGATAGGCCAGGTCACGCAAAAGGAACACCGCATCGCCGCTCTCCAGGCGCAGCGGCTGCGCCTGGCCATCGATATGCAGCCAGCAATGGCCCTGCACCACCAGGTGGAAACTGGCCCGGCCCATGCCCTGGGTGCTGGCGTGCCAGCCGCCGCAGTAGCGGCCGACATGGAACAGGCTGGCCTCGAGCTCCAGGCTCTCTAATAACCAATCGACGAGGGGGCTGAAAGAAATCATCTAATGCAAGGACTCTGGAGCAAGGAAAGGCGACTGATGAATATGGATGCTACTTCTTATAACCAACAGACTGTAGCGACCTACATCAAAGGAGACCACTCCATGTCCGCACGCATCACTCTACACAGCCTGCAGACCGCCCCGGAAGCCGCCCGCCCATTCCTTGAGAACGCGCAAAAGAACTCCGGCTTCATCCCCAACCTGCTGGGCATCCTGGCCAACGCCCCGGCGGCGCTGGAAACCTACGTTACCGTCTCGGCGCTCAACGGCAAATCCGAGCTGACCCTGGCCGAGCGCGAAGTGGTGCAACTGATCGCCGCCACCCAGCATGGCTGCGATTTCTGCGTTGCCGGCCACACCGCCGTGGCGCTGAACAAGGCCAAGCTGCCCCAGGAAGTGGTCGATGCCCTGCGTGCCCGTGGCGAGCTGCCCGACGCCCGCTACGAGGCCCTGGCCGCGTTCGCCCGCGAGGTGATCGACACCCGTGGCAACGTTTCTGACACCACCTATCAGGCGTTTCGCGATGCCGGTTTCAGCGAAGGCAACGCCCTGGAAGTGATTCTCGGCGTGAGCCTCGCAACCCTGTGCAACTTTGCTAATGTGTTCGCCCAGACGCCGCTCAACGACGAGCTCGGCAAGTACCGCTGGCAGCCATCGGCCTGATCGGGGCCTGATGCCGGCGCGCCCGGCGTTTCAACAGGAGTAGGGACATGCTTGATCATGCATTTCGACAATGGCTGGATGCCAATGCCGAGGCCATCGACCAGGGCCAGTGCGATCCACACCGGGTGCTGGCGCAGATCGCCGAATCGCAACTGCTGCGCATCGGCGTCGACCCGGCCCTTGGCGGCTCGGGTGGCGACGTCACCGCGGCGGTCGAGGCCATCGCCGCCATCGCCAGCCATTCGCTGGCCGCGGCCTTCGTCTGCTGGGGCCAGCGCGCCTTCATCGAATACTTGCTGCAAAGCCCCAACCGGGCGCTGTGCGAGCGGCTGCTGCCCGACCTGCTGAAGGGCGAGCTGGCCGGGGCCACCGGCCTGTCCAACGCCATGAAGTTCCTTTCCGGCATCGAGGCCTTGCAGGTGCGTGGCCGCGCCGCGAGCGATGGCTGGAATCTGGAAGGACGCCTGCACTGGGTGACCAACCTGCGCCAGCACGGTTTCGTGGTGGCCGCGGCCATCGAGGATGATACCGGTGGCGCGCCGTTCGTGGTCGCCATCCCGTCGAACGCGCCGGGCCTGGAGCGCTCCGACGACCTGCAACTGATGGGCCTTCAGTCGAGCAACACGGCGGCGCTGGCCTTCCACCAGGTGCCTTTGGCGCGCGACTGGCTGCTACACGACAACGCCCGCGCGTTTCTGCCCAGGGTGCGTCCGGCGTTCCTGGCGCTGCAGTGCGGCATGGCCATCGGCCTGGCACGCCGCGCCCTGGAGGAGGCACAGGCGCACCTGCAAGGGCGTGGCGCCTTCCTCGAGGAGGCCCGCCAGGTGCTCGCCGAGCGCCTGGAGAACACCGTCGCCGAGCTCAAGCAGGGGCTGCGCGACGACCGCTTCCAGGGCCAGCCGGCCGCCTTGTTCAAACTGCGCATCACCCTCGCCGAATGCGCCGCCGACGCCGTGCAGCTGGAGCTGCAGGCCAGCGGTGGCAAGGCCTACCTGACCGCCTATGGCGAGGGCTTCGCCCGCCGCTGGCGCGAGTCGGCGTTCGTGCCGATCGTCACTCCGAGCCTGGTGCAACTGCGCGCCGAGCTGCAACGCCAGGCGGCCTCTGCATGACCGACGTGCTACTCGAAGCCCGTGACATCAGCCTGGGCTACCCGCGCGAGGGTGGCTGGCAGGCGGTGCTGGAGCAGTTCGACCTGGCGCTGGCGCCGGGGGAGGTGGTCAGCATCCTCGGCCCCAGCGGGGTCGGCAAATCCAGCCTGCTGCGTGTGCTGGCCGGCCTGCAGCAGGCACGTGGCGGCCGCGTGCAGTTGCGCGGCGAGCCGCTGCAGGGGCCGCATCCGCGTCTGGCGGTGGCGTTCCAGGATCCCAGCCTGCTGCCCTGGCTGACCCTTGAGAAGAACGTCGCCTTCGGCCTCGACTTCGCCCACCAGCCCAAGCTGTCGGCGGCCGAGCGGCGTGCACGGATCGACCATGCCATCGACGCGGTGGGCCTGGGCCATGCCCGTGGCCAGTACCCGGCGCAGCTGTCCGGCGGCATGGCCCAGCGCACCGCGCTGGCCCGCTGCCTGGCGCGCCAGCCCGAGGTGCTGTTGCTGGACGAACCCTTCGGCGCGTTGGACGAGGTGACCCGGGCCGACATGCAGCAACTGCTGCTGCAACTGATCGCCACCCACAATACCGCTGCGGTGCTGATTACCCACGATATCGACGAAGCCCTGCTGCTGTCCGATCGCGTGCTGCTACTGGGCAACCACCCGGCGCGCACCCTCGGCCAGTGGCACATCGACCTGCCGCAGCCCCGCGCGCAGCGGGTCGAGGAACTGGGCGCGCTGCGCATCGAGATCCTGAAAACCCTTCGGCGGGCAAGCCGCACAGCCGAACCCACTCCACCCCCCTTGCCCTCGGAGGCTGTCCATGTGCATGGATGACTGCTGTTCCACGACGTCCCGTCGCGATTTTCTCAAGCTGAGCGCCATGCTTACCGCCGCCGGTGCCGTGCCGCTGCTGTCGAGCCTGCAGGCCCGCGCCGCCGCCGAGCCGGACGCGCCCGTGCGTATCGGCTACCTGCCGATTACCGACGCCACACCTTTGCTGGTGGCGCACAACAACGGCCTGTTCGAGGCCGAGGGCATCAAGGCCGAGCGCCCGGTGCTGCTGCGCAGCTGGGCGCAGGTGATCGAGGCATTCATCTCCGGCCAGGTCAACGTCATCCACCTGCTGTCGCCGATGACCGTGTGGGCGCGCTACGGTAGCAAGGTGCCGGCCAAGGTCGTGGCCTGGAACCATGTCGGTGGCTCGGGCCTGACCGTGGCCCCGGACATCACCGAGATGAAGCAGCTCGGCGGCAAGACCGTGGCCATTCCGTTCTGGTACTCGATCCACAACGTGGTGCTGCAGCAGATGCTCGGTGACAACGGTCTGAAGCCCGTGTCCAAGCCGGCCGACGCGCAACTGGCGGACAACGAGGTCAACCTGCTGGTGCTGCCGCCGTCGGACATGCCGCCGGCCCTGGCCAGCAAGCGCATTGCTGGCTATATCGTCGCCGAGCCGTTCAACGCCCTGGCCGAGAACCTCAAGGTTGGCCGCGTGCAGCGCTTCACCGGTGATGTCTGGCGCAACCATGCCTGCTGCGTGGTGTTCATGCACGAGCACGACCTGAACAATCGCCCGGAGTGGTCGCAGAAGGTGGTCAACGCCATCGTCAAGGCCCAGCAGTGGACCCGCGAGCACCGCGCCGAGGCCGCAGCCCTGCTGTCCAAGGCCGGCCCCAACAAGTACACCCCGCACGAGCCGGCGGTGCTGACCAAGGTGCTGGCGCCTTCCGCCGAAGATCGCGCCGGCTACATCGCCAGCGGCGCGATCCAGCACCAGCAGTGGGACGAGAAGCGCATCGACTTCCAGCCTTACCCCTTCCCCAGCTACACCGAGGAACTGGTCAAGCGCCTGAAGAACACCCTGATCGTCGGCGAGAGCGATTTCCTTGCCGGTCTGGACCCGGCGCAGACTGCCCGCGACCTGGTGGATGAGCGTTTCGTGCGCAACGCCATCGCCGCCGTGGGTGGCCCGGCCGCGTTCGGCATTGCCGAGAACTTCCAGCGTAGCGAGGAGTTCGCGGTCTGATGCGCAGGCATGTCGTGCATGGTGCCCTGGGCCTGGCGGGCCTGGCGGCGCTGTTGTTGCTGTGGTGGGCGGGCGTGCGCCTGTTCGGCGCCGCCGATGGCCTGTCGGCGCGCTTCGCGCCCCAGGCCACGCTGCAAAGCCTGGTGGAGTTGCTGGGGCAGGGCGAGGTCTATGGGCACATCTGGGTAAGCTTGAAACGCATCCTCGTCGGCCTGTTGCTGGCGCTGCTGATCGGCGTGCCGCTGGGCCTGCTGGTGGGCAGCTACCGGCACCTGGAGGCGGCGACCACGCCGGCGTTCCAGTTCCTGCGCATGATCTCGCCGCTGTCGTGGATGCCGGTGGTGGTGATGCTGATGGGCGTGGGCGACCAGCCGATCTACTTCCTGCTGGCCTTCGCCGCGCTGTGGCCGATTTTGCTGAACACCGCCGCCGGGGTGCGCCAGCTCGACCCGCGCTGGTTGCAGTTGAGCCGCAGCCTCAGTGCCACGCGCTGGGAGACCTTGTGCAAGGTGGTCATCCCCGGGGTGATCGGCCATGTGCTGACCGGTGTGCGCCTGGCCATCGGCATCCTGTGGATCGTGCTGGTGCCGTGCGAAATGCTTGGGGTTAGCGCCGGCTTGGGATACTTCATCCTCGATACCCGCGATCGGCTGGCCTACTCGGAGCTGATGGCGATGGTGCTGCTGATCGGTGTGCTGGGGTTCATGCTCGATGCCCTGGCGCGCGGGCTGCATCGGCGGTGGGTGCATGCGTGAAGTCTGTAGAAGCGTGTTAGGCATGGAGGCGCATCCTTGCGCCCTGGGATTCAGAAGCTGTACTTGGCCGTCAGCATCAGGTTGCGCGGATCGCCGAAGGTATCGCCGCCATAGTTCACCGACTTGGAGATCGACGAGTAGTATTTCCTGTCGAACACGTTGTTGGCGTTGAGCTGCAGGTCCAGGTGCTGGGTGACCGCGTAGCCGGCCATCAGGTCGGTGACGGCGTAGGCGCCCTGCTCGAGGCGGTAGCTGCTGCCGTCGGCCACGGTGAAGTCGTTGTACATGCGGCTTTGCCAGGTAACGCCGCCACCGACCCGCAGTTTCTCCAGCGGGCCCTGGAAGCGGTAGGTGGTGAACAGCTTCAACTGGTGCTGCGGCGTGTCGGATTCGAACGGCTTGTTGACGTTCTGCGGGTTCTTGGCGTCCTTGACCCTGTGCACACGGGCATAGGTGTAGCCGGCGCCAATCTGCCACTGCTCGGTCAGCGCGCCCTGCAGCTCGAAGTCGATCCCCTGGCTGCGCACCTCGCCTGAGGCTTCGTAGCAGGCGAACTGGCCGGCCCGGCACAGGCTCTTGTCCACCTCGACCGCGCGGTTCTGCTGGTCGATACGGAACACCGCGAGGCTGGCGTTGAGCGCGCCGTCGAAGTACTCGCCCTTGATGCCCACTTCGTAGTTCTTGCCTTCGATCGGTCGCACCGGCGTGCCGCTGGGGTCTTTGTTGTCCTGAGGCTTGAAGATGTCGGTGTAGCTGGTGTACAGCGAGTGGTGCTCGTCCAGCTCGTAGATCAGGCCGGCATAGCGGGTGACGTTGCGGGTCACCTTGTAGTCGCCCTCGTTGCTGCCGCGCTGGTCGTAGTCGTACCAGTCCAGGCGCCCGCCGAGGATCAGCTTGAGCGGGTCGGCCAGGCTCAGGCGGGTGGTGGTGTACACGCCTTCCTGGTTGATCAGGTAGCGGCTGCTGCCAGTGTGCAGGAAGTCCGGTTTGCCGCCGTCGATGGGGTAGTCCAAGTCGTAGGGGCTGTAGTTGCGCTGGGTCATGTCGTAGATGCGCTTGCTGGCACCGACCACCAGCTCGTGGGTGCGGCCGAAGGCCTCGAACGGGCCGCTGGCGAAGGTGTCCAGGCCCAGCTGGTTCTCGTCGTGGGCCGACTGGTAGACCGTGCGGCTCAGCGGCTTGGCCAGGTCCCAGCGCGATTGGTACGAGCCGCGGAACAGCGCGTTCTGTTCGCTGTAGATGGCGTTGACCTGCAGCTTCCAGTCATTGGCCAGGTGCTGGCGCAGCTCGGCGAACAGGGTGTTGATCTCCTGGTCCTTGACCTCCCAGTCGGTGGCCGGGTTGTACGAGCGTGGCAGGTCCTGGTGGTGGCCGTTGAGGTCGGTGGGGATCGCGCCCCAGAACACGTTGGTCTTGTCCTTCTGGTGGGACAGGCCGAGGGTCAAGGTGGTGTCCTCGCCCAGGTCGGCCTCGGTGATCGCATAGAACAGTCCGTGGTCTTCCTGCTGCCCATCACGAAAGCCGTTGGCGTCGCGGTACGAGGCCACCACGCGGCCGCGCAGTGTGCCGCTGTCGTTGAGCGGGCTGGAGGCGTCGAGTTCGCCGCGGTAGTTGTCCCAGCTGCCGGCGGCGCCGGTGAGCGTGACCTTCTGTTCCGCCAGCGGGCGCTTGCGCACCAGGTTGATGGCCGCCGACGGCGTGCCGGAACCGGTGACCAGGCCGGTGGCGCCGCGCACCACCTCGACCCGGTCGAACATCGCCAAGTTGGGCTGGGCGCCGACCACCCAGCCGGTGTACGCGCTGGGGATGCCGTCGTACATGACGTTGTCGACGTCGAAGCCGCGGGCCTTGTAGGTCTGCCGGCCCGGACCGTTGGACTGGTTGAGGAACAGCCCCGGCGTGTACCGGGCCACGTCGTTGATACTGGTCATGCCCTGGTCGTCCATGCGCTGGCGGGTGATCACGGTCACCGCCTGGGGCGTTTCGCGCATGGTCAACGGCAGCTTGGTGGCGGTGGCCATGGAACCAGTGGTGTACGACTTCGACCCCTCGGTGGTGCTGCCCAGGCTGCTGTCGTTGATGGCCGTGGCGCCCAGCTCGATCACGGCCGGCGCTTGTTCCTCGGCCAGCGCCGGGGTGAGGGTCGCCATGCAGATGGCCATGGCCAACAGGTTGCGGGTGGGCGTGAAGCGGTGAGGGGAGATGTGCGGTGACATGCCGAGCTTTATCCTTATTGCTAGTGCTTATGAGAACAATTAGCAATAAGTGTGTCGGATTGTCAGGCCTGCAACAATGCTTTCGAATCGGAAAATGGTGAACTTTTCACAAGTTCTATTCGTTTGGTTTGTGGTTCCCTGAAGCAATGCGTTTGCCACGCTGGCGCCCGACCTCCAGCGCCTGCCCGTCGCGCTGTTTGCCATGTCGCGCCTGGCCGACCAGCTCAGGGATCAGTGGGCCCTCCGGCAGATGACGCCAGAAGCGCCCGGGCAGGTGCTGGCGCAGCGCGCCGGGGTTGAGCCGGGCGGGGTTGAAGGTGTGCCGGTAGTAGGCCAGCCACAGCTCGGCACCGGGGTCCTCGGCGTTGCGCGCCCACTGCCGCCATTGCTCCGGGCATTGGCGCCGGTAGTCCAGGTGCTGGCCGTCGAAGCGCACGCCGTCGCGGGGCGTGGCGATCAACCAGCGCTGGCGCCCCAGGCGATCGGCGAAATGCCCGCAGGCGCTGTCGAGGATGTCGTGGGCAGGTTCGTGGTAGGCCACCAGGTCCAGTTGCAACTGCTCGGCCAGTGCCTCGGGCAGTGGCACGAAGCGTACGAAGGCATGCAGGTGATGGGCTTCGCGGCCGACCTGGCGGATGCGCCGCTGCATCTCGCTGCCCAGGCGGTCGCCGGCGAGCATGGCGGTGCGGTCGCCATGGGCGACGCGCCACAGCACTTCGTACAGCAGGTTCCAGCGTTGCTCGCCGCGGTAACGCCCGGCCTGTTCCAGTTGGGCCAGCAGCGCCGCCGGCACGCGGGCGCGAAACGGGCCGGGGCCGGCGGGCAGGGGCGTGGGCACGGCCAGCAGGTCGTCCATGCGCGCCTGGCCCCAGGTCACCGTGGCCGGGTCGATGCCATGGCCGAGCAGTTGCCGCGCCTGGTCGCGCCAGGTGGCGAAGTCGTCATCGCAATCCAGCGCGATCATCCCCACAGGCCCATCTGCACCGGTGCCTGGGGTTCGCGCAGGCGGGCGCGCAGCAGGCCGCTGCGCAGCTCGGCCTGGGCCGGGCGGTAGTCGCTGGTGACGATGAACGGGCGGGCCTTGTCCAGCACGCAGCGCAACTGGATCAGGTCGTCGTAGCGGATGCGCCGCTCGCGGCGCAGGGCCACCAGGCGCTGCACGCTGCGCAGGCCGATACCTGGGATGCGCGCCAGCAGGGCCGGCTCGGCGCGGTTGACGT
>NZ_NIBE01000106.1:0-2082 GCF_002205115.1 Pseudomonas sp. DrBHI1
GAAGCCGGTATTTCCATGGCCCTGGGCGCCTTCCTCGCCGGTCTGTTGCTGGCCGACTCCGAGTACCGCCACGAGTTGGAATCGCAGATCGAGCCGTTCAAGGGTCTGCTGCTGGGGCTGTTCTTCATCAGCGTCGGCATGGGCGCCAACCTGCGCCTGCTGCTGGAAATGCCGCTGGTGCTGCTGGGCATGACCGTGCTGTTGATCGCGGTGAAACTGCTGCTGCTGATCGGCGTCGGCCGCATCGCCGGGGGCCTCAACAGCGCCAGCGCCCTGCGCCTGGGCATGGTGCTGGCGGCCGGTGGCGAATTTGCCTTCGTGGTGTTCAAGCTGGGCAAGGACCAGGGCCTGTTCGACACCCTGACCTACGACCTGCTGCTGATGACCATCACCCTGTCGATGGCCCTCACCCCGCTGCTGATGATCGGCTGCGCCCGCGCCCTCAAGCGTCCGCAACCCGCCCGGGAAGTACCTGAGCAATACAAGCAGATCGACGCAGGCACGCCACGGGTGGTGATCGTCGGCATGGGCCGCATGGGCCAGATCGTGGCGCGCATCCTGCGGGCGCAGAAGATCCCCTTCGTCGCCCTGGAAACCTCGGTGGACACCATCGAGCTGACCCGCATGTTCGAGCAGGTGCCGGTGTTCTACGGCGATCCGTCGCGTACCGAGGTGCTGCATGCGGCAAAGGTCGACGAAGCCGAGTACGTGATCATCACCATCGACGACCCCGAGGCCGCGACCCGCACCGCGGAGCGGGTCAAGCGCCTGTACCCGCACCTGAAGGTCATCGCCCGGGCGCGCAACCGCCAGCATGTGCACAAGCTGGTGGACGTGGGCGCCGAGCCGATTCGCGAGACCTTCCATTCCAGCCTGGAAATGAGCCGGCGGGCGCTGGTCGGGCTGGGGCTGACCGAGGCCCAGGCGGCTGATCGCA
Source organism: Pseudomonas sp. DrBHI1 (assembly GCF_002205115.1). Classification (NCBI taxonomy): domain Bacteria; kingdom Pseudomonadati; phylum Pseudomonadota; class Gammaproteobacteria; order Pseudomonadales; family Pseudomonadaceae; genus Pseudomonas; species Pseudomonas sp. DrBHI1. The sequence continues at coordinate 938 of NZ_NIBE01000106.1, forward strand.
TCGCCCGCTTCACCGAGCATGACGAGCAGGTGCTGGAGGCCCAGGGGCATGTGCGCGACGACCGGGCCAAGGTGATGCAGACGGCCAAGGAAGCGCGGGTGGAGCTGGAGCGGTTGTTTGCGTCGGATGAGGATTGACGCTCAGGCGAACGCCAGCCGCTCGATGGGTGGATGCTCGCGGTGCGCGGCCTGCCACAGGTCGTAAGCCGCCTGCTCAGCCAGATACTGCCGGGCACTGCCAAGACCGGCCAGTTCGAGGCGATAGGCCAGGTCGGCTGAAATGGCTGTATGGCCGTTGAGCACTGTGGATAACTGACCACGTGAATAGCCAAGGTGGCGGGCCAGGGAAGAGACGTTCATGCCGATGGCGGGCAGTACGTCTTCGCGCAGGGCTTCGCCGGGGTGGGGTGGGTTGTGCATAGTTGTCACTTCGTCTTGAAATCTTGGGGCTGCTACGCAGCCCTTTCGCGACACAAGGCCGCTCCCACAGCGATCGCGCCAGATTGAGGGACCTGAGCCAGACAGTTGCTCCTACAGCAGATCGCGATCTCTGTGGGAGCGGCCTTGTGTCGCGAAAGGGCCGCAAAGCGGCCCCCAGTTCAAACGGCAGATCGAGGTCTCACCCTCCGCTGATGATCCAGCCACCAACGGGGTTCCTACGCCAGTTCTCGCCACTGGATAGCAACTGGTTTCGCGCTCGCCTGAAACCATACAACAGCGGCAGTGCAGATCAACCGAAAAGCTTCCGACAAGCTTGAAGGAACGTGTTCAAAAAACGCTCGAATCTGCTGAGCTCAGCCATGTCCTACATGATCTGAAAACCTTTCCTGCTGAGCAGCCGGCAGCCCAAGAAATACCCTACAAAGTCTGTCGATACCCTTCTGATTGTCCGGGGAAATCATGCCCTCTAGGCTGACCGGGTCGCTGTCGGTTCAGCGATCGGGCGTGGAAACCCGGCTGGTTGGTTATCGGATTATCTGTCGTAACGGCAGCTGTACGCGGGAGGCCACAAGGCCTGCCGGGGTTCTCCGATAACCTGGGTTTCCACCCCGTGTACAGCCGCCACCCTTCGCGTGGAAACGGACGGTGCCGGTCAATTTCTATCGGAGTTTGACCATGAAAAAAATCGTCCCCGACCCACCCCTC
>NZ_NIBE01000107.1:0-3973 GCF_002205115.1 Pseudomonas sp. DrBHI1
TGAGGTACCGGTAAGGGTATTGCCGGCCTGGTAGGTGATATCCACCGCTCCAGTGGCCGTGCCGCCATGGTTGTCGCTGACGGTGTAACTGCCGTGGTAGTCGTCGTTGCTGGCGTTGCTGTAGTCCACCACCAGGCTCAGCTTGTAGTTCTCGGCGGCCTTGCTGTTGCCCGAGGTGTTCTCGGTGTTGATCACATGGATGCTGTACACCCCGTCATGGCTAGCCGTGAAGCTGCCGCCATCGGCAATGGTCTGATAACTGCCGCCGGCGTCCTTCCACTCCATCAGCAGGTTGCCGGCGGGCCGGTCATGGTCGAGGGTCAGGGTCTCGCCCTTGCGCAGGGTGACCGTCAGGGTGTCCTCGTCGTTGGCGTTGGCGCTGCTGATCGAGCCCAGGTAACCGGCCACCACCAGGGCGGCGGTCATGCTGCCATTGAGGCTGGTGAACTCGCTGCGGGCCAGGTCGCGCAACTGGTTCTCGGCCTTGTTGGCGGTGGCGTTGAAGGTGATGGTCTGGGCCTGCGTGCCCGCCGTGAAGCCCGCGCCCTTGTCGGCGAAGTTGGTGTTGAAGGTGGTCGGCGTGGCGCTCAGGGTGTCGTGGTCCGGGTCGCTGTCGTTGGCCAGCAAGGCCTCGGCCGGCACGCTCAGGGTGGCGCCCTTGATGTTGGTGATGATGTGGTCGGCGCCGGCGACTGGCGCGCCGTTGCTGTTGATGTTCACCGTCAGGCTGGCGCTGCGGGTATCGCCGTCGTTGTCGCTAACGGTGAAGCCGAACTTCTCTACCTGGCCGCTGCCGTTGTCCTTCGGCGGCGTGTAGGTGAACTCGCCGCTGTCCATGTTCACCACCAGGGTACCGCCCAGGCCGGTCTTGATATTCAGGCTGTTGCTCACGGTGTCGAACGAGGCCTTGTCCACCCCGCCACTGACCGCATAGCCGCCCTGCCCGCCATTGGCCTTCGGATCATAGGTGTAGGTAGTGCCGTCCACCAGCAGCGCCTTGATGAAGCCGCCGTCGGCCCCGAAGTCGCCGCCGCTCATCAGGCTGCCGGTGATCGGCGCGCCCTGCACCGTGCCGGAGAGCACCGCACTCAGCTGGCTGAGGTCGGTGACCACCACCGAGTTGGTGTCGGTATGGCTGCTGCCGTCGTAGGCCAGCGGATTGAGGTTGCCTTCGTTGACGCCGCTGCCCATGCCGATGGCGTAGGACTTGATGCCGTTGTTGTCGAGGAAGGTTTCCCAGGCAGCCTCGCGCGGCGCTGTCATGGCGTGGCCGTTGGTGGGCTCGCCGTCGGAGAAGAAGTAGCTGATGTTCTGCGCACCCACCAGCTTGCCGGTGGTGGCGAAGGCTTCCTGGGCCTTGGTGGCCGCCGAGTCGTAGTAGGTCGAGCCGCCGGGATTGAGCCCGGCGATCAGGCTCTTGGCCCCGCTGATGGAGACCCACACGGGTGTCTTGATCTCGGCGCCGGTGCCGAAAGTGACGATCTGCACCTTGATGTCGCCCATCTCGTCGTACTTGTCGAGCAAGGCGTTGATGGCCTGCTTGGCCAGCTCCAGGCGGGTCAGCCCCGGCACGCCGGAGCTTGCGGCCATGCTGCTGGAAACGTCCACCACCAGCAGGATGTTGGAGTCCACCTGGCCGGGCGTGATACTGCGTACCGCGCACTGTACCGTCGGCACATCGTCGACGATGTTGATGGCGATGGTGCTGGTGACAGTGTTGCCCAGGGCGTCGGTGGCCTTGTAGGTGAAGTACTCGTTGACGGTGTTGGCCCCGTCGTTGGCGCCACCCGGGGTCTTCGGCGCCGAGGTCAGGGTGTAGGTATAGGAGCCGTCTGCGTTGAGCTGGATCTGGCCGTACTGGCCCACGGCGTTGCCGACCAGGCTGTAGGTCAGGGCGCCGACGCCACCATGCACCGAGCCGACCAGGCTGCCGGAGGCCGTCTCGCCGGTGGAGTTCGGATCGCTGCCGGTCACGCTGCCGGCGGCCAGGTCGTTGCCATCCTTGTGCAGGTCCAGGGCTTTTTCGTAGACGGTGACGTCGTTGTCCTCGCACGCCACCAGTTTGCTGTCCTGGACATTGATGCGGATGGTCGTGGTGCTCTCGTCGCCATCGGCGTCGCGGATGGTGTAGACGAAGCTGTCGGTTGCCCCGGTGGGCGGCACGCTATTGGGATTGGCGTGGTAGGTGGCGTTGCCCTGGCTGTCCAGGGTCAGGTAGCCATACTGGCCGACGATCGTATCGCCGACATGGCCGATGGCTGACGTCGAGGTGTCGGAGCCTGCTCGCACGCCGACCACGTATTGTCCGTCGGCACGTACATCGGCGCCGACCACATCGTTATCCAGCACGTTGCCGCTGACACTGGCGCCTTCCGTGACCGAAGCCACATCGCAATGGGCCTTGGGCACATCGTCGACGATGCTGACCACGATGGTGCTGGTGGTGGTGTTGCCGAGCGAGTCCTTGACTTGGTAGGTGAAGCTCTCGGTGACCACATTCGGGCCGTCGTTGGCATGGTTGGGCGATTTCGGCGCCGAGGTCAGGGTGTACGTGTAAGTGCCATCGCCGTTCAGCTGGATCTGGCCGTACTGCCCGGTGGCGTTGCCCACCAGGGTGAAGGTCAGGGCGCCGACGCCGCCACTGACCGAGCCGGCCAGCGAGCCGCTGGTGGTTTCCGTGGTGGCATGCGGATCGCTGCCGGTGACCGTGCCGGCGGCCAAGTCGTTGCCATCCTTGGTCAGGTCCAGGGCTTTCTCGTAGACCTTGGCCGTGTCGTCCGGGCAGGCGACCAGCGAGATATCGTGCACGTCGATGGTGATGGTCGTCGTGCTCTCGTCGCCATCGGCATCGCGGATGGTATAGACAAATACATCGGTGGCACCGGGCGGCGCCACGCTGTCGGGGTTGGCGTGGTAGGTGGCGTTGCCCTGGGCGTCGAGGGTCAGGTAGCCGTACTGCCCAACCACATTGCTGCCCAGCTGGCCGATGGCCGAGGTCGAGGTGTCGGCGCCTGCGCGCACGCCGACCACGTACTTGCCATCGGCCGGCACATCCGCGCCGATCACATCGTTGACCAGCACGTTGCCGCTGACCGTGCCGCCTTCATAGACGTTGGCGAAGTCGCTGTGGGCCTTGGGTACGTCGTCGACGATGCTGATCACGATGGTACTGGTGGTGGTGTTGCCCAGCGAATCCTTCACCTGGTAGGTGAAGGTTTCCGTCAGCACGTTCGGCCCATCGTTGACATGATTCGGCGAATTTGGCGCCGAGGTCAGGGTGTAGGTGTAGGAGCCATCGGCGTTCAGAAGGATCTGGCCGTACTGGCCGGTGGCGTTGCCGACCAGGGAAAAGGTCAAGGCGCCCACTCCGCCACTGATGGAGCCGGCCAGCGATCCACTGGCCGTCTCGCCTGTGGCGCCAGGATCGCTGCCGGTGACATTGCCACCGGCCAGGTCATGGCCGTCCTTGATGAGATCGAGCGCCTTCTCATAGACGGTCACGCCGCTGTTGGGACCCGCAATGAGCGAACAGTCGTGCACGCTGATGGTGATGGTGGTGGTGCTCTCATCGCCATCGGCATCGCGGATGGTGTAGACAAACACATCCGTGGCACCGGCCGGCGCCACGCTGTCGGGGTTGGCGTGGTAGGTGGCATTGCCTTGGGCGTCGAGGGTCAGGTAGCCATACTGCCCAACCACATTGCTGCCCAACTGGCCGATGGCCGATGAGGACGTGTCGCTGCCCGCGCGCACGCCCACCACATACTTGCCGTCGGCCACCGTATCGGCACCACTCACATCGTTGACCAGCACGTTGCCACTGACCGTACCGCCTTCATAGACGTTGGCGAAGTCGCTGTCGGCCTTGGGCAGGTCATCGACGATATTGACGTCCAGCGAGCCACTGGCCGTGCTGCCGTCGGTATCCGTGGCCGTGACGGTGAAGTGCTCCGTGAGGCTGTTGGCGCCGTCG
>NZ_NIBE01000107.1:3983-79129 GCF_002205115.1 Pseudomonas sp. DrBHI1
GGCCACCACCGGACCGCTGGGGATCCGATCCGCCCCCTGGAGGTCATTGCTCAGCACATTGCCGCTGAGTTCCACATGCTGTTCGGTGGCAGCGGTGGCATTGGTGTCGTTCACAGCCTTGGGCAGGTCATCGACAATATTGACGTCCAGCGAGCCACTGGCCGTGCTGCCGTCGGTATCCGTGGCCGTGACGGTGAAGTGCTCCGTGAGGCTGTTGGCGCCGTCGCCGTTGGCATGGGTCTCATTGTCCAGCAAGGTGTAGCTGTAGCTGATCACGCCCGTGGTGGGGTTGTAGCCGGTGATGGTCAGGGTATTGCCCAGGGCCGTGGTGATCGACTGCGGGAAGCTCGCCGCCACGCCACCGCTGACCACGCTGATGCCGCCGACGCTCAAGGATTGCAGGCCATCCGGCGCGCTGACCGTGAAAGTGCCGCTCTGGGTCAGGGCGCCCGGGTTCGGCGCACTGCCGTCGGCCAGGTTCTTCTCGTAGACGGTCAGTTCGCCACCGTTCACGTCCAGCCCGCCCAGGGTCACCGGGTCGTTGAGGTTGCTGACATTGAGGGTCAGGGTCGCGCTGCTGGTGTCGCCGTCGGCATCCTTCAGGGTGTAGGTGAAGGTCTCCACCCCATTGCCACCGCCGTGCAGGTTCTTGAAGTCCGGGTCGTTGGTGTTGAGGGTGTAGGTGTAGGAACCGTCCGCCGCCAGCACCAGGGTGCCGTAGGTGCCAACGAAGGTACCTGCCACCACCGGACCGCTTGGGATACGGTCCGCTCCCTGGATGTCATTGCTCAGCACATTGCCGCTGAGTTCCACCTGCTGCTCGGTGGCGGCGGTGGGATTGCTGTCGTTTACGGCCCGTGGCACATCGTCGCGGATGATCACGTCCAGGGACCCGCTGGCCACGTCGCCATCCGTATCGCTTACCAGCACCGGGAAATGCTCGCCCAGCGTGTTGGTACCCGCGCCGTCAGGGTGATGCTCGGCGCCGGTCAGGGTGTAGCTGTAGCTCACCACGCCGGTGGCCGGGTTGTAGCCGGTAATGGTCAGCACATTGCCGAGCCCGGTGACGATGGACTGCCCGACGCCCGTGACCACGCCCGCCGTGACCACATTGATGCCACCGACACTGAGGTTGAACACGCCGTCGGCAGCCACCACCGTGAAACTGCCGGCCTGTGTCAGCGCCGCAGGGTTGCTGGCCGAGCCCTGGGGCAGGTTGGCCTCGTCCAGGGTCAATTCGGCCGGGCTGACCTCCAGGCCAGTGAGGCTGACCGGATTGTCGACCACCGGCGTATTGGCTGGGAGCGGCCCGTCATCGTTGCCATCGAGGCCGCCAAGCTCGAGGTTGGCCAGCAGGGGGAAGCCATTGAATCCCGCGGTGGGGAAACCGATGGTGGGATCCACACGGGCGCCCACTTCAGTCAGTATCACGAAACTGTGGCCTCCGCCGAGCGCCCCCGAAACGCCTGAGGGGTTGCCACCCGCCGCCGTCGCTTCAGCGTCCTGCGTGGGGTCGGCACCTGCGGCAATGGCTTTTTGCAACTGCTCGACATCGCTGAGCTGGGCCTCGCTGGGCTGAGCATCAGGCGCCTGCACATGGGGAGCGCGATTGGCCAGCAGGTCGGTGGTCATCTCCAGGCTGCTGCCGCGACCCAGGGTCAGCTCCGCGCCATTGTGCAAACGCACCGCCACGGCGCCCTCGCTGCCGGTCTCGAGTTGTTCGCCGGCGAACAAGCGGTCGCCTTCCACCAACAGGCGGCGATGACCATCGTCGCCCACCGCGAATACCTGGCCGATCACCTTGCCGACTACACCGACTAATTTAGCCATGAGCGTACGCCTCCCCTGCCGATGGGCTTTTCGCAGATCAAGGCGTGCCGGGTAATGTGCGCAACGTTCCGAGTGCCATGGCTGGTGGATCGCTGCTGTCACGTTCGTGAGAAACCACGCTCCTTGTGACGACTGCCGCGATAGCGAAGAGGGCGAATGGCCATTATTAAGTGCCATTTTTTTGTCGCCAAATTCCGCTTTCGCCTTCCTCCCCTGTCTCCTTAGCTGCAAAAAATCTGGAACTTTCACAAAGGCCCGAAAATCGCCTGTCCCAGCCAATTCCCGTAACCACCTGAATGAAACAATGTCCCGGATTCCTTAGACCGCATAAGTTTTTTTTCGCATATATCTTATGAAAAAATCTTCTTAGCTCGCCCGATAAATGTTCTTAGCTCTGTTGTTACAAACCTGAAACGGTTTGATTCTAATTTTTCGTCATTTTTTTGGCGAACAGCAGGACATTATTCAAGACCAGGGAGATGTACCCCATGCGCGCTTTAACCCCCATCACCAGTGCGATTTTGTTGGCCATGGCGTGTGCCAACAGTCAGGCGATGTCGATCACCGAGGCTGTCCAGAACGCCGTGGACCAGCATCCCGAGATCAGCGCCAGCCGCAACAGCAGGCTGTCGGCCGACGAGGATGTGAAGTTCGCCCGCGGGGGGTACTACCCAACCGTCGATCTGGTCGCAGGCTATGGCCGGCAACGCTCGGACAACACCAACACCCGCGGCTTCAACCCCGACGGCACGCGTAACCACAACAAGGAAACCCTCAACTACACCCAGTCCGAACTGCGCCTGCGGCAGATGCTGTTCGACGGCTTCAACACCTCCAACGAGGTCGCCCGCACCGAAGCGGTGGCCACCTCGCGCGCCTACTACACCCAGGCCACCGCCGAGACCGTCGCCCTGCGCGCCATCGAGGTCTACCTCGAAGTGCTCAAGCGCCGCGAGCTGGTGACCCTGGCCAAGAACAACCTGCAGGCGCACCTGCGGGTCAACGACCAGATCGGCCTGCGCAGCGAGCGTGGCGTGGGCAGCACCGCCGACCTCGACCAGTCCCGCGCCCGTCGCGCCCTGGCTGAGAACAACCTGGACACCGCCGAGGTCGACCTGGCCGACGCCGAGGCCAACTTCTACAGCGTAGTCGGGCGCATGCCGGACGAGCTGGAAACACCGGTCACGATCAAGGGCGAAGTACCGGCCGACCTGCTCAACGCCCGCCAGGGCATGCTGGAGAACAACCCCTACCTGAAGTCGGCCCAGGCTGACGTACGCTCCGCCGAGCAGCAATACGAAGTGGCCAAGTCGCCCTTCTACCCGCGCCTGGACGCGGTGCTGGCCACCGGCGCCAACAACAACATCGGCGGCCAGAAGGGCCACGACAACAACGACTGGCAGGCCGGCGTCGAGCTCAGCTACAACCTGTTCCGCGGCGGCAGCGACAAGGCCCGCCTGCAGTCCGACGCGCACAAGATCAACCAGGCGATGGACATCCGCAACAACGCCCTGCGCGAGCTGAATGAAAATCTCAGCCTGGCCTGGAACGCGATGAACAACGCCCGCAAGCAGACCCCGAGCGCCCGCGAGTACGCCGAAACCACCCAGCGCGTACGCGCCGCCTACCAGGACCAGTTCGGCCTGGGCCAGCGTACCCTGCTCGACGTGCTCGATAGCGAGAACGAGCTGTACAACGCCAACCGACGCTATACCGAAGTGCGCTACACCGAAGAGTTCTCCATGTACCGAGTCCTGGCGACCATGGGTGAGTTGCTGAGCAAGCAGCACATCTCGCTGCCGCCCGAGGCCATCGCCAAGACCGAAGTACGCAACGAGGCGAAACTGCCAGACATGCGCTAGGTTCTGACGAGACAAGAGATTTTTCGCCAGCGCCCGTTTCCCGTCCACCGCGGCAGGAGTAGGCCATCGTGACCAGTATGCAAAGCGCGCAACCGCGCCTGGATGTTGATGATCCGTTGCTCGATGGCCTGTTGATCCTGTGCAAGTTGCACGGCTGCCCTGCCAGCCGCGCCAGCCTGTGCAGCGGCCTGCCGCTGGCCGCGCAGCGCCTGCCCCTGGCCCTGCTGCCCCGCGCCGCCGCGCGGGCGGGGTTGCAGGCGCGGGTGCTGCAGCGTGAGCTGGACGCCATCTCGGCACTCAACCTGCCGGTCTTGCTGATCCTCAACGACGGCCGCAGCGCCGTGCTGCAGCGCTGGGGGGACAACGGCCGGGGCCTGCTGCTGCCGTGCGAAGCCGAAGGCGGCGAGCAGTGGGTCGAACGTGATGCCTTGGCCGAAGCCTACAGCGGCCAGGCCCTGTTCGCCCGTCCCCGTCATACCTTGGAAGAGGTGCGCGCCCCACTGATCCCGCGGGTCAACGCCTGGTTCCGCGACACCCTGCGCCACTCCCGATGGCTGTATGGCGATGCCCTGCTGGCCAGCCTGCTGATCAACCTGCTGGGGTTGATGGTGCCGCTGTTCGTCATGCAGACCTACGACCGCGTGGTGCCCAACCAGGCGCTGTCCACCCTCTGGGTGCTGGTGGCCGGCCTGTTCATCGGCACAGCCTTCGAGCTGGTGCTGCGCATGGTTCGTGCGCACCTGCTGGACCAGGCTGGCAAGAAGACCGACCTGATTCTCTCGGCCACTTTGTTCGAACGCATTACCGGCATGAGCATGAAGGCGCGGCCGGCCACCATCGGCGGCTTCGCCCAGAGCATCCATGACTTCCAGGGACTGCGTGAATTCCTCACCGCGGTCACCCTGACCAGCATCATCGACCTGCCATTCGTGGCGCTGATGCTGCTGGTGATCGGCCTGCTCGGTGGCTGGCTGGTGGTGATCCCGCTGATCGCCTTCCCGCTGGCCGTGGGCCTGGCGCTGTTCATCCAGGTGCGCCTGCGTGACACGGTACAGAAGAGTCTGAGCCTCGGCGCGGTGCGCCAGGCGCTGCTGATCGAGACCCTCGGCGGACTGGAAACCCTCAAGGCCTGCGGCGCCGAAAGCGAACGCCAGTACCAGTGGGAGCACACCAACGGCGCCATCGCCCGCCTCGACGCCCATGCCCGCAACCTGTCCTCGTTGGCCAGCAACGGCACGCTCTTCATCCAACAATTCTGCGGCATGGCCACCATCGTCGCCGGGGTCTACAGCATCATCGCCGGCAACCTCAGCGTCGGCGCGCTGGTGGCCAGCTACATGCTCGGCAGCCGGGTCCTCGCGCCGCTGGGCCAGATCGCCGGGCTGATCACTCGCTACCAGCAGGCGCAGTTGACCATGCGCAGCACCGACGCGCTGATGAGCCTGCCCCAGGAACGCGAAGCCGAGCACCAGGCCCTGGAACACACCGCGCTGCAGGGTGGCATCAGCATCAACCACGCCACGTTTCGCTATGCCGGGCAAACGGCCCCGGCGCTCAATGATGTCAGCGTCACACTCAAGCCGGGCGAGCGCATCGGTATCATCGGCCGCAGCGGCTCGGGCAAGAGTACCCTCACCCGCCTGCTGATGGGCTTCCATCACCCCGAAGATGGCCAGGTGTTGCTGGACAATCTCGACCTGCGCCAGCTGGACATCGCCGACCTGCGCAGCCAGGTCGGCTACGTGGCCCACGACCTGCCCCTGCTGGCCGGCAGCCTGCGCGACAACCTCACGCTCGGCGCCCGCCACGTCAGCGATGCGCGCATGCTCGAGGTGGCCGAGCTGACCGGGGTCAGCGAACTGGCCCGCCAGCACCCGCAAGGCTTCGACCGCCCGGTGGGCGAGCGCGGCCAGCTGCTGTCCGGCGGCCAACGCCAGGCCGTGCTGCTGGCCCGGGCCCTGCTGCTGGAGCCGCCGATCCTGATCCTCGACGAACCCACCAGCCACATGGACAACAGCAGCGAGGAGCAACTGCGCCAGCGCCTGCTGAACTGGGTGCAGGGCAAAACCCTGCTGCTGGTCACACACCGCACCTCGATGCTCAGCCTGGTGGACCGGCTGCTGGTGCTGGACAACGGCAAGATCGTCGCCGACGGGCCGAAGGACGCGGTCATCGACGCGCTGCGCAAGGGCCGTATCGGCGCGGCGCTGTGAACCAACAACCTGGGATTCCACAACGGCCTCGGTCTGCACCGGAGGTAGAACATGCCCCTCAGCCACAGCGTGCGCAGCTACCTCCAGGGCGCCGACAAGCGCGCCGAGCGCGACTACATGCCGGAGCTGGCCGGTGCCACCTTGCAGGAATCGCCCAGCCTGTCGCGCCTGACCGTGTGGCTGGCCGCGATCCTGCTGTTGGTAGCCTTGGTCTGGGCCAATTTCGCGGTGCTCGACGAGGTCACCGTCGGCGAGGGCAAGGCCATTCCGTCTAGCAAGGTGCAGGTGGTGCAGAACCTTGAGGGCGGCATCGTCACCGAGATCTTCGTGCGTGAAGGGCAGATGGTCGACAAGGGCGCGACCCTGCTGCGCCTGGACGACACGCGCTTCAAGTCGAACAAGGGCGAGAGTGAAGCCGACCGCTACGCGCTCACCGCCCAGGTCGAGCGCCTGTCGGCCGAGTCCGAAGGCCGTCCCTTCGTGTTGTCGAGCGAAGTCCGCGCCAAGGCACCGCAGGTGGCCGAGGACGAAGCCGCTCTGTATGACTCGCGCCAGCGCCGCTTGGCCAGCGAAAAGCAGACCCTCAACGAACAATTGCGGCAAAAGACCCAGGAGCTTGCCGAGTTCCGCTCCAAGGTCGATCAATACCGCTCGGCGGTCGGCCTGCTGCAACAGGAACTGGACATGTCCTCGCCACTGGTGAGCAAGGGTGCCATATCCCCCGTGGAAATCCTGCGCTTGAAGCAGCGCAGCGTCGAGGCGCGCGGCCAGCTCAATGCCACCAACCTGGCCATTCCCCGCGCCGAAGCGGCGATCGCGGAGATCCGCAGCAAGATCCAGGAATCCGACGCCAGCTTCCGTTCCGACGCCGCCAAGGAACTCAACGACAAGCGCACGGAGCTGTCGAAGATCACCGCCACCAGCATCGCCATCGACGACCGGGTCAACCGCACCACCGTGGTGTCGCCGGTGCGCGGCATCGTCAAGCTGCTGAAGGTCAACACCATCGGCGGCGTGGTCCAGCCCGGCAGCGACCTGGTGGAGATCGTGCCGATCGAGGACAACCTGCTGATCGAGGCCAAGGTAAGGCCCCAGGACGTGGCATTCCTGCACCCGGGGCAGACCGCGATGGTCAAATTCAGCGCCTACGACTACACCATCTACGGCGGGCTAAAGGCCAAGCTGGAGCTGATCGGCGCGGATACCGTCACCGACGACAAGGGCAATGCGTTCTACCTGATCCAGGTGCGCACGGACAAGAACCACCTGGGCGGGGACAACAAGCCGCTGCTGATCATTCCGGGGATGGTGGCCACGGTGGATATCATCACCGGGCAGAAGAGCGTGCTGGACTATCTGCTCAAACCCGTCCTCAAGGCCAGGACCGAAGCGTTGCGAGAGCGGTGAATGCCTATCCAGGCGCCTTCACGGAGAAGCCCGCTCAGACAGGCATATCAGCACAGCAGGATCGGTGGTGCGCCCCTATCCCCGACAAACGCCCTCAACGGATATAAGCCTCCGGCGGCTCCGGCAACGCGGCGAGCAGATCCCGCAGACCATCGGCCCATTGCGCCTGGATCCGCAGAAAATAGGGATCGTGGGTGCCGATCCGGTGACAGTTGCTGGCAGCCAGGCTGTCCTTGCGATACACCAGCACATCCAGTGGCATGCCCACCGACAGGTTGCTGCGCATGGTCGAATCGAACGAGATCAGGCCACAGCGCAATCCCTCGCCCAGGGGTGTGTGATACAGCAGGTTGCGATCAAGGATCGGCCTGCCGTACTTGCTCTCGCCCAGTTGCATGAACGGCGTGTCTTCCGTGGCCTGGATGAAATTACCCTGGGGATAGATGTTGTACACCCCCATGGGCTGCTCGGCGATCTGCCCGCCCACCAGGAACGAGCAGCTCAGGTCGACCTTGCCTGCCAGTTTGGTGCAGTCGCGGGCGATCACCTCGCGGATGGTCTCGGCCACCAGCGCCGTGGCGTCATACAGCGTCGGCACGTTCAACAGGTGCGCGCCGTCCTGGTTGCAGCGCTGACGGAGCAGGCTCACCACTGATTGCGACGTGGCCAGGTTGCCGGCGGTCTGCAGCACAATCACACGCTCGCCCGAGCGGTTGAAAACGAACAGCTTGCGAAACGTCGATATCTGGTCGATCCCCGCATTGGTCCGTGAGTCCGAAATGAACACCAGCCCATCGGCCAGGTGCATCGCAACGCAGTACGTCATGGTGCTAACTCATGCAGAGGTAGGAAGTGTCGCTATTGCTGCTGAAGCTGTGGCTTGGAGCTGACCAGAACCTGTGCCTGCATCGACTCGGTCCCTCCGCCACGGCGCATGCCGCGTACCGGGCAAGCGTCCAGGTAATCATGCCCCACCGCCAGTTTCAGGTGGCGCTCGGGCCGAGCCAGGCGGTTGGTCACATCGAAGCTGTACCAGCCATCGTCAAGCCAGGCCTCGGCCCAGGCGTGACTGGCCAGATGGTTCTCGTCCTCGGTGCACAGGTAACCTGACACATAGCGCGCCGGCACGCCCAGGCTGCGGGCACAGGCGAGAAAAGCGTGGGTATGGTCCTGGCAGACTCCGGCGCGGTTGGCGAACGCCTCGGCGGCCACGGTATCGACCGCCGTCGAACCAGGCCTGTAGGCCATGTGATCGGCCAATCCGTTCATCAACTCGATCAGCGCCGTCCGATCACGACGATCGCCACAGTGGCGCACGGCGAAATCGCGCAACGCCTCGTCGGGGCTGCTGAGCTTGCTCGAACGCAGGAAGGGCAAGGCCGATCGAGAGTCGTGCTCCACCTCCAGGGTCTGGTCGATCTCCACCTCGCCGTGGGCGCTCAGCATCAACGCACCATGGGGTTCGTCGAGCGTCAGCACGTGCAGGACGTTGCCATAAGGGTCAAGTTGGCTGCCTACCGGGCGCGGCAATTCCAGCTGCCATTGCAGGACGCGCTGGCGCTCGCTGCTCTGGGGCGTCAGTCGCAGCAGCTGAATGCTCATGCAGACATCGTCGGAATAGTGATAGGTGGTGTCGTGACGAATGAACAGTCTCATACTACCTCCAGATAGGAATCGTGAACGCTCTGCCCCAGATGATTGATCTGGCCAATGTAATGACTCAGCCACTGATGCAATCCGGACGCGAGAATTTCCTCGATACCGGTAAAGCGCAACCGCGCACTCAGCTCTGCCGCGAGGCGTTGCGCCGGACGCCCGTTGTCGCCCGGCAGGCCGGCCAGCAACTGGGCCAGCTCCTCGACACAGGCATGCAGCGAACGCGGTACGTCCGCGCGTAGCAACAACATCTCCGACACCTGCTCGGCACCGGGAGCCGTGCGGTAGATTTCATTGAACGCCTCGAAGGAGGACAGTGCCCGCAGCAAGGCACTCCACTGGTAATAGCCACGGGCCGAATTGTCACTGACCTCCTCGGACTCCTCACCAAACATTTCGTAGCGCGCATCCAACAGGCGCAGCGTGTTATCGGCCCGTTCGAGGAAGGTGCCCAGCCGGATGAAGCCATAGGCGTCATTGCGCATGATGGTGCCGGCGGTGGCTCCGCGGAACAGATGCGAACGCTCCTTGACCCATTCGCAGAAAGAGTTGATGCCGTAGCGTGCCAGGCCCTTGTCGGCGATGTTGCGCATCTCGAGCCATGTAGCGTTGATGTTCTCCCACATGTCAGCAGTGATCCGCCCGCGCACGGCATGCGCATTGCTGCGAGCCGCGCGCAGGCAACAATAGATGCTGCCGGGATTGCGTTCGTCCAGGGCGAAAAAATGCAGCATGTACTCGACGTTGAGTTCACCATGGCGACGGTGATAATCGTCCAGCGTCCCGGCCGCCAGCAGCGACATCGCCAGCTCGGCTCGGCCATCGCTACGCCCCGCCTGCGGCATCAGCGAAAGCGAATAGCTGACTTCGAGCATGCGTGCGAGGTTCTCCGCGCGCTCAAGGTAACGGGACATCCAATACAGGTCGGCAGCCGTTCTTGAAAGCATGATTCAGTCCTCCACCACCCAGGTGTCCTTGGTGCCGCCGCCCTGGGAAGAATTGACCACCAGCGAGCCTTCACGCAGCGCCACGCGGGTCAGGCCACCTGGCACCAGGCGGGTTTCTTTGCCTGACAGCACAAACGGGCGCAGGTCGATATGCCTGGGCGATATGCCACTTTCGACAAAGGTCGGGCAAGTGGATAGGCACAGCGTGGGCTGTGCGATGTACGCATGGGGTCGCGCCTTGATACGGGCACGGAACGCTTCGATTTCCGCCGTGCTGGCGGCCGGCCCGACCAACATGCCGTAGCCACCAGACCCTTGGGTTTCCTTGACCACCAGGTCCGCCAGATTGGCCAGCACATGGGACAACTCCGCAGGCTTGCGACATTGCCAGGTGGGCACGTTCTTGAGAATCGGCTCTTCGCTCAGGTAGAAGCGGATCATGTCGTCGACATACGGGTAGATCGACTTGTCGTCAGCCACTCCGGTGCCCACGGCGTTGGCCAGCACAACGTTGCCGGCCCGGTAGGCCGTGATCAGTCCTGGCACGCCCAGCAACGAGTCCGGATTGAACGTCAGCGGATCGAGGAAGGCATCGTCCAGCCGGCGGTAGATCACATCGACCGCCTGCGGGCCTGACGTGGTACGCATGAACACCCGGTTGTCACGCACGAACAGGTCAGCGCCCTCCACCAGTTCCACACCCATTTCCCGCGCCAGGAAGGCATGCTCGAAATAGGCACTGTTGAAGCGGCCCGGAGTCAGCACCACGGTGGTGGGATTGTCCAGCGGGCTTGAGCGCTTGAGGGTGTCCAGCAACAGATTGGGATAGTGGTCGATGGGCGCCACCCGCTGGGCGGCGAACAGCTCCGGGAACAGCCGCATCATCATCTTGCGATCTTCGAGCATGTAGCTCACGCCGCTCGGTGTGCGCAGGTTGTCTTCCAGGACGTAGTAGCTGCCGTCGCCATCGCGCACCAGATCGACACCGGCGATGTGCGCATAGATGCCTCGGTGCAGGTCCAGCCCCTGCATGGCCACCTGGTAACCGTCGTTGGCCAGTACCTGCTCCGGTGGGATGATGCCTTGCTTGAGGATCCGCTGGTCGTGGTAGATGTCCTCGAGGAACAGGTTCAACGCCTGCACCCGCTGGATGCAGCCACGCTCCACGACCTGCCACTCGCTGGCCTTGATGCTGCGCGGAATGATATCGAAGGGGATCAGCCGCTCGGTACCCTGCTCATCGCCGTACAAGGTGAACGTGATGCCTGCCCGGTGAAACAGCAGGTCCGCCTCGCGACGCCGCTGTTCGAGCAGCTCCAACGGCGTATCGGCCAGCCAGCGTGCGAACGCCTGATAATGAGGCCGGCAATCACCCGCCGCATCGTACATCTCATTGAAAAAGGCCCGAGGCATAATCAGTTCCTCACCACGCAATGCTTGTCCGTTATCGATGCATGGTTGACCTAGCAATAGCAGTGCCGGAAACACGGCACCTCAGGCGGGACGAGGTGTGCACGGGTCGCAGCAGGCGGCGGCCATGCCCCAGATCAGGGCTTCACCGGCGAACGCGCCCCTGTCGGTGAACCAAAACAGGGTGCTGGTGATCGGCGTAGTGCTCACTTTTCGCCATGATTACGTTCGAACGTCTCCTGCCCCATCGCGCTGATCTGCCCCTCGATCAGCGCTTCGAAAGGCCTCAACAAAGCAGCGAAGCCGCTCGGCGCCTCCAACACATTCAACGCCTGCACCACCGCCTCCAGGGTCGACAAGGCCCCTGGTTCCGGTGCCTTGCGCAGCCGGTAGCGCGAGGGTGGGACGTTGCCCAGGGCCACTCGCGGCAGCGCCTCGAGCTGCGGGTTCAGGTACAGCATCTTGCGCGCCTTGCGCCAGGTGCCATCCGGCACGATCAGCATCAGCGGCAGGTCGACGTCTTGACCATAGCCTTGCAGAACCTCGGCTTCATCACCGGGGAACAGCAACGCGGGTCGATAGCCCGGCGTGGCCAGCAGCGTGTGCAGGTCGTCGAACACCTCGCCGATCCGCAGCTCGGCGTTGACCAGCCCAAGGACCGCAAGGCGTGCGGTGTTCAGGGCGTGGGCGGTTTCACTGGGGTGCTGCAGCACGACCACGCGGGTGCGGCTGTCCAGGTGCGGGATCAGTGGGCAAAGGCAATGGGCGAGCGGGCGCTGACAACGCTCGCAGCGGGGTCTGGGCATGGGGGGCTCCTTGGGGCGGGTAGTTTGCCACAGGGCTGCCATCCCCGGGTTGCTGCGAGGCATTCGTGGGAGCGGGCTTGCCCCGCGATAAAGCCAGCACCGCAATCGCGGGGCAAGCCCGCTCCCACGCACCGCTCACACAGTCCAACTTCAGCGGTTGAACCGCTCCGCCAGGCTGTGCAGGTACTCCGCCATGCGCTCCAGGTCCTGGCTGATCTCGGCCCCCTGCCTGGCCTGCCCCGCGCTTTCGTCGCACAAATGGGCGATGCGCACGATCTGCTGGTTGATGTCCTCGGCGACATGGCTCTGCTGCTCGGACGCCGTGGCCATCTGTTGGCTCATGCCAGTGATGCGACTGACCGCCTGGGCGATCCCCGACAACGCCGCCTGCACCGCCTCGACACTGTGCACGCTGTCGCTGGAGATCTGTTGGCCGCGGCTGGCGCTGGCCACCGCGCGGTCGGCACCGGAGCGCAGGGTGGAGATGATGTGGTGGATCTCCTCGGTCGAGGCGCGGGTCCGCTGCGCCAGCGAGCGCACTTCATCCGCCACCACGGCGAAACCCCGGCCCTGCTCGCCGGCCCGCGCCGCCTCGATGGCGGCATTGAGCGCCAGCAGGTTGGTCTGCTCGGCAATCGAGGTGATCACATCCACCACGCTACCGATCGACTGCGTCTGCTCGGCCAGGGCGTTGACCGCCTGGCCGATGTCGCTCACCGCCTCGCTCATGCTGCCCATGGCGCGCAGGCTCTGCTGCGCCAGGTCGCTGCCTTGCTGGGCCAGCTGGTCGGCGTCGCTGGCGGCATGGGCGGTGCTCTGCACGTTATGGGTGACCTGCTGGATGGTCGCCGCCATCTGCGCGATGGCGGTGGCCGACTGGTCGGTCTCGCTGCGCTGGCGGTCGAGCATCTGCGCCTGGGCATCGGACAGGTCGGCGGACTGCGCGGCCCGTGACTTGACCCCGACACCGGCGTCCACCAGACGGGTCAGCGCAGTCTGCAGGCGCGCCTCCTCGCTGATGATCGCCAGGTCGAGCTGGCCCTGCAGCCCGGGGTTGTCGCTGTAGGTCAGCGCCACCAGCGGGCTGGTGAAGGCCTTGGGGTGCTCCTGCAGGGTGCGCCGGATCGACTGGTTCTGCCGGTGCTCGACCACGTACCAGGCCGCCAGCAGGCTGGCCATCAGCACACCCAGTGCCGCGTAGGGGGGCAGCCACAGGTAGGCGGCGGCCGACAGCAAGCCTGCACCGATCAGCGGCCAGCCATGGCCGATCCCATGCCCCAGGCGCGCCGCCAGCGGTACCGGCGAGCGCCCTGCCCGCAGGCGGGCGTACAAGTTCTCGGCCCGGCGGATCTGCTCCCGGGTCGGCACCGAGCGCACCGACTCGTAGCCGCTGATGCGGCCGTTCTCGTAGACCGCCGTGACGTAGGCGCTGACCCAGTAGAAGTCGCCGTTCTTGGCGCGGTTCTTGACCACGCCCATCCAGGGTTTGCCTTGCTTGATGGTGTCCCACATATGCCCGAAGACCGCCGGCGGCATGTCAGGATGACGCACCAGATTGTGCGGCTGGCCGACCAGTTCGTCGTAGGTGAAACCGCTGATGGCCACAAAGGCGTCGTTGCAATAGGTAATGCGACTGTTCAGGTCGGTGGTGGAGATCAGCCGCTGGTCTTGGGGAAAGGTTCTTTCGTGCTCGGTGACGGGCAAATTCATGCGCATCGTTGGCGATCCCTTGCTTATCCAGATGAGTGGGAAAATCATCAAAGCAAGTAGATATTTAGCAGAAGGCCATCACGTGAGCGGTCAACTTTCGTAGGAAATTTACCCGACCTGACGGAATGTGCTGAAAGCGACCTGGATCAGCCCACATTGAGCTGGCTCTTGAGCAGGTCACGGAACGTCTGGATCAAGGGTTCCCGGCTCCGGCCACGGCGGATGATCAGGGAAAACGGCGCCTGGTAGCCGAAGGTCGCCGGCGACAGCACGCGCAGGTCGCCCTTGTCGACCCAGGCCTGGGCGTAGTGCTCGGGCAGGTAGCCAATGTAGGCGCCGGAGAGAATCAGAATCAGCTGCGCTTCCATGCTCTCCACGGTGGCGGCGCTGTGCTTGAAACCGTGCCGGGCCAGCTCCGCCTGGCTCCAGTAGCCACGCCCGACCATGCGCTGCTGGGTGATCACCGGCTCCGGGATCCGTCGCTCGCCGAACAGCGCATGGCGGCTGCTGCAATACAGCCAGTGCTGCTCGCGGTACAACGGCTGGTAGACCAGGCCACTCATGCGCGATGAAAACGCGCCGATGGCCAGGTCCAGGCGGTTGTCCTGCACGCCCAATTGCAGTTCGTAAGGGCTGGACACCGACAGGTGCAGGTGTACCGCCGGGTGTTCCTGGCTATAGGCGCCGATGGCCTCCGCCAGCGGCAGGGCGCGGTCGCCCACGGTGGAGTCGATCACCCCGAGGTTGAGGGTGCCGCGCAATTCGCCCTTGAGCGCCGCCGCATACTGCTCGAAGCCATCCAGTTCCCCCAGCAGGCGCAGGGTCTCCTGATGAAACAGCTCGCCCTTGCTGGTCAGGCTGAAACCGCCACGGCCTCGGTGGCAGAGCACGATGCCCAGGGCGCTTTCCAGCTGGCTCATGTAGGTGCTGATGGCCGAGGTCGACAGGTTGAGGTCGCGCTGGGCGTTGGCGAAGCCCTGGTGACGCACCACGCTGGCAAAGATGCGCAGCAGTTTCAGGTCGGGCAGCGATGAGGCCATGGGGCAACGGGTCCGTGGGCTGGAAATGGCCTGAGTCTAACCCGGCCGCGCACCGATAGTTCAGAAATTCCTGAAGTAAGTTTTTGTCGGTAGCGATTCTTCCCGGGCACTACCTTGCGCAGACTGCGGCGAAATGTCCCTGCCCGCCAGCACAACCAGAGCAACGAGGCGCGCGGCGGCACAGGTTCGAACAAACAGAACAATCGACCGACTGATGAGGCCCACCGTGGACAAGATTCTCCACCAACCACTGGGCGGCAACGAAATGCCGCGTTTCGGCGGCATCGCCACCATGCTCCGACTCCCCCACCTGCAGAGCGCCGAAGGGCTCGACGCCGCGTTCATCGGCGTGCCCCTGGACATCGGCACCTCGCTGCGCTCGGGTACCCGCTTCGGCCCACGGCAGATCCGTGCCGAGTCGGTGATGATCCGCCCGTACAACATGGCCACCGGCGCCGCCCCGTTCGACTCGCTGTCGGTGGCCGACATCGGTGACGTGGCGATCAACACCTTCAACCTGCTGGACGCCGTGCGCATCATCGAAGAGGCCTACGATGAAATCGTCGAGCACAATGTCATCCCGCTGACCCTCGGTGGCGACCACACCATCACCCTGCCGATCCTGCGCGCCCTGCACAAGAAGCACGGCAAGATCGGCCTGGTGCACATCGATGCCCACGCCGACGTCAACGACCACATGTTCGGCGAGAAGATCGCCCACGGCACCACCTTCCGCCGCGCCGTGGAAGAAGGCCTGCTCGATTGCGAGCGCGTGGTGCAGATCGGCCTGCGCGCCCAGGGCTACACCGCCGACGACTTCAACTGGAGCCGTCGCCAGGGCTTCCGTGTGGTCCAGGCCGAAGAATGCTGGCACAAGTCGCTGGAGCCGCTGATGGCCGAAGTGCGCGAGAAAGTCGGTGGCGGCCCGGTGTACCTGTCGTTCGACATCGACGGCATCGACCCGGCCTGGGCGCCAGGCACCGGTACCCCGGAGATCGGCGGCTTGACCACCATCCAGGCGATGGAGATCATCCGCGGCTGCCACGGCCTGGACCTGATCGGCTGCGACCTGGTCGAAGTCTCCCCACCGTACGACACCACCGGCAACACCTCGCTGCTGGGCGCCAACCTGCTGTTCGAAATGCTCTGCGTGCTGCCGGGCGTGGTACGCCGCTAACCGCCGAGTACCGCCCGTTTACAGGGGCGCTGCAATCGATTGCTTGACCCCGGCAGGAGCCATTCGGGAGGGCCATAGAGGCCCGCCAACACATGACAGGACCGCCGGGCGCCTTGCAGCGTCCGGACGGCCGATCTCGCCATAATAAAGATAATCGGGAGACCCCCAATGGCCTTGGACATCATCGTTGTACTGATCTATGCCGCCGGCATGCTCGGCCTCGGCTGGTACGGCATGCGGCGCGCGAAGACCCACGAAGACTACCTGGTGGCCGGGCGCAACCTCGGCCCGACCCTGTACATGGGCACCATGGCCACCACCGTGCTCGGTGGCGCCTCCACCGTCGGCACCGTGCGCCTGGGCTACGTCCATGGCATTTCCGGCTTCTGGCTGTGCGCCGCCCTGGGCCTGGGGATCATCGCCCTCAACCTGTTCCTGGCCAAGCCGCTGCTGCGCCTGAAGATCTTCACCGTCACCCAGGTGCTGGAGCGCCGCTACAACCCGATGGCCCGCCAGGCCAGCGCGGCGATCATGCTCGCCTACGCGCTGATGATCGCGGTGACCTCGACCCTGGCCATGGGCACCGTGCTGCAGGTGCTGCTCGACGTGCCGTTCTGGATGGCGCTGCTGTTCGGCGGCGGCGTGGTGGTGGTGTATTCGACCATCGGCGGCATGTGGTCGCTGACCCTGACCGACATCGTCCAGTTCATCATCAAGACCGTTGGCCTGATGTTCATCCTGCTGCCGGTGTGCCTGTACAAGGCCGGCGGCTGGGACGCCCTGGTGGCCAAGCTGCCGGCGGCCAGCTTCAGCTGGACCACCATCGGCTGGGACACCATCATCACCTACTTCCTGATCTACTTCTTCGGCATCCTGATCGGCCAGGATATCTGGCAGCGCGTGTTCACCGCCCGTGACGAGAAGGTCTGCCAGCGCGCCGGCACCACCGCCGGTATCTACTGCGTGCTGTACGGCCTGGCCTGCGCCCTGATCGGCATGGCCGCCCACGTGCTGATGCCGGACCTGGCCAACCCGAACAACGCCTTCGCCGAGATGATCAAGGGCCAGTTGCCCGAGGGCATCCGCGGCCTGCTGATGGCCGCCGCCCTGGCCGCGATGATGTCCACCGCCAGCGCGGGCCTGCTGGCCGCCTCGACCACCCTGACCGAAGACCTGCTGCCCAAGTTGCGCGGTGGCAAGCAGTCGAGCCTGGGCATCAACCGCCTGTTCACCCTGCTCACCGGCCTGGTGGTGCTGGGTATCGCCCTGGCAGTGAACGATGTGATCAGCGCCCTGACCCTGGCCTACAACCTGCTGGTGGGCGGCATGCTGATCCCGCTGATCGGCGCGATCTTCTGGAAACGCGCGACCACCGCCGGGGCCATCGCCAGCATGACGCTGGGCTTCGGTACCGCGCTGTTGTTCATGTTCAAGGACGGCCTGGAAGCCAACTCGCCGATCTACTACAGCCTGGCCATCGGCCTAGTGAGCTTCGTGGTGGTCAGCCTGGCTTCGCGCAAGCCGGTGGCGACGGTGAACCTGGCCTGAGGCCAGATCCCGGGGCAACAACGCAAAAGGCCGCCGCATCGATAAGATGCGGCGGCCTTTTTGTCAGGGGTCAGCGCCGACGCGGCTGGCGCTTGCGCTGTTCTTCGTCGGTCGGGATCGGCACCGGCTGCAGCGGTGGCGGGAGCAGCCCCAGGGCGACGGCGAGGTCATGGAGCCAGTTGTACATGCGTTCGTTCATAGTGCCCCCTTGACGGGTCAGCCTCACGGTCAATCAAACTTGCGATGCGTCATACAGATCATAGACCTATGTCCTGTATTGCGCATGCCTCTGTTCCTACACATAGGGGCGATTTTGACCCGGATCAAGCGCTGATGGCAGCTTCCGACGGTCGGTCAATCGTTTCGCTTTGTTGCAGGTCGATCCAGGCCTGCAGATTCGCCCCGCGTTTGCCCTGGCGCCACATCAGCCAGGTCATCGCCTGGTCGAACGGCGCCTGCAGCCGATGCGCCCGCACCTGCTCGCGGCCCGGCAGGCTGTCGAGCATGGACTGCGCCATCAACGCCACGCCGGCCCCGGCGATCACACAGGCCAGCATGCTCTGGTACGACTCGATCTCCATGACCCGCCCCATGGGCGTGTGGTCATGGGCGTACCAGGCTTCCAGGCGCATGCGGTACGAGCAGCCCTGGCGGAAGGTGAACACCGCCTTGCCGGCGACATCCCTGGCGCTGTGCACCGTCGGGTGCTCGGGGCTGGTGATCAGCACCAGGGTTTCCTCGCACAACGGCACGCCATCGAGCCCTGCCAGGTTGAGCGGGCCGTCCACCAGCGCCGCGTCCAGCCGATGGCTGAGCACCCCCTCCAGCAGCTCGGCACTGGGCGCCGCCTGCACTTGCAGGTTCACCGCCGGGTAGGCCTGGTGGTAGCGCGCCAGCAGCGCCGGCAAATGAATGGCTGCCGTGCTGTACATGGTGCCCAGCACGAAATCCCCCGCCGGCTGGCCGCCCTGCACCGCGGCCAGCGCTTCGTCGCGCAGGCTGGTCAGCCTATGTGCATAGTCCAGCAACACCTTGCCGGCCGGCGACAGCTGCAAGCGCTGGCGCTCGCGCAGGAACAGCTCCACCCCCAGTTGCTCCTCGAGCTGGCGCAGGCGCGTCGACAGGTTCGACGGCACCCGGTGCAATCGCTCGGCGGCGCGGGTCACCGAGCCCTCCTCGGCCACGGCCTGGAAGATGCGCAGTTGGCTGAACTCCATGAGATTCTCCAAAACAGAACAACTTGATCATCATTATTCAATTTTATTGAAAGTCAATGAACCCTACCCTGCCATCCATCGCATCCCTCCGTGCAGGAGACTTTCCATGTCACCCATCGTGCAATTGCTGGCCAGCGCCGTGGCGCTGATGATGGCCATGGGCATCGGCCGCTTCGCCCTCACGCCGCAACTGCCCCGACTGATCGCCGAGGGCCAGTTCGACCTGACCGCTGGCGGCCTGGTCGCCGCCGCCAACTACCTGGGCTACTTCCTCGGCGCCGTGGACGCCATGTTCGCCCGCCAGCCCGCCCAGGTGCGTTTGCGCCTGCATGGAGGCCTGTGGCTATGCGTGCTGCTGACCCTGATCTCGTGGGCCGCCGACGGTTTCTGGAGCCACCTGTTGCTGCGTTTCGGCACTGGCGTGGCCAGCGCCTGGGTGCTGGTGATGATCGCCAGCCTCAGCCAGCAACTGGCCAGCGCCCATGGCCGCCAGCGCCTCGGTGCGCTGGTGTTCGCCGGGCCCGGCGTCGGCATCGCGGTGACGGGCGTGCTGGCCCTGGGTGCGCACCTGCTGGGGCTGGATTCTGCCGCCCTGTGGCTGGTCTATGGCGTCGCCGCGCTGGTCATGCTGCTAGCGGTGCTACCGTGGCTGCCACGGGCGCTGGAGCCCGCCGCCACGCCTGCGGCCGTCAACGAACAAGGCCATGGCACCGGCATCGGACGGCTGGGACTGGTCTATGCGCTCTACGGGATCGGCTACATCCTGCCGGCCACCTTCCTGTCGCAGATGGCCAGCCAGCAGTTCCATGGGCAGTGGCAAGCCGACCTGTTCTGGCCCGCGTTCGGATTGGCATCGGCGCTCGGCGTGGCCATCGTCAGCCTGCGCCGCCCTGGGCGGACCTCTGCCTGGCTGACCACCACCCTGTGGCTGCAAGGGCTCGGCGTACTGGCCTGCCTGCTCGGTGGCGGTATCGGCCTGGCATTGGGCGTGCTGCTGTGCGGCGGGCCGTTCCTGGCCTGCATGCAACTGGTGATGCAGCGCTCACGGGAGCTGGCGCCCCATGCCACACAGCGCAATGCCGGGTTGCTGACAGCATGCTTTGCCCTGGGGCAGTTGAGCGGGCCGTTGCTGGCGGCGTTGAGCAGTCATTTCAGTGGTGGATTACAGCCAGCATTGGTGTTGGCGGCGGCAGGGTTGGCCGTGGCCGGAGTGCTGGCCGTGACAGGAGGTCATTACCTGCAGGATTGCCACTCAAATGCCCGAACAGCCGGGTGATGGTGGGTTCAGTTCAGCAACAGATCGAAATCATTTGTGCCTCTCTCGACAACGTTTCATTGGCTACATTCTCCAGCACTCGCAGAGGACGCAAAATGACTGAAACGTTCCATGAATTCGACGCTGCCGCCTATCTGGCTTCTCCGGAAACCATCGCACAGTTCATGGCTGACGCATTAGAGACAGGAGATGCAGCCTACGTAGCAAAAGCCGTGGACGTGGTGGAGCGCGCCAGGGGCCGGCGCGTCTACCCTCTCATCCCACCAGCTTGCGCAACTGCTGCCGCACCCACGCCTCGGCGCTGACCATGACCACCCCGAGCAATACCATCACCGCGCCGATCACGAAGTTCAAGCTCAACGGCTCATCCAGCAGCAACACGCCGAAGGTCACCCCGAACAGCGGCGTGATGAAGGAAAACACCGCCAGGTTCGAGGCCAGGTATTTGCGCAGCAACCAGAACCAGGTCAGGTAACTGACGAACGACACCACGATCCCCTGGAACAGCACACTGCCCACCGCCAGCGGGGTCAGCGAGAAATCGGCGATCTGCCCGCTCACCAGGGCGATCAGCACCAGCCCGACAAACCCCACCGCCAGCTGGTAGAACAGCGTCAGGGTCGCCGGCGCCTCGGACAGGCGCGAGCCGCGCACCACCACCGTGGTCGCGCCCCAGGCCAGGCCTGCCAGGATCGCCAGGGCATCGCCCAGCAACATGCGTCCATCGAGGTACTCTAGGGAAACGCCACCAGCAAAGGCCAGGGCAATCCCCCCGAAGGCCAGCAGGATGCCCAGCCACTGCAACAGCCGCAGCCGTTCGCTGGGCATCATGAAATGCAGCCCCAGGGCGGTGAAGATCGGCGCGGTGTAGAGAAACACCGACATATGCGCCGCCGAGGTCAGCTTCAGCCCCTCGGCGATGAACAGGAACTCCAGGCCGAACAGCGCGCCGGCCAGCAACCCGGCACGCCAGGTGCTGCCCACCTGGCTCCAGCCTCCCCGCCAGCAGACCAGCAGCCCCACCAGCAGCGCGGCGATGCCATTGCGAAACGCCGCCTGCATGACCGGTGCAATGTCCACGGCAGCGGATTTGATCAGCACCTGCTGGCAGCCCCAGATCAGGCACAGCCCCAGCATGACCTGGAAGGCGAAGGCGTCGGGGTTCTTGCGGACCGCAGTCATGGGCGGCCCCTCAGCGGGTTGAACGGCATGGCAAGGCTCGGCAGTGAGAATGGATCCCGATTATCGGGGGACCGGCCTTGCCGATGCCAGTCTAAATTGATCCGCCAGCGATCTGTGCCTTGGCCGAGACGTGCTCGAAGGTGGCTTCGTCCAGCGCATCAGCCTGTTCATCGAGCACCTGGCGTGGGTGTTCGAAGCCCGGAATGCTGCTGTCGATCAGGCTGAGCAGGCGCGAGCCACGCGGACTGAGGACGAAATTCTCGCCGTTGCCGCCTTCCGCTTCAGGCCGGCTCTCGATGAAACCCCGTTCCAAGAGGATCTTTTCGTACTCGCAGGCCTGGGCCTTGAGCTGGTTCAGATCGCCCGGCGCCTCGCCATCGGCGGCCAGCGCGGCGGCATGCTGCTCGGCATAGGGGCGTGGCGTGAAACTGTGACCGGCGCCGTTCTGCACTTCGTGCAGCAAGCGTTCGATCAAGTCCCAGTCGTATGTGCTCATGGGGTAAGCCTCCTGCTGTGGACAAGTAGGTACACAGCGTGGGACTGACAGAGGTTGCCAGGTGTTCAATCAGAAACCGAGGCCACCCCATTGCTCCTCGACGGCTAAAAGTCGTTCAGCATTTCACGTATGTACTCGGAAAAACTGTCCGCCACTTGATGCGCTTCACGGCTTACCGGGTCGATATCGATAACCACCCAGCCATTGTTCGTATCGAACCCCGAGCAGTACCCTTGGTCGTGCAGGCCAGCAAGGCGGCAAGCATGCAAGCTCGCCCCCGGTTAAAACGCATAGACATCATCCAGTCCCTGGACCACGGAAAAGAGCGCGGGATATTATTTAGCCATCATCATGGCGTCAAATTAATATCGTCAAAAAACCGTGAAAGTCATCTGATGCCTGAACCAGCAGTCACCCGGACTGAACTTCCTCGCAGACCGGCGCCTCCACCGGACTGAATCCACTGGTAACAAGGAGTCGAGGGATGAAACCGTTGCCATGCCTTATCTGCGCGGCCACCCTGCTCTGTGCACAGCCCATCTTGGCCTGCACACCGGAAGAGGCCACGCAAAAAAGAGAAGAACTGGCAGGGCTGGTCAGTCAGTTGACCGAACAGAACC
The DNA here is from genome assembly GCF_002205115.1 of Pseudomonas sp. DrBHI1. Taxonomy (NCBI): domain Bacteria; kingdom Pseudomonadati; phylum Pseudomonadota; class Gammaproteobacteria; order Pseudomonadales; family Pseudomonadaceae; genus Pseudomonas; species Pseudomonas sp. DrBHI1. Next base: position 26,381 of record NZ_NIBE01000107.1, read on the forward strand.
CGCGCAAGGCCAAGGAGATAAACGACGAGCTCCAGCACATGGAGCTCGGAACGGCCAGCAAGGACTTGCCGGACAAATGCCAGTTGATCGACAAGCGCATCCAGGAACTTAAAGAAGCGGAAAGGAAAACCTGACCGCGCCAGTGTCAGCGTCGCTGCTGGGCCTGCATGTACTGGCGAAGCAACTGGTTGATGCGGGTCTGGTAGCCGGCGCCCTGTTCCTTGAACCAGGCCAGCACGTCGGCGTCCAGGCGGATGGTCACCGTTTGCTTGGCCGGCACTCGCAGCTCGGCGCGGCGGAAGAAGTCATCGTCGAGTTCGGGGATGTCCGAGGTATCGACCGGGGCTTGGTCTTGCTCACAGTTTATGGACGGTTTCGACATAGCGCGTTACCTCACGTCGGGTGGCTCTTCTGGCGGAAATGATGCGGATCACATCACCCTGCCGTTCGGTGTAGGCGACCAGGCTGACCCAGGCATTGATCCAGCCCATGCCGATCCAGCGTGCCTCCGGGTACTCGAATCGCTCATCGCGCAACGCCAGCATCGGCTGGCGGAACATCTCGGGCACGTCGTTGAAGTCGATACCGTGCTTGCGGATGTTGAGCAGGTTCTTTTCCTCGTCCCATTCAAATCGTACGGGACAATCGTATTTACAGCTGTACATACGCTACTCCTCCTTGACTGCACATGCCAGAGGAGTGTGGCGGGTAGGCGACAAAATGCCCGGGCTTGAACAGGGTTTGGGAAATGGGCTACGCGCCCTGGGGAAGGAGGTGAAGCAACCCGCCACCGTTGCAGTGGCGGGCTCATTGCCGGTGATATTTACTCAGCGGCTGGCTTGCGCTTTTTCAGTGGTGCCAGGCCGTCGGAGCTGGCCAGAGGCGCATTGGCCTTGGGCTTGGCGGTAGGCCTCTTCTTGGCGGCACCCTTCTTGTCGCCACCGGCCTTCTTCTCGACCTTTTTCTTCTTGCTGCCGGCTGCCTTGCCCGAGGCCTTGACCTTCTTCGGCCCGCTGTAGGTACCCTTGACCTCCTTGATGACGCGGCGCTCGAACTGCTGCTTGAGGTAGCGTTCGATGCTGGACATCAGGTTCCAGTCGTTGTGGGTGATCAGCGAGATCGCCAGGCCTTCGCCACCGGCACGGCCGGTGCGACCGATACGGTGCACGTACTCGTCACCGCTGCGAGGCATGTCGAAGTTGATCACCAGGTCCAGGCCGTCGATGTCCAGGCCGCGAGCCGCGACGTCAGTGGCCACCAAGACCTTGGAGCCGCCATCCTTGAAGCGGTCGATGGCCAGCTTGCGGTCCTTCTGGTCCTTCTCGCCGTGCAGGACGAAAGCCTTGACCTCCTTGGCCACCAGGTGTCCGTAGATACGGTCGGCCAGGGCACGGGTGTTGGTGAAGATGATTGCCTTCTGGTAGGTCTCATTGGCCAGCAGCCACTGCACGATCTGCTCTTTGTGCTGGTCGTGGTCGGCGGTGATGATCTGCTGGCGGGTGCCTTCGGCCAGTTGCGAGACACTGTTGAGCATCAGGTGCTCGGGGTCCTTGAGCACTTTACCGATGATATCGCGAAGGGCCGCCCCGCCGGTGGTGGCCGAGAACAGCAGGGTCTGTTTGCGATTCTCGCACTCCTTGCACAGGCGCTCCATGTCTTCGGCGAAGCCCATGTCGAGCATGCGGTCGGCTTCGTCGAGGATCAGCACCTCCACGTGCGACAGGTCCAGGTTGCCAGCATTGAGCTGCTCGAGCAGACGGCCAGGGGTGCCGATCAGCACATCCGGCACCTTGCGCAGCATGGCGGCCTGTTCCTTGAAGTCTTCACCGCCGGTGACCAGGCCCGACTTGATGTAGGTGAACTGCGAGAACAGTTTCACTTGCTTGAGGGTTTGCTGGGCCAGCTCGCGGGTCGGCAGCAGGATCAGCGCACGGATCTCCACGCTCGGGCCGCTGCGGTCGACCAGGCGGTTGAGCAGCGGCAGCACGAAGGCGGCGGTCTTGCCGCTGCCGGTTTGCGCCGTCACCCGCAGGTCACGCCCTTGCAGGGCCAGGGGAATGGCCGCTGCCTGCACCGGCGTCGGCTCGACAAATTTCAGCTCGGCCACGGCTTTGAGCAGGCGTTCGTGCAGGGCGAATTGGGAAAACACGGGGTAACCTCGGGCAAGTGCGAAAAATTCAGTTGCATAGGGTAACGTTTTCCGTGGCCAGAACCGAATTTCTTTTGGCAACTTTGCGCCGATCCACGCTCTAATACCCCTTCATACCGCAACACAGACCGCTTTCACGCCCATGGACATCCAACGCTTCTGGCGCGACGCCCTCGACCTCTGGGGCACGCTCGACCAACATCCGCTGCTGCATGCCGCCCTCGGCCTGATCGTGCTGCTGCTGGTCTCGCTGCTGATCGGCCGCCTCGCCCGCTTCCTGATCCTGCACTCCACCCGCCTGCTCGGCCGCCAACAGGCGCTCAGGTGGCTGGACGACCTGCGCCACAACAAAGTGTTCCACCGCCTGGCGCAGACCACCCCGTCGCTGGTGGTGCAGTTCGGCCTGAAGCTGGTGCCGGAGCTGTCGGCCACCACCCAGCACTTCCTCGGCAACGTCGCCCTGGCGGTGACCCTGCTGTTCATGACCCGCGCCCTGTCCTGCCTGCTCGACGCGCTGCTGGACATCTACGCACGCACCGAGCACGCCCGCACCCGCTCGATCAAGGGATACATGCAGCTGGCCAAGATGATGCTGTGGATCTTCGCCGCCATCGTCATCGTCGCCACCCTGATCGACCGCTCGCCGCTGTTGCTGCTGTCGGGCCTGGGCGCCATGTCGGCGGTGCTGCTGTTGGTATACAAGGACACCCTGCTGTCGTTCGTCGCCAGCGTGCAACTGACCAGCAACGACATGCTGCACGTCGGCGACTGGATCGAGATGCCCCAGGCCGGCGCCGATGGCGACGTGGTGGACATCACCCTGCACACGGTCAAGGTACAGAACTTCGACAAGACCATCGTCTCGATCCCCACCTGGCGCCTGATGAGCGAGTCGTTCCGCAACTACCGCGGCATGCAGCAGTCCGGCGGGCGTCGGATCAAGCGCAGCCTGTTCATCGACGCCGCCGGCGTGCGCTTCCTCAGCCCGGACGAAGAACAGCGCCTGGGCCAGGTACGCCTGCTGGGCGACTACCTGGCGCAGAAGCGCCAGGAACTGCATCACTGGAACGAGGCCCTGGGCCCGGTGGCGGAGCTTTCGGCCAACCGCCGCAAGCTGACCAACATCGGTACCTTCCGCGCCTTCGCCCTGGCCTACCTGAAGAACCACCCCAACGTGCACCCGAACATGACCTGCATGGTCCGCCAGATGCAGACCACCGCCGAAGGCGTGCCGCTGGAGATCTACTGCTTCACCACCACAACGGTATGGGCCGAATACGAGCGCATCCAGGGCGATATCTTCGACTACCTGCTGGCGGTGCTGCCGGAGTTCGGGCTGAGCCTGTACCAGCAACCGAGCGGTAAAGACATGCGGGTGGGATTGGCGACCAGGCCGTTGCCTCAGACCCAGCCACGCAGCCTGGATGCATTGAGCGAAGCCTGACCGTCCAATCGGGGCGCCCGAGCGGGCGCCCCTTTGCATTGCGCCCCCAAGACGCTCTAACCTAGGGCCATCCAGGACGACGTCATCACGGAAGATCGACGGCCCACTCGCCACGCCCATCCCTGACGCTCGACAAACGCCTGCCACAGCCCTCGTGAGCGAGCCATGCCTCAGGACATTTCCAGCGTTTCACTGCACGACGCCCCGCCATCGCCTCGGCGCAAGGCGCTTGCCGCCGCCAGCCTCGCCCATGGCGTGCATGACGGGCTGACCGATGTCATCTACGTGTTGCTGCCCCTCTGGCAGGTCGCCTTCGGCCTCAGCTACGCCCAGGTCGGACTGCTGCGCGGCGCCTACGCCGGCATGATGGCGGGCTTTCAGTTGCTGGCCAGCAAAGGCGCCCGGCGCTGGGGCCGCGAGGCCCTGTTGGTCCGCGGCACGGCGCTGGCCGGGCTGGCCTACCTGCTGGCCGCCCAGGCCAGTGACCTGAACCTTCTGCTGATCGCCCTGATGCTCGCCGGCCTCGGCGCCAGCACCCAGCACCCGCTGGCCAGCGCGCTGGTCGCCGATGCCTACGAAGGCAGTGGCAAGGTGAAACAGGCCCTGGCCCAGTACAACTTCGCCGGGGATATCGGCAAGGCGCTGATCCCCGGCCTGGTCGGCCTGGTGCTGGTGTATGTGTCATGGCAGGCCAACGCCACCGCGCTTGGCCTGCTCGGCCTGGGGGCGGCAGCGGCGCTGTGGTGGCTGTTGCGTCAGGCACCACCCGCAGGGCGATCAACGCACAAGGCCACAGCCCACGACCAGGTTGGCTCAAGGTCGGGGCTCGCGGCGCTGATCGCCACCGGCACCCTCGACAGTGGCGTGCGCATGGGTTTTCTGACCTTCCTGCCATTCCTGCTGCAGGGCAAGGGTGCGACCACTGCGCAGATCGGCCTGGCCCTGACATTGCTGTTCATCGGCGGCGCCTTCGGCAAGCTGTTCTGCGGCTACCTGGGCGCCCGGCTGGGGCCGCTACGCACCGTGGTCTGTACCGAGCTGCTGACCGCCGCGCTGATCCTGGTAGCGCTGCTGTTGCCCTATCTCCCGTTGATGCTGGTGATGCCTCTGATCGGCGTCGCCCTCAACGGCACTTCATCGGTGCTGACCGGGCTGGTGCCGGACTTCGCCGGCCGCGAGCAGCGGGAACGGGTGTTCGCCTGCTTCTATACCGGCACCGTCGGCGGCGGCGCGCTGGCGCCGGTGCTGATCGGCGCGATATCCGACCACACGGGAGTGGAACAGGGATTGATGGCGCTGGCAGGCACGCTGCTGCTGACACTGCCCTTGTGCCTGATCGTGCACACTGGCCTGCCGCGCCGGCAATGACCCTCAGGCCGCTCCAGGCAGCCTCGCGCGCTGGCCGCCCAAGCGGCTCAGCCATACCGATGCCAGGATCACCGAACCGCCAATGGCCAGGCGCCCAAGCGGTTCGTCCTGGTTCCAGATCAGCAGGTTGAGCAGCAGGCCCACCGGCACATGCAGGTTGTTCATGACCGCCAGGGTGCCGCCAGAGACCAGGCAAGCGCCCTTGTTCCACCAGTACAGCCCTAGCGCCGTCGGACACAGGCCCAGGAACAGCAGCACCAGCCACTGGGTGTCGGTGCTCGGCAGGTGCTGGGCATTGCCGAACAGTAGGAAGGCCGGCAACACCACCAGCAACGCGCCCAGGTAGAAATAGCCGAACCGGCGATAGTGCGGCAGGTCGCTGGGGTGGCGGGCCACCAAGTGGCGGTACAGCACCTGGCCGGCGGCGTAGGTGAAGTTGGCCAGTTGCAGCAACAGGAAACCGATGAAGAACTCACCGGTGACCGTGTCGAAGCGGATCACCGCCGCGCCGGCCACCGCCACCAGGGCAGCAAGCAGCGCCCAGGGGTTGAAGCGCCGGTTCAGGGCATCCTCGATCAAGGTGACATGCAGCGGGGTAAGGATGGTGAACAACAGTACTTCCGGCACCGTCAGCACGCGGAAGCTGAGGTACAGGCAGACATAGGTGATGCCGTACTGCAGCGCGCCGATCAGCAGCATCGCGCGCATGAAACGCGGCTCGACCTGGCGCCAGCGGGTCAGTGGCAGGAACACCAGCCCGGCCAGCAGCACCCGGACCAGCACGGCGAAGTAACTGTCGACGTGGCCGGCCAGGTATTCGCCGATCAGGTTGAAGGAGTACGCCTGGATCAGCGCGACGATTATCAGGTAGCCCATGGTTGGCCCTCGTGGATCAAGGCGGGGACCTTAGCGGGTTGGGCCTGGGCAGTTCAACCATGGGGGTTGTGGGGGCAGTAAAAGCCTCTTCTCTGGCAAGCCCACTACCACAGGCCTTGAAAGCAGTGTTTTCTCTGTGAGAGCAACTGCCTTGCAGAACATTCATGGTTTGCATTTGCCCTTGTGGGAGCGCAAGGCATGAGGTCGGCATAAAAAAGCCCGGCCAAGTACTGGCCGGGCAGGCACACCCAAAGGAGCAACAAGGTGTCAGGGTTGGGAATTCGTCGCGGCTCAGGCCACCGCGGCCAGTCTTGCCTTGGCCTGGTTCAGGCCCTTCTCGTGGAACTCGCCGCTCATGTTCAGGCCTTCGGCGTGGATGAAGTCCACATCGTGGATACCGATGAAGGCCATCACCTGGCGCAGGTAGGGTTCCTGGTGGTCGCTGCTGGCGCCGGCATGGATGCCGCCGCGGGCGGTCAGGACGATGGCGCGCTTGCCGTTGAGCAGGCCCTGCGGCCCGGTCGGGGTGTACTTGAAGGTGATGCCGGCGCGCAGCACGTGGTCCAGCCAGGCTTTCAAGGTACTGGGGATGGTGAAGTTGTACATCGGCGCGGCCATCACCAGCACGTCGGCGGCCAGCAGTTCGTCGGTCAGCACGTTGGAACGTGCCAGCGCCTCACGCTCGGCGGCGCTGCGCTGTTCCTCAGGCTTCATCCAGCCGCCAAGCAGGTTGGCGTCCAGGTGCGGCACGGGGTTCACCGCCAGGTCGCGCACCTTGATCTCGTCGGCCGGATGCGCCGCTTGCCATTGCTGGATGAAGTCCAGGGTCAGTTGACGGGAAACGGAATCCTGCTGGCGGGCGCTGCTTTCGATGATCAGTACGCGGGACATGGGCTGCCTCCATCGGCGGTAAAGGGTGGCGATTCGATGGAGGTGAGATTAGTGGTTGACCTATCGATAAAAAAGCGTAAAAAGTGGGATCAACCTATCGATTAATCTGTTTATTCGGCTTTGCAGTCGAGCACGATGCGCAGCTTGATGATCTGCCGGTTGAACTTGGCGGTGACATCCACGCTCCTGCCGGCGGGCACATTGACCCGACGCACCCGTGGCGCCTCAGGGCCGTTGCGGAAGGTGACCTTGCACGCCGCCGGCACCTGCCCATAGTTGTTGAGGCTGATCGAGCCGATGTCATAGGCCGTGTCGTAGACGGTGTAATCGACCTTGACCCCGGTCAGGTCCTTTTCCACGTCGATCGGGTATGCCATGGCCCCGAGGGGTAGGCACAACAGCAAAGCCGCACAACATTTCTTCATACGGGCGCTCTCCTTGGGAAGAGCGCAGCTTAGGACAACAGGAGCCCTGGATGAAAGCACCGCGCGTTACCCTGGATCAGTGGCGGACCCTGCAGGCAGTGGTCGACCACGGCGGGTTCGCCCAGGCCGCCGAGGCCCTGCACCGCTCGCAGTCGTCGGTGAGCTATACCGTGGCGCGGATGCAGGAGCAGTTGGGCGTGCCGCTGCTGCGCATCGATGGGCGCAAGGCGGTGCTGACCGAGGCCGGCAGCGTGCTGCTGCGCCGTTCGCGACAACTGGTCAAGCAGGCCAGCCAGCTGGAAGACCTGGCCCACCACATGGAACAGGGCTGGGAGGCCGAAGTGCGCCTGGTGGTCGACGCCGCCTACCCCAGCGCCCGCCTGGTACGCGCCCTGGCCGCCTTCATGCCGCAGAGCCGCGGCTGCCGGGTACGCCTGCGCGAAGAAGTGCTGTCCGGGGTCGAGGAAGTGCTGCACGAAGGCATCGCCGACCTTGCCATCAGCAGCTTCAACATCGGCGGCTACCTGGGCACCGAACTGAGCCCGGTGGAGTTCATCGCCGTCGCCCACCCCGAGCACGCCCTGCACCGCATGGGCCGCGAAATTACTTTCCAGGATCTGGAAAGCCAGTTGCAGGTGGTGATCCGCGACTCCGGCCGGGCCCAGCCGCGCGATGTCGGCTGGCTCGGCGCCGAGCAGCGCTGGACGGTCGGCAGCCTGGGCACCGCGGCGACCTTCGTCGGCAGCGGCCTGGGTTTTGCCTGGCTGCCCCGGCACATGATCGAGCGCGAGCTGCGCGAAGGCGTGCTCAAGCCCCTGCCGCTGGATCAGGGTGGCAGCCGCCATCCGCTGTTCTACCTTTACTCCAGCAAGGAAAAGACCCTGGGCCCGGCCACGCAGATCCTCATCGAACTGCTGCGCAACTTCGACACCGCGCCGCTGGACGTGCCCTTCGCAGCCCCCCCGCAAGCCTGAGAGGACCGCGCCCATGGCCTGTTTCGAACATGACGGATGCCTGCTGCATTACGAGGAACATGGCCAGGGCGAGCCCCTGGTGCTGCTGCACGGGCTGGGTTCGAGCAGCCAGGACTGGGAACTGCAGGTGCCCGAGCTCGGCCGCCAGTATCGGGTGATCCTCATGGACATCCGCGGCCACGGGCAATCCTCCAAGCCGCGCAAGGGCTACCAGATAAAGACTTTCAGCGCTGATCTGCTGGCCCTGCTGCGCCATCTGGACACCGGCCCGGTGCACTTCGTCGGCCTGTCCATGGGCGGCATGGTCGGTTTCCAGTTTGCCGTCGACCACCCCGACTGGCTGCGCAGCCTGTGCATCGTCAACAGCGCCCCCGAGGTCAAGCGACGCACCCGCAGCGACTGGATCTGGTGGCTCAAGCGCTGGGGCCTGGCACGCCTGCTCAGCGTCGAGACCGTCGGCAAGGGCCTGGCTGCGCGGCTGTTTCCCAAGCCGGAGCAGACCGAACTGCGGCGCAAGATGGCCGAGCGCTGGGCGCGCAACGACAAGCGTGCCTATTTGAAAAGCTTCGACGCCATCGTCGACTGGGGCGTGCAGGAACGCATCGGCCAGATCCGCTGTCCCACCCTGGTGATCGCCGCCGACCACGATTACACACCGATACAACTGAAGGAGCGTTACGTCGCCCTGATGCCCAACGCCAGGCTGGCGGTCATCGACGATTCGCGGCACGCTACGCCCCTGGATCAACCCGAAGTCTTCAACCGTACCGTGCTGCAGTTCCTCGCAGCCGCTTCCACCTCTCAAGGATCTTTGAGCCCATGCTGAAAAAACTTCTGCTCACCGCCTGCTCGGTCGCCCTCGCCACCAGCGTCATGGCCTCCGACAAGACCCCGCACGTTGAGCTGGTCACCAGCTTCGGCAAGATCGAGATCGAGCTGAACGCAGAAAAAGCACCGATCAGTACCAAGAACTTCCTCCAGTACGTGGACAGCGGCTTCTACAACAACACCATCTTCCACCGCGTGATCCCGGGCTTCATGGTCCAGGGCGGTGGCTTTACCGACCAGATGGTGCAGAAGAGCACCAAGGACCCGATCCGCAACGAAGCGAGCAACGGCCTGCAGAACACCCGCGGCACCCTGTCCATGGCCCGCACCTCCGACCCGAACTCGGCCACCAGCCAGTTCTTCATCAACGTCGCCGACAACGACTTCCTCAACCCGGGCCGCGACCGTGGCTACGCGGTGTTCGGCAAGGTCACCAAGGGCATGGAGGTGGTCGACCAGATCGTCAACTCGCCGACCACCGTCAAGAAAGGCATGCGCGATGTGCCGGCCGATCCGGTCTACATCAAGTCGGCCAAACGCATCGATTGATCCCGCGCCGCACAGGGACGTGAGTCGGGTCGAACAGGAGTGTCGTCACCCATGCTGTACCGTCGTTTCGAGCAGTTGATCGACATTTTCCGCGAGGCGCCCAGCGAGGCGCCTCCCGGCAAGGTCTGGCCCTTCTATCTCTACTACCTGCGCCAGGTGTGGCCGAGCTTCCTCGCCCTGCTGATCGTCGGCCTGATCGCCTCGCTGATCGAAGTGGCGCTGTTCAGCTACCTGAGCCGGATTATCGACCTGGCCCAGGGCACGCCCAACGCCAATTTCTTCAGCGAGCACAGCGGCGAGCTGATCTGGATGCTGGTGGTGGTGCTGTTGCTGCGGCCGGTGTTTTTCGGCCTGCATGACCTGCTGGTGCACCAGACCATCAGCCCGGGCATGACCAGCCTGATCCGCTGGCAAAACCACACCTACGTGCTCAAGCAGAGCCTGAACTTCTTCCAGAGCGACTTCGCCGGGCGCATCGCCCAGCGCATCATGCAGACCGGCAACTCCCTGCGCGATTCGGCGGTGCAGGCGGTGGACGCGCTGTGGCACGTGCTGATCTACGCCATCAGTTCGCTGGTGCTGTTCGCTGAGGCCGACTGGCGGCTGATGCTGCCGCTGCTGGTGTGGATCGCCTGCTATATCGGTGCGCTGTACTACTTCGTGCCACGGGTGAAGGAGCGCTCGGTGATTTCCTCCGACGCCCGCTCCAAGCTGATGGGGCGCATCGTCGACGGCTACACCAACATCGCCACGCTCAAGTTGTTCGCCCATACCGACTACGAGCAGCAGTACGCCCGCGAGGCGATCAGCGAGCAGACCGAGAAGACCCAGCTGGCCTCGCGGGTGATCACCAGCATGGACGTGGTCATTACCTCGCTGAACGGCCTGCTGGTGGTTACCACCACCGGCCTTGCCCTGTGGCTGTGGAGCCAGTCGCTGATCAGCGTCGGCGCCATCGCCCTGGCCACAGGCCTGGTGATCCGCATCGTCAACATGTCCGGCTGGATCATGTGGGTGGTCAACGGCATCTTCGAGAACATCGGCATGGTCCAGGACGGCCTGCAGACCATTGCCCAGCCGGTCACCGTCAGCGACAGGCCCAACGCCGCGGCACTCAAGGTCAGCCGCGGGGCGGTGCGCTTCGACCATGTCGACTTCCACTACGGCAAGGGCGGCAAGGTGATCGACGCGCTGAACCTGGACATCCGTCCTGGCGAGAAGATCGGCCTGATCGGTCCGTCCGGCGCCGGCAAGTCGACCCTGGTCAACCTGCTGCTGCGCCTGTACGACATCGACAGCGGGCGCATCCTCATCGACGGCCAGGACATCGCCGAGGTCAACCAGGCCAGCTTGCGCGCGCAGATCGGCATGATCACCCAGGACACTTCGCTGCTGCACCGCTCAATCCGCGACAACCTGCTGTACGGCCGGCCGGATGCCAGTGACGAGGAAGTCTGGGAAGCAGTGCGCCGGGCCCGAGCCGACGAGTTCATCCCGCAGCTGTCCGATGCCCAGGGCCGCACCGGCTTCGACGCCCATGTCGGCGAGCGCGGCGTCAAGCTCTCCGGCGGCCAGCGCCAGCGCATCGCCATTGCCCGGGTATTGCTGAAGAACGCGCCGATCCTGATCATGGATGAGGCGACCTCGGCGCTGGACTCGGAGGTCGAGGCGGCAATCCAGGAGAGCCTGGAGACGCTGATGCAGGGCAAGACGGTGATCGCTATCGCCCACCGCCTGTCGACCATCGCCCGCATGGACCGGCTGATCGTGCTGGACAAGGGGCATATCGTCGAAAGCGGCAGCCATGCCGAGCTGCTGGCACAGCGCGGGTTGTATGCGCGGTTGTGGCATCACCAGACCGGGGGATTTGTCGGCGTCGATTGACGCAGGTTTGATGGGCGGGTGTTCGTGGGAGCGGGCTTGGCCCGCGTTGGCGATGACCGGGATGGACGTTATCGCGGGGCAAGCCCGCTCCCACGCCCCCGCTCTCCCACGCAAAGGCTGTCAAACCTGACGATACGGCAACATCCCCCTCGCCTCGTCGGCATAGGCCATCACCCCTTCGCGCTCCTGGCTCAGGAAGTCCGCGACCGCCCGGCGCAACCCCGGGTGCAGCAGGTAATGCCACGACCGTGTGATCACCGGCTCAAACCCGCGAATCAGCTTGTGCTCGCCCTGGGCCCCGGCATCGAAGCGCTGCAGGCCTTCGCCGATCGCGAAGTCCATGCCCTGGTAGAAACAAGTCTCGAAATGCAGGCGGTCGAATTCGTCCAGGCAACCCCAGTAGCGGCCGTACAGGCTGTCGCCCCCCACCAGGCTGAAGGCCATCGCCACCTCGCGCCCTTGCTGCCGGGCAATCACCACGCGAATCGCCTCGGGCATGCGCTCGGCCACCAGGCTGAAGAACTCGCGAGTCAGGTACGGTGCTCGTCGCCGTACGGCATAGGTGTTGGCATAGCAGCGGTAGACGAAGTCCCACTGCGCCTCGCTCAGTTCATCGCCGCGGTACCAGGCGAAATCGATCCCGTGCCCCGCCACCTGTTCACGCTCCTTGCGCATCTGCTTGCGCTTGCGTGAGCTGAGGGTGTCGAGAAAGTCCTGGAAGTCCCGGTAACCCCGGTTACGCCAGTGGAACTGGCAGCCCAGGCGCTCCAACCAGCCCGGCTGGCCGGCAATGGCCGCGTCCAGCACACTGTCGGTGAAGTTGATGTGCGCCCCCGACAGCCCACCCTTGCCCAGGTACTCGGGAATCGCCTGCAACAGCAGCAGGCCATCGGCTGGATCGGCGGCCAGCAGACGCGGCCCCGCGACCGGACTGAACGGCACCGCGCCGAGCAGCTTGGGGTAGTAGGCAATGCCCGCGCGCTCACAGGCATCGGCCCAGCCATGGTCGAACACGTACTCGCCGAACGAATGCCACTTGCGGTAGGCCGGCAGCAGCGCCCGTACCTCGCCATCGCGCTCCAGCACCAGGTGTTCGGCGGCCCAGCCGGTGTCGGGCACCACGCTACCACTGTCTTCCATGGCACTGAGAAAGGCGTGGCGCAGGAACGGCTGACCGTCGGGCACCAGCGCGTCCCAAGTGGTCGCCGGCAGGTCGCGCAGGTGGGCAAGGCTGTGAAGGCTGATCACGGTTGCAACTCGCTATGGACAGGGCGCCAGTATTGCCAAAGCCGCCGTGACACACAAATGACGGCCTGTTTACTTAACAACAGTGCCACTATTCAGACATTATTCTGTCATTCCCCCCCGCAATACTTGCGCCTGTTTTCCGGAACCCCAGAACCTGTCTATTCAGGCCCTTTCCGAAGACATGCCAACTCGGGGGCGGGCGCTTGAGCCTCCCCACTTTTTCCAACAGGGAGAACCTTATGCGTCTTGTTTCTACACTTACTGGAGTGAGCCTCACCGGCATGATGCTGGCTCTGAGTACTCCGGCCAGTGCTGCTGTCGACGCCAAGCTGCTCGAAATACTCCGCGCCAACGGCTCGATCAACCAGGCGCAGTACACCGAACTGCAGGGCGACCTGGCAAAGGAAACCAAGGAAAAGGCCGACCAGAAAGCCCAGTCCGAGCGCCTGAGCTCCTTCGAGCAGAAAGTGGCATGGGCCGCCAAGACCCAGATCAAGGGTGATGTGCGCCTGCGCTACGAAGACGTCAACGTCGACAACCCCAACAGCCGCAGTGGCAACCAGGACCGCGAGCGTGTGCGTGCCCGCGTCGGTTTCTACAGCGAGATCAACCCGCAGGTCGACGCTGGCATTCGCGTGGCCACCGGCAGCAGCTCGGACGCCCGCTCGACCAACCAGAGCCTGGACAACTACTTCGACAAGAAATCGCTGTGGGTGGACCTGGCCTACCTCGACTGGCACCCGACCGCCGTGCCGAACCTGCACCTGATCGGCGGCAAGATGCTGCAGCCGTGGGTGAGCATGGGCGACATCATCTGGGACAGCGACATCAACCCGGAAGGCGTGGCCGTCACCTACAAGACCAACCTGGGCGGCGCCGAAGTGTTCGGCAGCGCCGGTCACTACACCCTCAAGGACAACGTCGACGGCGACGGCGTGCAGTTCAAGCACGACGCACAGCTGTACCACGGCCAATTGGGCACCAAGTTCAACCTGGCTGACAGCGTCAAGGTCACCGTCGGCGGCAGCCTCTACGGTTTCGACAACGACAAGAAGTCGGCCGTGCTGCGCAGCTTCGGCAACACCACCACCGAGTTCAACCTGGCCGAAGGCTTCGGCCAGGTGGACTTCACCGGCTTCGCCATCCCGCTGTCGGCCTATGGCCAGTTCGTCAAGAACACCGACAGCACCGACGGCGAGGACAAGGCCTGGCTGGCCGGTTTGAAGACCAAGGTGGGCGCCTGGAGCCTGGACTACAACTACCGCGACGTGCAGCGCAACGCCGTGGTCAGCCTGTTCACCGACTCCGACTTCGGCGCAGGCTTCACGGGTTCGCGTGGTCACAAGTTCAAGGTCGGCTACGAGATCGACAAGAACTTCTCCCTGGGCGCGGCCTACCTGATGGCCAAGACCGACCTGTCGCAGTTGCCGAACAACAACGCCGACGTCGACACCCTGCAGGTCGACCTGGAAGCCAAGTTCTAAGCGCTACGTACCCTTGCTCCACCCAGAAGCGGGAAATGCTGACCCCATCCAGCGTTTCCCGCTTTTTTTGCCTGTCAGAAAGCCGGGGCTGCTTTGCAGCCCCGATAGAGAAGTAAAAGTAGGTATCAGCGTTTACGCAGAACCACACTACCAATCGAATAGCCAGCACCGAACGAACTCAGTACCCCCAGCGAACCCTTGGCCAGATCATCCTGATACAGGTGGAAGGCAATCACCGAACCCGCCGAACTGGTGTTGGCATAGCGATCCAGGATCACCGGCGCATCTTCCTCGGCCACTTCACGCCCCAGCAGCTTCTTGACGATCAGGTGGTTCATGCTCAGGTTGGCCTGGTGCAGCCAGAAGCGCTTGACGTCCGACGGCTGCAGGTCGTTCTCGGCCAGGTGCTGGCCGATCAGCTCGGCAACCATCGGGCAGACTTCCTTGAACACCTTGCGGCCTTCCTGCACGAACAGTTTGTCGCGGGCACCGATGCCCTCTTCCGCGGCGCGGTTGAGGAAACCGAAGTTGTTGCGGATGTTGTTGGAGAACGCCGTCAGCAGCTTGGTGCTGACGATGTCGAACTGATGTTCGGAGGTCGCCAGGTCGGCACGCTCGACCAGCACGGCGGTGGCGGCGTCGCCGAAGATGAAGTGGCTGTCGCGGTCACGGAAGTTCAGGTGGCCGGTGCAGATCTCCGGGTTGACCACCAGCACCGCGCGCGACTGGCCCAGCTGCACGCTGTTGGCGGCGGTCTGGATACCGAAGGTGGCCGACGAGCAGGCCACGTTCATGTCAAAGGCGAAGCCCTGGATGCCCAGTGCCTGCTGCACTTCGATGGCGATGGCCGGGTACGGGCGCTGCAGGTTGGAACAGGCGACGATCACCCCGTCTACATCGGCGGCGGTGCGCCCGGCACGCTCCAGGGCCTGGCGAGCGGCGGCCACGCCCATCTCGCAGAGGATCGATTGTTCGTCGTTGCCGCGCTCGGGCAGACGCGGCTTCATGCGCTGCGGATCGAGAATACCGGCCTTGTCCATGACGAAGCGGCTCTTGATACCCGAGGCCTTCTCGATGAAGGCGGCGTCGGACAGCGGCGCCGCCTCGACCTCGCCACGCTCGATGGCGGCGGCGTTGTCACGGTTGAAACGCTGTGCCCAGGCGTTGAAAGATTCCACCAGTTCTTCGTTGGAAATGCTTTGGGCCGGGGTGTACAGGCCGGTGCCGCTGATGACGACGTTGTGCACGGTCGTTCCTCTGGTCTGGGGCCATCGCCACAAGGCGCTGGCCGGAATAAGGGCAACTTAATGGCACCTTGGTACCAATTTTGAGGCGAGGGCTGCGCCCTCGTTTGCGGCACAAGGCCGCTCCTACAGCATCGGCGTTCTTCTGTAGGAGCGGACTTGTGCCGCGATCGGCCGCACAGCGGCCGTAAATTCCACCAAGTTTGCCACAACTTGGGGAGTTTAGGCTTCCACCTGACTCCACTGTTTGCTCAGTCGCTTGTCGGAAACCGGCACCTTCGTCCCCAGTTGCTGGGCAAACAACGACACCCGGTATTCCTCCAGCAGCCAGCG
Organism: Pseudomonas sp. DrBHI1; assembly: GCF_002205115.1. Taxonomy (NCBI): domain Bacteria; kingdom Pseudomonadati; phylum Pseudomonadota; class Gammaproteobacteria; order Pseudomonadales; family Pseudomonadaceae; genus Pseudomonas; species Pseudomonas sp. DrBHI1. Next base: position 42,078 of record NZ_NIBE01000107.1, read on the forward strand.
GTACAGGGTCAGCTGCTCATCGCGCTTGCCTTCCTGGGCATGCTTGTCGGCGCGGGCCCGGTACTGCGCCCAGCAATTGGCCAGCTCGGCGCTCCACACCCGGTCCTTCTGCACCTGAGACCCCAGTTTCTCCAGACGCAGTTCCACCGCCTTGAGATAACGTGGCAGCTCCTTGAACCAGGCACCCGGTGTCTCCCGCACGAAGCCCGGGTACACCAGGTTGGCCAGCTGCTGCTTGATGTCGTTGAGCGCCACCGCCTGGCTCAGGTCGATCTTGCCCTTGAAGCGCTTCTGCAGGCCATGCCACAGCTTCAGTACCTCCAGGGTAAGGCGGGCCAGGCGTTCGGCGTGCTCGGTCCAGTTGCCGCGCTTGCGTTCGGCCAGCGAGGCCAGGCCCGCGCCATCACGCGGCAGCGGGTCTTCGCCTTCCAGCACACAGCTGTCGAGGCTGGCCAGGAGGATATCCTCGACCAGCGCCTCGACCCGGCCCAGTTCACGGTACAGCAGCCCCAGCTCAGTCAGCCCCGGCAGCTTGCCGCGCAGGAACTTGGCCGGCTCCGCCAGCTGTTGCAGCAACAGGCGCTGCAAGGCGCGACGGTGCTGGAACTCGGCTTCGGCCTGGGTCGAGAAGCGCCCCTCGCGCACCGTGCCGTTGTCCTCGACCAGCGCCGGATAGACCGTCATCGACAGCCCGGCGATCTTCTGCTGGGCGGTCTGCGCCACCTGCGCGAAGGCCTTGGCCTGTACCGGCTGCTCGGCCTTCTCGCTGCGCGGCAGGGCCAGCGCCGCCTGGCTGGCGGCCGCGAAGCGGGCGGTCAGCTCGGCGAGGTCGCGACCTTCGCCGAGGAACTTGCCCTGGGCGTCGACCACTTCGATGTTCATGCGCAGATGGCCTTCCACCAGCCCGGCCGCCTCCGCCCAGGCCTCGTCCGACACCCGCGCTCCGGTCATGCGCAGCAACTCCTGGCCCAGCGCCTGCGGCAATGCCCCTTGGCCGAACGCCATACGCGACAGGGCCGCCTTGACGAAGTCGGGCACCGGCACGAAGTTCTTGCGCAGGGCCTTGGGCAGGTTGCGCACCAGGGCGATGCACTTGGCCTCAAGCAGACCGGGCACCAGCCATTCCAGGCGTTCGCCCGGCAGGTTCGGCAACAGCGGCGCCGGCACCCGCACGGTCACGCCGTCACGCGGGTGGTTCGGTTCGAAGTGATAGCTCAGCGACAGGCGCAGATCGCCCACCTGCAGGTGGTCCGGATACTGCGCGGCGGTGACCTCGCTGGCCTCGCGGGCGAGCACGTCCTCTTCGCGCATGATCAGCAGGTTCGGATCCTTCTGGCTGTTCATCCGGTACCAGCTGTCGAAGGTCGCCGTCTGGTGGATCTCTTCGGGCAGGCGCGCCTCGTAGAAGGCGTACAGCGTCTCCTCGTCGGCCAGAATATCGCGCCGGCGGGCCTTGGCCTCCAGCTCGTCGAGCTGCTCGAGCAGGCGCTTGTTGGCCGCCAGGCACTTGGCCCGGGACTGGATCTCGCCACCGACCAGGCCGTCGCGGATGAACAGCTCGCGGGAAGTGACCGGGTCGATCGGGCCGAAATGCACCGGTCGACGGCCGACCAGGATCAGCCCGTAGAGGGTAATCTGCTCGTAGGCCACCACCTGGCCGCGCTTCTTCTCCCAGTGCGGTTCGAAGTGGTTCTTCTTGATCAGGTGGGTGGCCAGCGGCTCGATCCAGTCCGGCTCGATCTTGGCCACCATGCGCGCATACAGCTTGGTGGTCTCCACCAGTTCCGCGGCCATCACCCACTGCGGTCGCTTGCGGCCGATGCCCGACGACGGGTGAACCCAGAAACGCCGCTGACGCGCGCCCTGATAGTCGCCCTCCTCGGTCTTCTGGCCGATCTGGCTGAGCAGGCCGCTGAGAATCGCCTTGTGCAGGGGCTGGTAGTCGCAGGCGTCCTTGTTCACCGCCAATTGCAGGTCGCGGCAGATCAGCGCCAGCTGGCGATGGGCGTCACGCCACTCGCGCAGGCGCAGGTAGTTGAGGAAGTTCTTGCGGCACCAGTTGCGCAGCGGGCTGGCGGTCAGCGCCTGGCGCTGCTCCTCGAAACCACGCCACAGGTTGACCAGCGCGGCGAAGTCGGAATCGACATCCTTCCACTGCGCATGGGCCTGGTCAGCGGCCTGCTGGCGCTCCGGCGGGCGCTCACGCGGGTCCTGCACCGACAGCGCGCTGGCGACGATCAGCACTTCCTGCAGGCTGCCCTGGCGGGCGCCTTCGAGCAGCATGCGGCCCAAACGCGGATCGATCGGCAGGCGCGCCAGCTGGCGGCCCAGCGGCGTCAGCTGGTTCTCGCGGTTGACCGCCGACAGTTCCTGCAACAGGTTGAAGCCGTCGCTGATGGCCTTGCCATCCGGCGGCTCGATGAACGGGAAGGCGTCGATCGCGCCCAGGCGCAGGTGCAGCATCTGCAGGATCACCGCGGCCAGGTTGGTGCGCAGGATCTCCGGGTCGGTGAACGCCGGCCGGCCGTTGAAATCGTCCTCGCTGTACAGGCGGATGCAGATGCCCGGCTCGACCCGGCCGCAGCGGCCTTTACGCTGGTTGGCGCTGGCCTGGGACACCGCCTCGATGGGCAGGCGCTGGACCTTGGCGCGGTAGCTGTAGCGGCTGATGCGCGCGGTGCCGCTGTCGATCACGTAGCGGATGCCCGGCACCGTCAGCGAGGTTTCGGCGACGTTGGTCGCCAGCACCACGCGCCGGCCGCTGTGGGACTGGAAGATCCGCTGCTGCTCGGCCGGCGACAGCCGCGCATACAGCGGCAGGATCTCGGTGTGGCGCAGCTGCGCCTTGCGCAGGATCTCGGCGGCGTCGCGAATCTCGCGCTCGCCGGGCAGGAACACCAGCACATCGCCCGGGCCCTTGCCCTGGCTGCGCTCGTGCTGGGCGATCTCGTCGAGGCTGGCGAGGATCGCCTGGTCGACGGAAAGGTCCTCCTCGACCTGGTTGCCCTCCTCGTCGTGCTCGCTGGTCAGCGGTCGGTACCAGGTTTCCACCGGGTAGGTACGCCCGGACACCTCGATGATCGGCGCGCCGTCGAAGTGCTTGGAGAAGCGCTCCAGGTCGATGGTCGCCGAGGTGATGATCAGCTTCAGGTCCGGGCGGCGGTGCAGCAGGGTCTTGAGATAGCCGAGCAGGAAGTCGATATTCAGGCTGCGCTCATGGGCCTCATCGACGATGATCGTGTCGTAGCGCTCGAGGAAGCGGTCGTGCTGGGTCTCGGCCAGCAGGATACCGTCAGTCATCAGCTTGACCAGGGTGTTCGAATCGCTCTGGTCCTCGAAGCGCACCTGGTAGCCGACCAGCGCCCCCAACGGCGTGCCCAGCTCCTCCGCGACCCGCGCCGCCACGCTGCGCGCGGCGATCCGCCGGGGCTGGGTGTGGGCAATCAGGCCATGGCTGCCGCGGCCCAGCTCCAGGCAGATCTTCGGCAGCTGGGTGGTCTTGCCGGAACCGGTCTCGCCGGCGATCACCAGCACCTGGTGCTCGGCCAGGGCCTTCTTGATCTCGTCGCGCTTGGCGGCGATGGGCAGGTTGTCGTCGTAGCGAATGCTCGGCACGCTCTGCTGGCGCGCGGTGACCTGGGCGCAGGAGGCCTGGACCTTTTCCACCCACTGCGCGAGCTTGCCCTCGTCGGGGCGCTTGCGCAGCTCGTGCAATTGCCGGCGCAACCGATGGCGGTCGGCGATCATGGCGTGGTCGAGGTTCTTCAGCAGTTGGTCGATGGCGTGATCTGTCATGGGGCTTTTTAATGATGCAGGCGAGTGCTGCTTTTTCATGATCGGCAGGCGTAAGAGGCGCGATTGTCGCAGATTTGCGAAATCGATGCTGCCTGTGCCCGCCGTTCAGTCGCGATCACGCTCGAAATAACGGGAGCGCTTGAACAACAACGGGGTAGCAATTGCGACGAAAAAAGCTGACCAGCCACCTGCCAACTAGCCTAAAACTGTGGGAAGCGTCCTAAGCTGCTGCAGCGCGGGGGGCAGACTTGCCAATGTTTAGCTCTCACCGGAATGAACGTCGCCATTCACTGCTTTAATCAACCTTACAGGCCATGTGAGTATCCAGGGATGCTTCCCGACCCGATGAACGCCCGCCCGCTGCCCTACCCTTCGCTGCCGAAGGCCAGGGCCCGTGCCGGTGAAAATCCGCTGGTCCATATCATTCTGGCGTTCTGGGCCCTGTGGCATTGCCGCCACGCGCGCCCACCGGACACGTCGCTCACGCACTCCTGACCCGACCCGGCCGCCCTACTGGCCGATTGACTCAGCCTGACCGCCCACCTGCGCGGCGGTCCTGCGTGCCCCAGAGCGAATCCACCATGCACTTTGCCCCCGCAGAGCAAGCCAGGCGTTTCCTGGCCGACAACCCCGATATCGACCTGATCGAACTGTTCATCCTCGATGCCAACGGCGTGCCACGCGGCAAGCTGCTGCACCGCGAGGAGCTGCTGGCAGTGTTCGAAAGCGGCCGCCCGCTGCCCAGCACCATCCTCGGCCTGACCCTAAACGGCGACGATGTCGAAGATTCGGGCCTGGTCTGGGACGTCGGCGACATCGACTGCCGTGCCTATCCGCTGGACGGCAGCCTGGTACGCCTACCCTGGCGCCGGGTGCCGACCGCCGCCGTGCAGGTCAGCATGCACCCCAGCGAAGGCCTGCCGGCCAGCGTGGCCGATCCGCGCCATGTGCTGCTGCGGGTGATCGACGCGCTCAAGGCCGATGGTTTCCACCCGGTGATGGCCTGCGAGCTGGAGTTCTACCTGCTCGACCAGCAGCGCGACGCCCAAGGCCGGCCGCAGCCAGCGCTGGACAGCGACGGAGGACGTCCGCGCGGGACCCAGGTGTATGGCCTGCGCGAGCTGGAGCAGATCGAACCCTTCCTCGCCGACCTCTATGCCGCCTGCAAGGCCCAGGGCATCCCGGCCCGCACGGCGATCTCCGAATACGCGCCCGGCCAGGTGGAGATCACCCTGGAACACGGCGACGCACTCGAGGCGATGGACCAGGCCGTGCGCTACAAGCGCCTGGTCAAGGGCGTCGCCAACGCCCACGGCATGCAGGCCTGCTTCATGGCCAAGCCGTTTGCCCAGCTGGCCGGCACCGGCATGCACATGCACCTGAGCCTGGCTGACGCCGCCGGCAACAACCTGTTCGCCAGCGAGGACAAGGCGGGCACCCCGCTGCTGCGCCAGGCGGTGGCCGGCATGCTGCGTCACCTGCGCGAATCGTTGCTGATGTTCTGCCCCAACGCCAACTCGTTCCGCCGCTTCCAGGCCAACAGCTATGCACCGCTGGCACCGACCTGGGGCGTGGACAACCGCACCGTCAGCCTGCGCGTACCCGGTGGCCCGGCCAACAGCCGGCATATCGAGCACCGCATCTGCGGCGCCGACGCCAACCCCTACCTGGCCGCCGCCGCGATTCTCGCCGCCACCCACCAGGGCATCCGTGAACAACTCGATCCCGGCGCACCGGTCGAGGGCAACGGCTATGCCCAGGCCGGCGAACACCTGCCCACCGACTGGCTCACCGTCCTCGAGGCCCTGGAAAATTCGAGCTGGGCCCGAGAGGCGCTGGGCGAGGCCTTCCTCGGCGTCTACCTCAAGGTCAAGCGCGCCGAGTACCGCCAGTTCATGGCCGAGGTCGGCGAGCAGGACTGGCGCTGGTACCTGCACCAGGCCTGATGCCCACGAGATTACAAGAAGGAACAAGCATGAACGCAGCAGTGAACAACGGCCCGGCCCAGCGCGCGCCGTCCTATTACAGCGCCACCCTCAACGACACGACCGAATACCCCACGCTCAAGGGCACGGTGCAGGTGGACGTGGCGATCATCGGCGGCGGCTTTACCGGCGTGGCCACCGCAGTGGAACTGGCGGAACGCGGCCTGAAGGTGGCCATCGTCGAGACCAACCGCATCGGCTGGGGCGCCAGCGGGCGCAACGGCGGCCAGGTCACCGGCAGCCTGTCGGGCGACGAGGCCATGCGCACGCAGATGCGCGACCGGCTGGGCGCCGAGGTGGACGATTTCATCTGGCAGCTGCGCTGGCGCGGCCACCAGATCATCGAGCAGCGCGTCGAGCGCTACGGCATCCAGTGCGACCTCAAGCACGGCCACCTGCACGCGGCGATGAAACCGTCGCACATGAACGAGCTGCGCGCCTTCGAGGCCGAGGCCCGGCGTCGTGGCATGGGCGACCTGGTGCAGTTGCTCGACCGCGACGCCATGCAGCAGCACCTGCAGAGCCCGCTGTACCTCGGCGCGCTGAAGAACCGCCGCAACCTGCACCTGCACCCGCTCAACCTGTGCCTGGGCGAGGCCCGCGCCGCCCACGGGCTGGGCGCCCTGGTGTTCGAGAACTCCGAGGTGCTGGAGATCGTCCACGGCCCGCGCCCGGCGGTGGTCACCGCCCAGGGACGGATCGAGGCACGCCAGGTGATGCTGGCAGGCGACGTGTATCACAAGCTGGAGAAGCGCCAGCTCAAGGGCAAGATCTTCCCGGCCATGGGCGGTATCGTCACCACCGCGCCGCTGGGCGATCTGGCCGAGCAGATCAACCCGCAGGACCTGGCGGTGTACGACTGCCGTTTCGTCCTCGACTACTACCGCCTGACCGCCGACAAGCGCCTGCTGTTCGGCGGCGGCGCCAACTACTCCGGGCGTGATTCACGGGACATCGAAGGCGAACTGCGCCCGTGCATCGAGCGCACCTTCCCGGCGCTAAAGGGCGTGCCGATCGAGTTCCAGTGGAGCTGCGCCATGGGCATCGTGGTCAACCGCATCCCGCAGCTGGGCAAGCTGTCGGACAACGTCTGGTACTGCCAGGGGTATTCCGGGCACGGCATCGCCACCAGCCATATCATGGGCGAGATCATGGCCGAGGCATTGACCGGGACACTGGAGAAGTTCGATACGTTCGCGGGCTGCCGGCACATCAAGGTGCCGATGGGCGACTTGCTGGGCAATCCGCTGCTGGCGGCGGGGATGTGGTACTACCAGATGCTGGAAAAGCTGCGCTGAGTTTCCTGTATCGCAAACGTGGGAGCGGGCTTGACCCGCGATGGCTTCGACTCGTTACCTGAGCCGACGCTATCGCGGGGCAAGCCCGCTCCCACGTTTCAATCCCAAAGCGCGCTGCGGCTCAGGCGATCTTCTTCAGGCCCTGCTTCTTCAGCTCTTCGTCGCGCAGCTCGCGGCGCAGGATCTTGCCGACGTTGGTGGTCGGCAGCGCGTCGCGGAACTCGATGGCCTTGGGCACCTTGTAGCCGGTGACGTTGGCGCGCATGTGCTCCATCACCTGCTCCTTGGTCAGGGTCATGCCCGGCTTGACCACGATGAACACCTTGATCACCTCGCCGGACTTCTCGTCCGGGATGCCGATGGCCGCGCACTGCAGCACGCCCGGCAGCGCGGCGAGCACGTCTTCAAGCTCGTTGGGGTACACGTTGAAGCCGGACACCAGGATCATGTCCTTCTTGCGATCGACGATGCGCATGTAGCCGTCCGGCTGGATCAGGGCGATGTCGCCGGTCTTCAGCCAGCCGTTGCTGTCGATGATCTCGGCGGTGGCGTCTTCACGCTGCCAATAGCCCTTCATCACCTGTGGCCCTTTGATGCACAACTCGCCCACCTCGCCCAAGGGCAGCTCCTGGCCGTTGTCGTCGATGATCTTGCACAGGGTGGACGGCACCGGGATGCCGATGGTCCCCAGCTGGTTGGCCGAAGTCGGGTTGACCGCCGCCACCGGGCTGGTCTCGGTCATGCCGTAGCCTTCGCAGATAGCGCAGCCGGTCACCGTCTTCCAGCGCTCGGCCACACTCTGTTGCAGGGCCATGCCGCCGGACAGGGTGATCTTCAGCGCCGAGAAGTCGAGGTTGCGGAACGTCTCGTTGTTGCACAGGGCGACGAACAGCGTGTTGAGGCCAACGAAACCGCTGAACTTCCACTTGCCCAGTTCCTTGACCATGGCCGGCAGGTCGCGTGGGTTGCTGATCAGCACGTTGTGGTTGCCGATGAGCATCATGGCCATGCAATGGAAGGTGAAGGCGTAGATGTGGTACAGCGGCAGCGGGGTGATGAGGATCTCGCAGCCTTCGTGCAGGTTCGAACCCATCAGCGCGCGACACTGCAGCATGTTGGCGACCAGGTTGCGGTGGGTGAGCATCGCGCCCTTGGCCACGCCGGTGGTACCGCCGGTGTACTGCAGCACGGCGACATCGCCGGACTGCGGGTTGGCCTCGGTCACCGCGCCGCCTTTGCCCAGCGCCAGGGCGTCGTTGAAGCGCACGGCGCCCGGCAGGTGGTAGGCCGGCACCATTTTCTTCACGTACTTGATGACGCTGTTGATCAGCAAACGCTTGAGAGGTGGCAACAGGTCGGCCACTTCGGTGACAATGACATGTTTGACCTGGGTCTTGGGCACCACCTTTTCCGCCAGGTGCGCCATGTTGGCCAGGCACACCAGGGCCTTGGCCCCGGAATCGTTGAACTGGTGCTCCAGCTCCCGCGCGGTGTACAGCGGGTTGGTGTTGACCACGATCAGGCCGGCACGCATGGCACCGAACACAGCGACGGGATACTGCAGAACGTTGGGCAGCTGGACAGCGATGCGATCACCAGGCTTCAGGTCGGTGTGCTGCTGCAACCAGGCGGCGAAGGCGCCGGACAGGGTATACAGCTCGCCGTAGGTGATGGTCTTGCCCAGGTTGCTAAAGGCAGGTTTGTCGGCAAAGCGTTGGCAGGATTGCTTGAGTACCGCCTGGATATTGGGGAATTCGTCAGGATTGATGTCCGCCGTGACCCCGGCTGGGTACTTATCCTTCCAAAAATGTTCGATCATGGAAGCCCGCTCCTTCAGCAACAGCGAATTCGGTACGCGTCGATGCGCTTATTATTGATATGAGAGGCCGGCTCATTGCAAACCGGATCCTCTGAAAGCGCGCCGAGAGTAACAGCTTTGCAAAGGGTCGACTAGAGGCCGAAATGGGCCGGCGGGTCACGAAAATGACTCAATGAACTATACAGGTCATTTTTAGAGTAATTATACAAAATGTCGCAAATCCGCCTGAAAGCCCTGCCCTAGATAGGCCTTGCGATTGCGTCAGCCTGGGCGACGACGCTGTCAGAGATGACACAATCGCGGGCCTACCATCAGGCGATGTCGCGCAACTCCCTACGAAGGATCTTGCCCACCGGCGTCATCGGCAGCGATTCGCGCAGCACGATGTGCTTGGGCACCTTGTAGCCGGTGAAGTTGGTCTTGCAGAACGCCTTGAGCTCATCGACGCTCACCCCACCCGCGCGCGGCACCACGAACAGCTTCACAGCCTCGCCGGTGCGCTCGTCCGGCACGCCGATCACCGCGCAGCTGGCCACCTGCGGATGGCCCATCACCACGTCCTCGATCTCGTTGGGATACACGTTGAAGCCCGAGACGATGATCATGTCCTTCTTGCGGTCGACGATGCGGGTGAAACCGTCCGGGTCGATGACGGCGATGTCGCCGGTCTTCAGCCAGCCTTCGGCATCCAGGACCTGGGTGGTGGCCTCAACCTGCTGCCAGTAGCCTTTCATGACCTGCGGCCCCTTGATGCACAGCTCGCCACGCTCGCCCAGCGGCTGCTCGTGACCTTCGTCGTCGATCACCTTGAACGCCGTGCCAGGCACCGGGAGCCCCACGGTCCCCAGGCGCGCCAACTGGCCATAGGGATTGGTGCTGGCCGCCGGCGAGGTTTCGGTCAGGCCGTAGCCTTCGACAATGCGGCAACCGGTGAGGGCCTCCCAGCGCTCCGCGGTGGCCTTGACCAGCGCGGTGCCGCCGGAGTTGGTGATCTTCAGCGCGGAGAAATCCAGCGACTTGAAACCCGGGTTGTCCATCAGCGCGACGAACAGCGTGTTCAAGCCCACCAGCGCCGAGAATCGCCACTTGCCCAGCTCCTTGATGAAGCCGGGGATATCCCGGGGGTTGGTGATCAGCACGTTATGGTTGCCGGTTACCATCATGCACATGCAGTTCGCGGTGAAGGCATAGATGTGGTAAAGCGGCAGCGGCGCGATCATCACTTCCTGCCCTTCCTTGATCAGCGGCTGGCCATCGGGGCCGTGCTGACCGAAGCAGGCCAGTACCTGGAGCATGTTGGCCACCAGGTTGCCATGGGTGAGCATGGCGCCCTTGGCCAGCCCGGTGGTGCCGCCGGTGTACTGCAGCACCGCGATGTTCTCCAGGGTTTGCGCCACCGGCCTGTGAGGGAGCTCGCGCCCCTGGCGCAGCACCTGCTTGAACGACACGGCCTGGGGCAACTGGTAGGCCGGCACCATCTTTTTCAGCTTGTCGACCACGGTGTTGACCAGCCAGCCCTTGGCCGTCGGCAGCAGGTCGCCCATCTTCGCCTCGATCAGGTACTCGATGCCGGTGTCGGGCAGCACTTCCTGCACACGCTTGCCGAACATGTTCAGGTACACCAGGGCGCGGGCGCCGGAGTCCTTGAACTGGTGGCGCATCTCGCGCTCGGTGTACAGCGGGTTGGTGTTGACCACGATCAGGCCGGCGCGCATGGCGCCGAACACCGCGATGGGGTATTGCAGGATATTGGGCATCTGCACCGCGATGCGGTCGCCCGGCACCAGTTCGGTGTGCTGCTGCAGCCAGGCGGCGAAGGCCGCCGAATGACGCTCGAGATCGGCATAGCTCAGGGTGACGCCGAGGTTGCTGTACGCCGGACGGTCGGCGAAGCGCTTGCAGCAGCGCTCGAAGACGTCGACGACGGATGTGTAGGCCTTCATGTCAATGGTGGAAAGTACGCCCGCCGGGCGCTTGTCGTTCCAGAAGTCGGCTTGCATTTATTGTTGTTCCTCTAACGGGACATCCCTGACCTGATCGCCTGCTGGCAAAAAGGTGTTCAGCCGACGTTAGCAGCTCTGTTGAGGGTGGCAAATACGCCAAGTGCCGCCATTAACATTGTGAATCTCTTTTCTGCCCTTCCTGCAATTGACGGCTTTGCGCATACACTGTTGGGCAACCTCCGCGCGCAAGGACCCGCCATGCCCCACGACGCCTTCTGGCTCCCCGCCAGCGAGCATTGCAGCCTTTATGTCCACCAATGGCTGCCGGCCACACCGGTCAAGGCCGTGGTGTTGCTGGCCCATGGCATGGCCGAGCACGCCGGGCGCTACCAGCGCCTGGGCCATGCGCTCAACGCCGCCGGCTACGGGCTGCTCGCCCCCGACCTGCGCGGCCACGGCCGCACCGCCGAGCTGGGCAGCCTGGGCCTGTTCGCCCGGCAAAATGGCTGGAATGCCGTACTCAACGACCTGGGCCTGCTGGCCCAGCACATCGGCCAGCAGTTTCCAGGAACCCCGCTGTTCCTGTTCGGCCACAGCATGGGCAGCTACATCGCCCAGGCCTACCTGCTGCACCACAGTGCCAGCCTGCAGGGCGCGATCCTCAGCGGCTCGAACTTCCAGCCGGTGGCGCTGTACCGCGCGGCGCGCCTGATCGCCCGTCTCGAGGCCTGGCGCCAGGGCCCTCTGGGCAAGAGCGCGCTGATCGACTGGCTGTCGTTCGGCTCGTTCAACAAGGCATTCAAGCCCAATCGCACCGCCTTCGACTGGTTAAGCCGCGATGACGCGGAGGTGGACAAGTACATCGCCGACCCGCTGTGCGGCTTTCGCTGCAGTAACCAGCTATGGCTCGACCTGCTGCAGGGCCTGGCGCAGATCAGTCAGAAAAAGAACCTGGCGCAGATCGATCCGAACCTGCCGATCTTCGTGGTGGGCGGCGAATGTGATCCGGTGAGTGCCGGCAAGCGTCTCACCCACCTGGCCGACGCCCTGCGCGCGACCGGCAACCGTCATGTACAGTTGCGCATCTACCCCGGCGCACGCCACGAAGTGCTCAACGAAACCCATCGCGACGAGGTCACCGCCGAGATCATCGGCTGGCTGGAGCAGGCGCTGGCCCTTGGCCGCCCCGCCCGCAGTGAATGATCGGCAGCCTCGCCCCCCACAAGGAAGCCCCTGATGACCCAGGTCACCAACACGCCTTACGAAGCCCTCGAAGTCGGCCAGAAAGCTGAATACAAGAAGTCCGTGGCAGAACGCGATATCCAGCTGTTCGCCGCCATGTCCGGTGACCACAACCCGGTGCATCTGGATGCCGAGTTCGCCGCCAAGAGCATGTTCAAGGAGCGCATTGCCCACGGCATGTTCAGCGGCGCGCTGATCAGCGCCGCGGTGGCCTGCACCCTGCCTGGCCCTGGCACCATCTATCTGGGCCAGCAAATGAGCTTCCAGAAGCCGGTGAAGATCGGTGACGAGTTGACCGTACGCCTGGAAATCCTCGAGAAGCTGCCCAAGTTCAAGGTGCGTATCGCCACCAACGTGTACAACCAGAACGACGAGCTGGTGGTCGCCGGCGAAGCCGAGATCCTCGCGCCGCGCAAACAGCAGACCGTCGAGCTGGTGAGCCCGCCGGAATTCGTTGCCAGCTGAAAGTACAGCGGCTCCTACAGGTCTTGCACTCGGCCTGAGCGCTTACCCCAGCTCGCGTAAGCGTCGCTCGATATGACGACGCTCCGGCCCCTGCCGGGTAAGCGTTAGCGCCTGCTGCCAGGCCTTGCGGGCCTGTTCGGTATTGCCCAGTTGACGATGCAGTTCGGCGCGCGCGGCGTGGGCCAGGTGGTAGTCGCCCAATTCGCCCCGCTCGAGAATTGCTTCAACCGCGCGCAACCCGACCTGTGCGCCATCACGCCGGGCCAGGGCTGCGGCCCGGTTCAGCTCCACCACTGGTGACGGCCAGTGGCGCTGCAGCACATCATACAGGCCGACGATCTCGTCCCAGTCGGTGGCCTCGGCGCTGGGCGCTTCGGCATGCAGCGCGGCAATCGCCGCCTGCACGCTGTAGGGGCCGAACTCCCGACTGCCCAGTGCCTGGCGCACCAACTGGCTGCCCTCCTCTATCTGTGCCCGGTCCCACAGACCGCGGTCCTGCTCATCAAGCAGCACCAGCTCGCCGTGGGCGTCGCTGCGCGCGTTCTGCCGCGAGGCCTGCAACAGCATCAACGCCAGCAGCCCCAGCACTTCGGCATCCGGCAGCAATTGCGCCAGCAACCGGCCCAGGCGGATGGCTTCGTCAGTCAGCGCACGCGTGGTCACATCCTCGCCCGAAGATGCCGAATAGCCCTCGTTGAACACCAGGTAGATCACCCGCAGCACGCTCTCCAGCCGCTCCGGCAATTCGCCCAGCTCTGGTACCTGGTAGGGGATCTTCGCATCGCGGATCTTGGCCTTGGCCCGCACGATGCGCTGGGCGATGGTCGCCGGGCTCTGCAGGAAGGCGCGGGCGATCTGCTCGGTGGTCAGGTCGCAGACCTCACGCAATGTCAGCGGCACCTGGGCATCGAAGGCCAGGGCCGGGTGGCAGCAGGTAAAGATCAGGCGCAGCCGATCATCGACCAGCAGTTCCTGCTCGCCCGGATCCTGGGCCTCGCCTTCCAGCAGCATGATCAGGTCCGCCTGGGAGCGGTCGAAGCGGGCACGCCGGCGCAAGGCGTCGATGGCCTTGAAACGGCCGGCGGAGACCAGCCAGGCCCGCGGATTGTCCGGGATGCCATCGCGCTGCCAACGTTCGACGGCAATGAAGAACGCGTCATGCAAGGCCTCCTCGGCCAGGTCGAAGTCTCCCAGCAGGCGGATCAGGGTGGCCAGGATGCGCCGGGAGTCGCGGCGGTAGACCGCCGCCACTTCATCACGGATTTGCCCTTCGCTGTTCATCAGCCCGGCGATACCTGGTTCATTGTGGTTCTCCATTCACGTCAGGGTTGCAGCTCTCGCACCGGGCGCACTTCGACGCTGCCGACCCGCGCCGCGGGAATGCCCTTGGCGATGTTCAACGCTTCATTGAGGTCGCGGGCATCGACCAGGTAGAAACCGGCCAACTGCTCCTTGGTCTCGGCGAACGGGCCATCGGTCAGGCTCATCCGACCGGCGCGCACGCGTACCGTTGTGGCCGTCTGCACGGGCTTGAGTGCCTCGGCGGCGATCATCCGCCCGGAGCCCTGGATGGACTCGGCGTAAGCCATGCATTCGGCGTCCTCGGGGCTGTCGGGCAGGCTGTGCAACAGCGCTTCATCACAATAGACCAGGCACAGGTATTTCATGATCGTCTCCGGGGCAAGGTGGCGATAGGCGGTCGAGGGCATTCAGGGTTTGAGATCGAACAGCGCTTTTTGCGTTTCCATGTCGAACGGCGCCGACCAGTGTTCGTGGATGACCTGCCATTGGCCGGCGCTGCGTCGGTAGCCGACGGTGGCGCGCATGAAACCGCACTGGCTCTCATCGTCGCCCGGGCCACAGCGGTTGAGCCAGTGGGCCAGGCCCAGGTCGCCGTCGGCGTGCACGGTCAGTTGCGCCAGTTCGAACACCATCGGCCCGGTGCACATGCCCATGCACATTTCCCAATGGGCGCGGTAGGCGGCCTTGCCTTTGAATTGCAGGGCCTGGATGGCGTCGAAGGCAAGAATGTCGTCGGCGTAGGGGGCGACGATACGGTCCACGTCACGCTCGCGCACGGCTTGCATCCACTGCTCGATCAGTTGCTCCAGTTCACGCTCGGCTTCAGTGTTCATCGGTGTTTGCTCCGAAGATTCATCAGGGTTGGTGGTGACGCTTTCAACACTGGTCGAACGGGAAAACGGCAAATCGACAACTGCCCGGAAATTTTCAGTCGAGGGGCGCGACTGGCTTGAGGAAGTACACGACACGCTCGGTCTCGGCAAAGCCCAGGGCCGCGTGCATGCGCTGGCTGCCAAGGTTGTCCAGCGCGGCGTCCGAGGCCAGCTCGCGGCAACCTTTGCCATCGGCCCACCGTTCGACAGCCGCGATCAGCTGGCGGGCGACACCCTGGCCGCGTGAAGCCTGTTCGACAAAGACGCCTTCAAGGTACGCCACCGGCGAAGTGTTGCTGCCATTGACATAGTCATGACGCACCGACGCCTCGGCCAGCCCTTGCGCCCTGCCCTGCTCGTCATACGCCAGCAGGGCCACGAAGGTTGCGGGGCGGCCGGCGATATCAACCATTTCCGCCAGGTGGTCAGTCGCCGCACTGTCGGGCCACAAGGCGCTGCGCAAGTGCAGCCAGGCCGGACTGCCCGGGTCAGTGCAGGGTTGGATCATTGCCACTTCTGGGAACTCCATGACTCAAACAGGTGTAGACAAGATGAACTCACGATAACCGGAGAGAATCACATACACAGCGAAATAACAGAAAATGGCCGCCGACAGCAGGTAGGACCACGTCAGCAGCCGATCCCCAAGCAGACGCCCACCATGGCTGGCGATGCCGCAGAGCGACACGCACCAGACCAACCCGGCGGCGAAGAAGCCCCCGAGGAACAGTCCCGCATCGAGCAGACTGCCGCCACCGGACCTTGAGATCAGCACCCCACCCACCGCCGCGAACCAGAGGATCGCACTGGGCGATGACATGGCCAGGAAGATCCCACGCAGGAACTCGCGCCAGCCCGACTCCACCACCACCTCGCCCCGCGACTCCAGATGCCCGCCGCGCCAGGCCGCCAGCAACATCTTCACGGCAAACCACACCAGCAGCGCCGAGCCGCCCAGCCACAAGGTCCAGCGCACGCTTTCGAACTGCAACAGCACGGTCATCCCGGCCAAAGCAGCAATTGCATAGACCAGGTCGCCGACGCAGGTACCCAGGCCCAGCCAGAACCCCTGGAGAAACCCGCGCTGCATGGCCAGGGTGATCATGGCGATATTGGCCACCCCGATATCCAGGCAAAGGGAAAGACTGAGCAGAAAACCGTTGGAGAAAGGCATGGCGCACTCTGGGCATATTCAGGGGTGCACATTGAACCCGAGGGGACGCTTGCCGTACAGAAAGAAAGCTCACTCGCTCAGACAGGCCCCGCCAACACCTGCGCATAGCGCCCGCGATCCACATTAGCGCCACTGAGCACCACAGCGACACGCTTGCCGGCCTGGCGCCCACGCTCCTGCATCAATGCGGCCAGGGCAGCGGCACCGGCACCTTCGGCGGTATTGTGGGTGGTCTCGTGATAGAGGCGCATGGCCTCGGCGATCTCGTCATCGCTCACCCGCACGATACGTGCGGCATGCTCGCGCACCAGGGCGAAGGCGTCGGGGTGCGGCACGCGGCAGGCCATCCCGTCGGCGAAAGTGTCGGCGCTGGCGGTGGTGACGATGCGCCCCCGCTCGAAGCTCTGGGCATAGGCATCCGCAGCACTGGAGACCACGCCGACGATCTCGGTGGCCAGCCCCAGCAGGTTGCGCGCCTGGATCAGCCCGCAGATGCCCGAACCCATGCCGATCGGCACGTACACGCAATCCAGGCCAGCCACCGCCTCGAACAGCTCCAGCGCATAAGTGGCCACGCCACGCACCAGTTCCGGGTGGAACGACGGGACCATCGCGTAGCCGCGCGCCTCGGCCAGGCGCGCCGCCTCTTCACGGGCAACGTCGAAGTCCGCGCCGTGCTCCACCAGTTCCGCGCCCAGGGCACGCATGGCGGCGTTCTTCTCTCGCGAGTTGCCTTCAGGCACCACGATCACCAGCGGCAAGCCCGCCTGGCGCGCGGCCAGGGCCATGCTCTGGCCATGGTTGCCGCGGGTGGCGGTGACCAGCCCGCGCGGGACGTCGCCGCCGGCCAGCAGGGAACGCACGTAGACCAGCCCGCCACGCACCTTGAAGGCACCGGTGGGGGCATGGTTCTCGTGCTTGACCCAGAGTTGGCAACCCAACCGCTCGGCCAGCAGCGGCCAGGCATGCTGCGGGGTCGGTGGCACGTGCTGGTGAACAAAATCGGCGGCTTCACGCAGGGCGGGCAAGTCGAACATGGCGATCTTCCTTCATCGGTAGGGCTTGATCCGATCCTAAGCGCCGGTCATTGTATGGGTCCAAATATATATTGCATGGGTAGCAATTTCGTGTGGATTCCCGCCCTGCCAGACAACGACCAGCCGCGCTACCTGGCGCTGGTCGAGGCCATTGCCAGCGCCATCGAACAGGGTGAGCTAAAAGCTGGTGAACGCCTGCCGCCCCAGCGTCGCCTGGCGTGGGCATTGGGCCTGAACCCGAGCACCACGCAACAGGCTTACCGCGAAGCCGCGGCGCGGCACCTGGTGTCCGGGGAGGTGGGGCGCGGCACCTATGTGCTGGCCAGCAGCAAGGAGGCGACGCTGTTTCGCCTCAAGCAGCCCGACCGCCAGCATCAGGTGATTGACCTGTCGACCAACGTGCCGGTGGCCGACCCGCACAATCTTGACCTCGAGTACAGCCTGCGCAGGTTGCTCGAACAGGGTGAAACCGCCCTGCTCGACCATTACCTGGGGCCGGAGCAACTGCTGCTGGGGCGGATCCAGGGCACTCGCTGGTTGGCCAATCGTGGCCTGGACCTCAGGCCGGAGGAAGTGTTGCTCTGCGGTGGCGCCCAACAGGCCTTGCTCCTGGTACTGCAGTCGCTGTGCCAGGCAGGCGAGCCGGTAATGGTTGAAGCGCTGACCGCTCCGGGCATCAAGGCGGCCTGTCGCCAGCTGCGCCTGCCGGTGCAGGGGGTGGCTCTGGATGAACAGGGTTTGCGCCCTGACGAACTGGACCGCGTCGTGCGGGCCAGTGGCGCGCGAGTACTGGTGACCACCCCGACCCTGCATAACCCGACCGGGGCCTGCATGGGCGAGGCCCAGCGTCAGGCGCTGGCGGAAGTCGCCAAGCGCCACGACTTGCTGGTGATCGAGGATGACGTGTACGGCGCCTTGACTGATCGGCCGCCGCTCTACCCTTTGCTCGAAGGCCGCGGCGTGCTGATCAGTAGCATGTCCAAGACCGTGGCCGCCGGCCTGCGCCTGGGCTGGATCGTGGCGCGGCCAGCGTTGCTGGAGCAGATCGATCCTTATGCCCAGGCCACCCACTGGTCGGTTTCACCGTTGAACCTGCACATCGCTTGCCAGTGGATTTCGGACGGGACCGCCGCACGGCGACTGGCCTGGCAGCGGGAGGAACTGGCCGAGCGTTGGCGCCTGGCGCGGGCGTTGCTGGGTAATGCATTGCCGGTGGATGGCGTGCCTTCGCCCCATGTCTGGCTGGCCACGCCTGGAGAGGCCGAGGCGCTGGTTGCCCGGTGTCGGGCGCAAGGGGTGGAGATCGTGCCGGCCAGCGTGTTCGCGGTGGGCACGGAGCGTGTGCGGGCAGTGCGGGTCAGCCTGTCGGCGGCGCACAGCCGGGCGCAGTTGAAGCAGGGGCTGGAGCTTCTGGGGGCGGGCTTGACCCGCGATTGCAACTGATCGCCATCGCGGGGCAAGCCCGCTCCCACAGGCCCTGACGGGGCCAACAGGCTCAATTCAGCCGGCAACCCTCGCCCAAGGCACGGTACTGAAGGGTGTGCACCTGTCCTTGATGGTCCTCGTAGGTCATGGTGGCGGGCACCACTTCACAGACGTTGGGGATTGTCGACAGGCTGATCACGCGCTTGATGTCGAGGTTGGTGGAATAGTCATACTGCTCGACCACGGGTTGGGTGTCTGCGGTCTTGACCTGGTCCGCGAAGGCGAGCGAGGACATACCGACCAATGCAAGAATCAGTAAGGCTTTCATGGATAACGACCTTGATGGCTATCAAGCTGATCGCGTGACTTCTGATGCCGTCAATGGCGCGGAGAAGTTGTCATCGACTGCGAAGATGACACGAAGTACCGATCCCGCTTTATCGTACTGCCGGGGGGGATGAGTGAAAGTCTACTCCGCAGTCGGAATAGTTGAACCCCGGAGTCGGATATTCACCCTTGCCGGATTTGCAACAATCTGCGACAAAGCACCGTCATTTTTCCTGCTTCTTGCAGCGCCCTACGAGCCACGCATGCCGCCCCTGACCTGTACCCGCCTGCCTCCGATCCAACGCCGCCTGCTGGAGCAATTCTATCGCCAGCATGGTTCGCGCATGCGCGCCGCCGGTGATGGCGAACAATGGGTGGCACGCAGCGGTGAAATCATTGGCGGGATGAATCTGTCCCCTGTCGAGGACGGCTACTGGCTGACCGGACTGTTCGTCGCCCCGCAATGGCGTGGACAGCAGGTCGCTTCACAGCTGCTGCAAACAGCGCTGGGCGCTGCCACCACCCCGACTTGGCTGTTCTGCCATCCGGACCTGACGCCCTTCTACCAACGCCTGGCCTTCACCTCGGCCACCACGCTGCCCGAAGCCCTGGCCTCGCGCCTGGCCCGCTACCAGCGCAGCAAGCCCCTGGTGGCGCTGGTGCGGGATCAGTCGTCGGCCACGTCGAGCCCAGGGAACAGCACATCGGTATAACCGAACTTGCTGAAGTCCTGAATGCGCGAAGGGTATAGCCGGCCGATCAGGTGATCGCACTCATGCT
Source organism: Pseudomonas sp. DrBHI1 (assembly GCF_002205115.1). Classification (NCBI taxonomy): domain Bacteria; kingdom Pseudomonadati; phylum Pseudomonadota; class Gammaproteobacteria; order Pseudomonadales; family Pseudomonadaceae; genus Pseudomonas; species Pseudomonas sp. DrBHI1. Next base: position 61,542 of record NZ_NIBE01000107.1, read on the forward strand.
GCACCACCCGCGCATGAAAACCATCGGCAAAGCGGTTGATCGGGTTGCCCTGCGGGTCGATGCCCGAATAGCTGATGTGCTTGTAGCGCGGCACCACGCCACGCAGGCCCGGCACCGACAAACAGCCCTCCCAGCCATCCTCGAGCTCCGTGGCCAGCGGCGTGATCACCGGGTTGAGCAAGATGGTCCGCGGCACTGGCTCGGCGTCCGGATAGCGCTCGCTGCGCTCGAAGCCGAAGATCACCAGTTGCAGGTCGATGCCGATCTGCGGCGCGGCCAGGCCGACGCCTCCGACATGGGCCATGGTCTCGAACATGTCGTCGATCAGTTGCTCGAGCTCGGGGCTACCGAGCATGTGCTCCGGCACGGGCGGGGCGATGCGCAGCAGGCGTTCATCACCCATTTTGAGAATGTCGCGGATCATCAGGTATTCGGCTCGCGGGTCTGGGGTTCGGGGGGCACCGGGTGCTCATGCCCAAGCACGGTAATACTCTGTTGCGGATTGTCTTCGGCGAACGCTTTCTCACCGGGGTTCTTGCCCTCGGCGGACATGTGCTCGATCACCGCGTTCATCTCGGCCCCGAGCAGCAGCACGGCGGCGGAGATGTAGAAGTACAGCAGCAACACGATGATCGCCCCGATACTGCCATACATGGCGTTGTAGTCGGCAAAGGTCTTCACGTAGTAGGCAAAGCCCAGCGACGCGACGATCCACACCACCACCGCCAGCACCGAGCCTGGGGTGATGAAGCGGAATTTCTGCTTCACATCGGGCATCACGTAGTAGATCAGCGCCACCGCCACCATCATCAGGATGATGATCGCCGGCCAGCGCAGGATGGTCCAGACGACCACCACCGCCTCCTCCAGCCCCACCTGGGAAGCGATCCACTCCATGACCTGCGGCCCCAGCACCATCAACGCGGCGGCCGCCAGGAGCATGCCGGCGATGCCGACGGTGTAGATGATCGACAGTGGGATGCGCTTCCACACCGGCCGCCCTTCAGGCACGTCGTAGGCGGCGTTCATCGCGCTCATCATCAGGCGCACACCCGCCGAGGCGGTCCACAGGGCGATTACGATACCCACCGACAGCAATCCGCCCTTGGACTGCTGCAACTGGTCGATCACCGGGTTGACCTGCTCCAGGGCCTGGGGCGGCAGCACCAGCTCGGACTGCAGGCGCAGCCAGGAGAAGAAGTCCGGCAGGTGCAGGAAACCGATCAGGGCGATCAGGAACAGCAGGAACGGGAACAGCGAAAACAGCATCTGGTAGGCCAGCGCGGAAGCATAGGTGGACATCTCGTCGTCAATGAACTCCTTGACGGTGCGCACCAGCACGCGGTGCAGGGGCAGACCGCGCAGGTCGGGGAAAATCATAGCGTCTCCTTTCGCCGCTTGATCGGGGTGGCATAGCACCAAGTCTAATAGACCAGGCGGCGGGCGTGCTGTTCGCTGGCGCGTTGCCGAACGCACAAAGCAATCGCGGGGCAAGTGCGCTCCCACCGGATGAGCGCGCACTGCCCCGCGACATTACCACTGCGATCAAGGCTTCTTCACGGCATCCTTGACCTTGCCCACGGCCTGCTGCGCCTCGCCCTTCAGCTCCTGGGCCTTGCCCTCGGCGCGCAGCTTGTCGTTGTCGGTCACCTTGCCGACGCCCTGCTTGATGTTGCCCACGGCCTCATTGGCCAGGCCTTTCGCTTTATCCTTGGTGCCACTCATGGGATGTCTCCTTGCCGAAAAGACACGGGAAATCGTGTCGACACCTGATCGACCCTAGGTCATCGGCAAGAGTTTCAATTAGTTCGCCTGGACCCGGCCCAACGGTTCAAAGCGTTCCCCGCGGGCGCGGCGGCATGCCGATGCGACTTGCCCCGCGATGAGCCCACCCGCACAATACCAGGCCAATCTAGCGTCAATCCGCAGGAACCTGCATGAAACTCGACAAACCCACCGCCATCGCTCGGCGCAACGAAGCGCTGACCCGGCCGGTGCTCAACCGCGACAACACCCTGTTCGCCATTCTCGACAAGAAGCGCAACCTGTGGTGGTTCGAGGTACCGGTGGCGCTGCTGCGCAAAGGTCAGCCCGACTGGGTCAACCTGCTGCTGCATACTCCGGAGACCGATGAACTGCAGCACCTAAAGGTGCCGACCAACTTCCTGCGCGCTCACCAGGAGCAGATGGAAGTGCGCAACGCCGGCAAGCGCCGCTCGACCATCAGCCTGGCCCTGAGCGCCGACCGCGACTCGCTGCTGCGCGACAGCCGCCCGGGTGGCGAGCAGCTGGACTTCAGCACCTTCGTGCAGGCCTGATCAGGCCCGCTCGATGCGATCGTCATGGATGACGATCCGGCCCTGCTTGAACAGTGCGCCGATGGCTTTCTTGAAGTTGCCCTTGCTGACATTGAACATCTGGCTGATCAGCGCCGGATCGCTCTTGTCGCACACCGCCAGCACACCGCCATTGGCCTCCAGACGCTGCATGATCTGCTCGGGCAAGCCGTCGGCCAGGGCCTGGCCCACCGGCTGCAGGCTCAGGGCGATCTTGCCGTCGGCGCGCACTTCCTTGATGAAGCCCTTCTCGTGCATGCCTGAACGCAGGAACTTGAACACTTCGTTCTTGTGGATCAGGCCCCAGTGGCGATTGTTGATGATCGCCTTGAAGCCCATCGGCGTCTCGCCGGCCACCAGCAGCTCCACCGGCTGGCCGACCTGGTAGTCCACCGGGGTGCGGTCGAGGTAGCGGTCCAGCTTGGCGGTAGCGGTGATGCGCCGGGTGCGCTTGTCCAGATAGGCGTGGACCACGCAGTAGTCACCGATCTTCAGTGGCCGGGACTCCTCCGAGTAGGGCATCAGCAGGTCCTTGGACAGGCCCCAGTCGAGGAAGATGCCCGCGCCGTTGATGTCCTTGACCTTGAGGCTGGCGAACTCGCCCACCTGCATCTTCGGCTTTTCGGTGGTGGCGATCAGCTGGTCCTCGCTGTCGAGGTAGATGAACACGTTGAGCCAGTCGTCCAGTTCGAGCTCGGCATCCTTGGGGAAGTAGCGCCTTGGCAGGAGGATTTCGCCGTCGGCGCCGCCGTCCAGGTACAGGCCAAATTCCACGTGTTTCACGATTTGCAAACTGTTGTAACGCCCAAGCAGAGCCATTTCCGAAGATCCTCAAGACAAGGCGGCTATTCTAACACTTGACCCGCCCGTCCGCCCGAGCGCGCATGCGCCGGAACCCTCGGGCCCACCTTGCGTCCACCGCCTGGCCAGCCTGTGCAAGGATTCGCTCATGCCCCGACGCCTGATCCACGCCCTACTGCTCGTCATTGGCTTCGCCCTGGCCCTTGTGGCTTGCAGCCGCATCGACCTGGCCTACCGCAACCTCGACCGCCTGGTGCCCTGGTCGCTTGGCGATTACCTGGACATGAACCGCGAGCAGAAACAGTTGCTCGACGAACGGCTTAAGCAACAACTGGCCTGGCACTGCAAAACACAGCTGCCCGGCTACCTCGACTGGCTCGACCGGGTGCGGCTGATGGTGGCCGACGACGCGGTCACCGACCAGGCCCTGGAACAACGCACCCTCGAAGCCCGCCAGGCCATCGGCCGGGTGGCCACGGCGATCACCCCCTCAGCCAGCGAACTGCTGCGCGGGATGAGCGACGACCAGGTCGCCGAAATGCGCCAGGCGTTTCGTGCCGACATCAGCAAGCGTCGCAAGACCTATGACGAAACCCCGCTGCCCAAACAGATCGAACAGCGCGCCGCGCGCATGCAGAAACGCCTGGAACCCTGGCTGGGTGAGCTCAGCGCCCAGCAACGCTTGCGGGTAATGAGCTGGTCCCAGGCCCTGGGCGACCAGAACCGCCAGTCGATCGCCAATCGCGCGCACTGGCAGCAGCAACTGGTGCTGGCAATGGACCAGCGCGCCACACCGGGCTTCGAAGCGCGCCTGGCGCAACTGCTGCAACGCAAGGAGAGCCTGTGGACGGCGGAGTACCGCCAGGCCTATGAGAACAGCGAACAGCAGGCGCGCAGCCTGCTGATCGACCTGATGAGGCAGAGCAGCCCTGCGCAGAAACAGTTCCTGCAGCAGCGCCTGAGCAAGGTGCGGGCGGATTTCAGTGAGCTCAAGTGCCTGAAAGGTTAAAGCTGGCCGGACTGCTCGAGCCATACGCATTTCCCGCGTAGGCGCGCCAGTCAGCGCCCCTTGCGTCGATACGGGAACACATCGATCACCTTCCCCGCCCGGATCGTCTCCTGCAGGTCTTTCCAATAGTCGGCGTCATACAGCTCGCCGTGCAGACGACTGAACAAACGGCGCTGACCCATATCGGCGAACAGGAACGGCGGAAACTCCTCGGGGAACACGTCATGCGGCCCGATCGAGTACCACGGCTCGCCCGACATCTCGTCTTCGGGGTAGCGCGGCGGTGGAATGTGGCGGAAGTTGACCTCGGTAAGGAAGCTGATCTCGTCGTAGTCATAGAACACTACCCGGCCATGGCGGGTGACGCCGAAGTTCTTCAGCAGCATGTCGCCGGGGAAGATGTTCGCCGCCGCCAGCTGCTTGATCGCCAGCCCATAGTCTTCCAGCGCCTCCAGCACCTGGGCTTCGCTGGCCTGTTCGAGGTAGAGGTTGAGCGGGGTCATGCGCCGTTCGGTCCAGCAGTGGCGGATCAGTACCGTGTCCCCTTCCAGCGCCACGGTCGAGGGCGCCACTTCCAGCAGCTCGGCGAGGCAGTCGGGATCGAACTTGACGCGGGGGAAGCGAAAATCGGCGAACTCCTGGGTGTCGGCCATTCGCCCGACACGGTCCACGCTCTTCACCAGGCGGTACTTCTCGATCACCGTGGCACGGTCGACGGTCTTGGACGGCGAAAAGCGGTCCTTGATGATCTTGAACACCGTGTTGAAGCCCGGCAGGGTAAACACACTCATCACCATCCCGCGCACCCCCGGCGCCATGATGAAGCGGTCGTCGCTGTTGGCCAGGTGGTTGATCAGTGCGCGGTAGAACTCTGACTTGCCGTGCTTGTAGAAGCCGATCGAGGTGTACAGCTCGGCGATATGCTTGCCCGGCAGGATGCGCTTGAGAAAGTTGACGAACTCCGCCGGCACCGGCACATCGACCATGAAGTACGAGCGGGTGAAGGAAAAGATGATCGACACCTCCGCCTCGTCGGTGATCAGCGTATCGGCCTCGATGCCGTGGTCTTCACGGTGCAGCAGCGGGATCACCAGCGGCCACTGTTCGTCGGGGGTGTACAGGCGCCCGACCAGGTAGGCCCCTTTGTTGCGGTAGAGCACCGGCGTGAACAGCTCCGCCGCCAGCGCCGGGTCCTTGCACACCCAATCGGGCAGGCATTCACGCAGTTGGTCCTGCAACCGCGACAGGTCGCCCTCCAGGTCTGCGTAGGGCACGTCAAAACCGTAATCGGCGAAGATGGCCCGCAGCAATCCCTTCAATCCACCGTCCAGCGCATAGGTGCGGGTCTGCGCCGCGCGTTCGTGGCCACGCATGGACGGGCGGGTGGTGTGGATGAACATGCAGCCGTCGCTGATCTGCTCATGGCTGAACAGGCTGCAGAACAGCGAGTTGTACCAGGTCTCGGACAGTTCATCGTCCAGCCGTGGGTCGATCAGGCGGATGTAGGCGCTCTTCACCAACGGCCACTGCTCCACGTCCAGCAGCTGGGAGGCTTCGAAGCCCTGGCGCAGCCAGCCGTTGACCTCGGCGACCTTCTCTTCGTAGAGGTTGATCCGCGCCGCCGCTGCACGCTGGATGTCCTGCCAGCGTGCCTGCTCGAAGCGTTCGCGGGCACCGAGGGTTATCCGGCGAAAATGCTCGCGGTAGTCGTCGAAGCCATCGAGGATCATCCGGGCGATGTCAGCGGCGGGCCAGGGTTGGGTCATGCGCGGGATCTCAAGGTGGGTGGCGTTAGACAGCTTAGTCGTCCGCAAGCGGCTCACACAGCAAGAAAGCACAAGAATCCCGGTTGCCCACTGACGTAGACTCGCGCACTGCCCCCAACGCCGGAGACCCCCCGTGAGCCCCATCGCCCTTGCCCGCCTGCTGACCCTTGCCGCCGTCTGGGGCGCCAGTTTTCTGTTCATGCGCATCATCGCCCCGGAGCTTGGCACCGTGCCGACCGCCTTCTTTCGCGTGTCGATCGCCTGCCTGGGGTTGATGGCCATACTCGCCGCCGCCCGCGTGCGCTGGAACTTCGAAGGCAAGCTGGGCGCCTGCCTGGTGCTGGGCATGATCAATTCCGGTATTCCAGCGACGTTCTACTCGGTGGCGGCGCAGGTGCTGCCGGCCGGCTACTCGGCGATCTTCAACGCCACCACGCCGCTGATGGGCGTGCTGATCGGCACCTTGTTCTTCCGCGAGGCGATGACCCTGCCCAAGCTCTGCGGGATCTTCCTCGGCCTGTTCGGCGTCGGCATTCTCAGCGGCGCCGGACCGGTGGCGCTGAACATGGCCCTGGTGCAAGGCGCCCTGGCGTGCCTGGCGGCGACCACCTGCTACGGTTTCGCGGGATTCCTGGCACGACGCTGGGTGGGAACGCTGGACAGTCGCCTGTCAGCCCTGGGCAGCATGCTCGGCGCCACCCTGCTGTTGAGCCCGCTGTTCGCCTGGAGCGCGCTGACCCAACCGCCGGCCAGCTGGGGCGGCTGGCAGGTGTGGCTGTCGCTGCTGGGCCTGGGGCTGCTGTGTACGGCGTTCGCCTACATCCTGTACTTCCGCTTGCTGAACGAAATCGGGCCGGTCAAGGCCAGTACCGTGACCTTCCTGATCCCGGTGTTCGGCGTGCTGTGGGGCGCGTGGCTGCTGGATGAGCCGCTGTCGATGGCGCACCTGTACGGCGGCCTGCTGATCGGCGCGGCACTCTGGCTGGTGCTGCGTCCTGTGGGAGCGGCCTTGCGTCGCGAAGGGGCCGCATAGCGGCCCCCCTTTGGCTCAGGCTTCAGCCGCACGCAACGCCGGCTTACGGAACACGAACAGCAGCCCGATCACGATCAACCCCATTCCCAGCAGGCTGAGCGGCGCCAGGCGGTTACCGAAGATGGCGAAATCCATCACCGCCGTCACCGCCGGCACCAGGTAGAACAGGCTGGTGACATTGACCAGGTTGCCACGGGCGATCAGCCGGTACAGCAGCAGCGTGGCCAGCAGCGAAACCACCAGCCCCATCCACAGCAGTGCGCCGACGAAGTTGGCGTTCCACTCGACATGCAACGGCTGGAACGGGGCAAACAGCGCGCACAGGGCAAATCCGGCCAGATACTGCAGCGGCAATGTGCCCATCGGGTTGTCGGTGATGCGTTTCTGCAGGATCGAGCCGAAGGTCATGCTGGTGAGCGCCAGCAAGGCGAACAGCATGCCCGCCAGGGACACCCCGCCAAGGTTGATGCCCTGGTAGACCACCATCACCAGGCCGCCAAGCCCCAGGCCCAGGCCGAACAGCCGGCTCCAGGAACGCTGGCGCTCCATCAGCACCACGGTAAGGATCGGCTGCACGCCCATGACCGTGGCCATGACGCCAGGGGTGACATGGGTATCAAGCGCCAGCAGGTAGAAGATCTGGTAGGCGCCCAGTAGCACGCAGCCAGTCCCCAGAGCGCGAACAATGCCGCCCCGAGTACCTGGCCAGCGCAAGCCGAGTAAAGGACCGATCAGCAACAGACCAAAAAGCGCCAAGGCCGAACGCAGCAGCAGGAAGGCGAAAGGACTGGCCTGGGCCAGGCCGAGCTTGGAAACGATCGCCCCGCTGCTCCACAGCAGGACGAACAGGCTGGTAGTGGCCGCCGAGGCCACGGATGCTTTGTTGAAAACAGACATGTATTGCCACCTGTATACGGGCAAATGAACCGTACGGAGGACCTATCGCGTCTTGCGGGGATAGCCGACCGTGTTCAGTAGGTTGCGAGTGCGGTGGGGAGCGGCCAGCGGCCGATCAGCCCAGCACCACGACTGCGCAAGGAGGCGGAGCTACGCCGCCTACGACGCCACTGACAGGTGGTGGGGAGTGACTGATCATGGCCGGCTGCTGGCTGCCACGCACGACCACGCCCGCGACAGGCGCGAGAACGTAAGCGATGGTGGCAGCAATGGCGGGCATGAACAGGTCTTCTGGGAAGAGAGTGTTTCGGAATATAGCGGGGGAATCATCACGGGGCAAGCCCGCTCCGTTGAGGAGCGAGCCTGCCCAGGCGAATCAGAACAGCCAGCGGTAAAGCGCGTAGACGACGACAACCGCCAGCACCGGCCGCAGCACGCGGTAGGCCTTGGGGTTGGCGCGCTTGAACTGCTTGACCCGGGTGCTGATGACATTGCTGAAGCGCTTGCTCCAGGCGTAGGCCTGGTTGATCCCGCCGACGCGCTCGTCATCGGTGTTCTGCGGCGCGGTGGCGCGGCCGAGGAAGGCGCTGACCTTGCGGTTGATGCGGGTCATCAGCGGGCTGTTGAGCGGGCGCTCGACGTCGCAGAACAGGATCACCCGGGTGACGTCGGTCTCGTTCTTGACCCAGTGCACGAATGTTTCGTCGAACATAACGTCCTCGCCATCACGCCAGGCGTAGGGCTGGCCGTCGACGTAGATGCGGCAGTTGTCCGAGTTCGGCGTGGACAGGCCCAGGTGATAGCGCAGGGAGCCGGCGAACGGGTCGCGGTGCGGGTTCAGGTGGCTGCCGCCGGGCAACAGGGCGAACATCGCGCCCTTGACGTTGGGGATGCCGCTGACCAGCTCGACGGTCTTCGGGCACAGCGCCTCGGCCGAAGGCAGCGGCTTGTCGTACCACTTCAGGTAGAAACGCTTCCAGCCCTTCTTGAAGAACGAACCGAAGCCGGCGTCGTTGTCCTTCTCGGCAGCACGGATGTAGCCCTCGTCGAACAGGCGCATGGCTTCTTCGCGGATCACCTCCCAATTGTCCTTGAGCACATCCAGTTCGGGGAAGCGCTGGCGGTCCAGGTAGGGCTTGGAAGGCACGCCGGAGAACAGGTACATCAGGCTGTTGTAGGGGGCGAACAGCGCCGAATGGTTGACGAACTGGCGCAGCACCGGCAGGCGCGCCTTGCCGCGCAGGTGCACGAACAGCACGCTGCCGAAAAACACCAGCAGCACACCGGCCTTGGCGACGAAGGAAAAGGTCATGCAACACTCCTTGGAGGGGAAATCAGGCCATCCCCAGATAGCCGGACATCATAAACCCATCCGGGCCGGGTAAAAACAACCGGTGCCGGATCGCAGTGTTAAGGATTGTGCAATAAACGAAAGCGGCCGACATTGCGCCGGATCAGCGGTGGTGCGGATATCCCGGGGCCGCTGCTCGCCCCATCGCCGGCAAGCCGGCTCCCACAAGGCAACACAAGCGATGTGGGAGCCGGCTCGCCGGCGAAAGGCTTGCACAGCAGGCCCGGGTTTACTGCTGGTTCTCCTGCTCGCTGAACATGTCGCTGAACAACATGCTCGACAGGTAGCGCTCACCGGAGTCCGGCAGGATCACCACGATGGTCTTGCCCTGCATCTCGGGCTTCTCGGCCAGGCGCACCGCCGCCGCCATCGCCGCGCCACAGGAGATACCACAGAGGATGCCCTCCTCCTGCATCAGACGGATGGCCATGGCCTTGGACTCGTCATCGGTCACCGTCTCGACCTGATCGACAATCGACAGGTCGAGGTTCTTCGGCACGAAACCAGCGCCGATGCCCTGGATCTTGTGCGGACTGGGTTTGAGCTCCTCGCCCGCCAGGGTCTGGCTGATCAACGGCGAGCTCACCGGCTCCACCGCCACCGACAGGATCGACTTGCCCTGGGTGTGCTTGATGTAGCGTGACACGCCGGTGATGGTGCCACCGGTGCCGACGCCCGCCACCAGTACATCCACCGCGCCGTCGGTGTCGTTCCAGATCTCGGGGCCGGTGGTCTTCTCGTGGATGGCCGGGTTGGCCGGATTGTCGAACTGACCAGGCAGGAAGTAGTGGGCCGGATCGGAGGCAACAATTTCATTGGCCTTCTCGATGGCGCCCTTCATGCCCTTGGCCGGCTCGGTGAGCACCAGCTCGGCCCCCAGGGCCTTGAGCACCTTGCGCCGCTCAAGACTCATGGACGCCGGCATGGTCAGGAGCAGCTTGTAGCCGCGGGCGGCGGCGACGAACGCCAGGCCGATACCGGTGTTGCCCGAGGTCGGCTCGACGATGGTCATGCCCGGTTTGAGCTTGCCGCTGCTCTCGGCGTCCCAGACCATGTTCGCGCCAATCCGGCACTTCACCGAGTAACCCGGGTTGCGCCCTTCGATCTTGGCCAGGATGGTCACCCCACGCGGGGCGATGCGGTTGATCTGCACCAGCGGCGTGTTGCCGATGGAATGGGCGTTGTCGGCGTAGATACGGCTCATGGCAGGTGTCCTTGAACATGAAAAAGCAGGGAAAACCATGAGGGTAAGCCCGCAATGCAGGAGCGTAAAGCCCGTTCGAACTCGGCGAAGCGGCCTGCGGTCAACCGCAAAAGCCGGTGCGGAGAACCACGATGAAAGCACGTTATCGCTGGCCATTGGTCGGCCTTGCCAGCCTGGTTGGGTTGCTTGTGGCCCTGCACCTGGCCCTGCCCTACCTGGTTCGCGATTACCTGAACGACAAGCTGGCCGACATGGGCGACTACCGTGGCCAGGTCACCGACGTCGATCTGGCCTGGTGGCGCGGCGCTTATCAGATCAATGGCCTGAAGATCGCCAAGGTCAGCGGCAAGGTGCCGGTACCGCTGCTCGACGCACCGCTGATCGACCTGTCGGTGAGCTGGCATGCGCTCTGGTACGACCATGCAGTGGTTGGCGAAGTGACCTTCCTGCACCCCGAACTGAACTTCGTCGATGGCGGCACCAGGCAGAGCTCACAGACCGGCCAGGGTACTGACTGGCGCCAGCAACTGGAGAAGCTGCTGCCCATCACGCTCAACGATGTGCGCATCGAACAGGGCACCCTGAGCTTTCGCAACTTCAACTCCCAACCGCCGGTCGACCTCAAGGCCACACAGCTCGACGCCAGCATTCGCAACCTGACCAACGTGCGCGATGAAAAGGGCCGGCGGGACGCCAGTTTCGAAGGGACGGCGTTGCTGACGGGCGACGCCAGGGTCGAGAGCAAGGCCACCTTCGACCCGTTCAGCGACTTTGACGACTTTCAGTTCCGCCTGCGCGCCAAGGGCATCGAACTGCGCCGACTCAACGACTTTGCCAGCGCCTATGGAAAGTTCGACTTCAATGCCGGACACGGCGACGTGGTGATCGAGGCCGAAGCCGCGAATGGCCGACTGCATGGCTACATCAAGCCACTGCTGCGCGATGTCGACGTGTTCAACTGGCGGCAGGATGTGCAAGACAAGGACAAAGGTTTCCTGCGCTCAATCTGGGAGGCGCTGGTAGGCGCCACCGAGACCGTGCTGAAGAACCAGCCGAAGAACCAGTTCGCCACCCGCGTGGAACTGAGCGGCAGTGTGCACCAGCAGGATATCAGCGCATTCGAGGCGTTCCTGCAGATACTGCGCAACGGGTTCATCCAGGCATTCAACGCACGTTACGAACAACCCCCGCCCCAATCCGACTAAGCCGACAGTGACGGACCATTCAGGGACTGAATACCCGGTCTGCGTTTGCAGGCGGCGGGTGCGGGGTTATAGTCGCTGGCACATCAATAAACATGCGTCGGCTGCCCCGCAATGAGGCGAGCCCAGCCACCCAGAGGATCGGTTCATGAAGTTCGAAGGCACCCGCGACTACGTCGCCACAGACGACCTGAAGCTGGCGGTCAACGCGGCCATCACCCTGGAGCGCCCGCTGCTGGTCAAGGGCGAGCCGGGCACCGGCAAGACCATGCTCGCCGAACAGCTCGCCGCCTCCTTCGGCGCCCGCCTGATCACCTGGCACATCAAGTCCACCACCAAGGCCCACCAGGGCCTGTACGAGTACGACGCGGTCAGCCGCCTGCGCGACTCGCAGCTGGGCGTGGACAAGGTCCACGACGTACGCAACTACCTGAAGAAAGGCAAGCTGTGGGAGGCCTTCGAGGCCGACGAGCGGGTGATCCTGCTGATCGACGAGATCGACAAGGCCGACATCGAGTTCCCCAACGACCTGCTGCAAGAGCTCGACAAGATGGAGTTCTACGTCTACGAGATCGACGAGACCATCAAGGCCAAGCAGCGCCCGATCATCATCATCACCTCCAACAACGAGAAGGAACTGCCCGACGCCTTCCTGCGCCGCTGCTTCTTCCACTACATCGCCTTCCCAGATCGCGCCACCCTGCAGCAGATCGTCGACGTGCACTACCCCAACATCAGCCAGTCGCTGGTCAGCGAGGCGCTGGATGTGTTCTTCGACGTGCGCAAGGTCCCGGGCCTGAAGAAGAAGCCCTCCACCTCCGAGCTGGTCGACTGGCTCAAGCTGCTGATGGCCGACAAGATCGGCGAAGCCGTGCTGCGTGAACGCGACCCGACCAAAGCCATTCCGCCGCTGGCCGGGGCCCTGGTCAAGAACGAGCAGGATGTGCAACTGCTCGAGCGCCTGGCCTTCATGAGCCGGCGCGGCAACCGCTGACAGGAGCCGGGCCATGCTGCTCAACCTGTTCAATGAAATGCGCGCGGCCAAGGTACCGGTGTCGGTGCGCGAACTGCTCGACCTGCATCACGCTCTTCAAAAGGGCGTGGTGTTCGCCGACATGGACGCGTTCTACTACCTGGCCCGGGCCATCCTGGTGAAGGACGAGCGCCATTTCGACAAGTTCGACCGTGCGTTCGCCGCCTACTTCAAGGGCCTGGAGAACCTCGACCGGCATATCGAGGCCCTGATCCCCGACGACTGGCTGCGCAAGGAGTTCGAGCGTTCGCTGACCGACGAGGAACGGGCGCAGATCCAATCCCTGGGCGGCCTGGACAAACTGATCGAAGAGTTCAAGAAGCGCCTGGAAGAGCAGAAGGAGCGCCACGCCGGTGGCAACAAGTGGATCGGCACCGGCGGCACCAGCCCGTTCGGCTCCGGCGGCTTCAACCCCGAAGGCATCCGCGTCGGCGAGGCCGGCAAGCGCCAGGGCAAGGCGGTGAAGGTGTGGGACCAGCGCGAGTACAAGAACCTCGACGACCAGGTCGAGCTGGGCACGCGCAACATCAAGCTGGCCCTGCGCCGCTTGCGCAAGTTCGCCCGCGAAGGCGCCGCCGAGGAGCTGGACATCGACGGCACCATCGACCACACCGCCCGTGACGCAGGCCTCTTGAACATCCAGATGCGCCCCGAGCGGCGCAACACGGTCAAGCTGCTGTTGCTGTTCGACATCGGCGGCTCGATGGACGCCCACGTGAAGGTCTGCGAGGAATTGTTCTCGGCCTGCAAGACCGAGTTCAAGCACCTGGAGTACTACTACTTCCACAACTTCATCTACGAGTCGGTGTGGAAGAACAACCTGCGCCGCACCTCGGAGCGCTTTTCCACCTTCGACCTGTTGCACAAGTACGGCGACGACTACAAGGTGGTGTTCGTCGGCGACGCGGCCATGGCGCCCTACGAGATCACCCAGCCCGGCGGCAGCGTCGAGCACTGGAACGAAGAGGCCGGGTATGTGTGGATGCAACGCTTCATGGAGAAGTTCAAGAAGATCATCTGGATCAACCCTTATCCGAAGCACGCCTGGGAGTACACCGCTTCGACCCATCTGGTGCGGGACCTGATCGAGGACAGGATGTTTCCGCTGACCTTGCAGGGGTTGGAAGACGGGATGCGTTACCTGTCCAAGTAATGTTTTCAGGGCCGGCCCTGTCGCGGGGCCGGCACCTTCATCCCCAACGGCTCAGATAAGCCTGCTGCTCCCGCCACGCTTCATCCTGTACCACCGCCCGAAACCGCACCGCGGTCCCCGGCATGCACTGCGCCAGCTGCGCCAGCTGCGCCAGCGCCAACGGCGTCAACGCCCCCAGCCGCGGATATCCACCGATGGTCTGCCGGTCATTGAGCAACACGATCGGCTGCCCATCCGGCGGCACCTGCACGGCGCCGAGGGGAATCCCCTCGGAGATCATCGGCGCACCCTGGTAGACCAGTTGCGGCCCGAGCAGGCGAATGCCCATGCGGTCGGCACGGCTGTCCAGCGTCCAGTCACGGTTGAACGCCTCGAACAAGCTGGTGCCGCCAAAGTCACCGATCTGCGCGCCCATCACCAGATCCAATACCGGTTTCTCGGCATACTCCGGCCGCAGCGCTTCGGGCACGTGGGAGCGGCGGTTCGGCGCCCCGATTTGCCCCGCGATGGCCCCGGCAGCATGCAGTACCTCCCCTTTCAGCAGCGCCCGGCCTTGGCCGTCTACTCCACCCAGTTCTTCCCGTACCACGGTGGAACAACTCCCCAGCACCGACTCGCCCACGAACCCGCCCGGCACCGCCAGATAAGCACGTACCCCTTGGCGAGGCTGACGCAGCGTCAGGCGCTGGCCCTTGCCCAGGTTGAAACTGGTCCAGGGCGCCACGGCCTGTCCGTCGGCCTGCGCATCCAGGTCGGCCCCGGCCAGCGCCAGCACGCAGTCCTGCTCGGCAACCACGCTGAAGCCGCCAAGCGCAATCTCCACCACGGCGCTGTCCAGGGCATTGCCCAGCAGCCAGTTGGCCCAGCGCATCGCCACCCAGTCCAGCGCGCCGCCCTGGGTCACGCCCAGGTGCCGCACACCGAAACGCCCGGCATCCTGCAACAGGCACAGCGCGGTGCTGGCCTCGATTCTCAATTGGCTCATGCCTGGGCCTCCAGCGGGCTGTCGTCACCGCCCAGGTTGATGAATTCGGCCCGTTCGACGGCCACGAAACGCACCCGATCACCAGGCTGCAGCAGGCTGTAGCCCTCGCGCTCGCGGTCGAACAAGCGCACCGGCGTGCGACCGATCAGGTTCCAGCCGCCCGGCGACACGGCCGGATAGGCGGCAGTCTGGCGCTCGGCGATGCCGACGCTGCCCGCCGCCACGCGCTTGCGCGGGGTGCTCAGGCGCGGCGTGGCCAGGCGTTCATCGACCAGGCCCATGAAGCCGAAGCCCGGCGCGAACCCCAGGGCGAACACCGGGTAGTCGCGGCCACAATGCAGACGGATCACCTCGGCCTCGCTCATCCCGCCGCGCGCGGCCAGCACCGGCAGCTCGGGGCCGACGCTGGCGTGGTACCACACCGCGATTTCGTGCCGGCGCCCGGCCTGGCCGGCATCCGGCCGCAGACCCTGCAGCGCCTGCAGGATGCGCTGGCGCGCCTCGCCCGGCGCCAGGTCGAACTGCACCATCAGCGTGGTATAGGACGGCACCAGGTCGATCAGCTGCTGGCCAAAAGCATCCCGCAAGCGCTGGCTGGCGGCGAGGATCCACGGCATGTTGCCTTCATCGATGGCATCGAACAGCCGCACCATCAGGCTGTCGATGGCCACCACCTCGATACGTGGCGTCATGCTTGCTCCAGTGCATCCAGGGCCTGGCGGATCTGGCGCACGGCGGCCACTGAGCCGTCGTTGTCGCCGTGCACGCACAGGGTGCTGGCGTTCAAGCGCACATCGCTGCCGTCGTCAGCCACCAGGGCCTCGCCCTTGGCCAGGCGCAAGGCCTGTTCGACCACCAGCGCCGGGTCGTGGTGCACAGCGTTCGGCAGGCGCCGCGACATCAGGTGCCCGCTGGCGGTGTAGCCACGGTCGGCGAAGGCCTCGAACCACAGTGGCACGCCGACTTCATCGCCCAGGGCCTGGGCGGCGCTGTCGTCGGCGGTGGCCATGAGCATCAGCGGCAGGCCGCTGTCGAACGCCGCCACCGCTTCGAGCACGGTGCGCAGGATGTCCGGGTTGGCCATCATGTCGTTGTACAGCGCGCCGTGGGGCTTGACGTAGGCCACCCGGCCGCCGAGCACCTTGCAGATGCCGTCCAGGGCGCCGATCTGGTAGTGCAGCAGGTCACGGATCTCGTCGCTGCTGCAGGCCATGGAACGGCGGCCGAAGCCCATCAGATCCGGATAGGCCGGGTGCGCGCCGATGGCCACCCGGTGTTCCAGGGCCAGGGCCACGGTGCGGCGCATGGTGCCCGGGTCGCCAGCGTGGTAGCCGCAGGCGATATTGGCGCAGTCGATGAATGGCATCACCTTGGCGTCCTGGCCCATGCGCCAGTTGCCGAAGCTCTCGCCCATGTCGCAATTGAGTAGCAGGCGTTTCACCTGGCGGACCTCCGTATCAATGTTCATGGTGCCTACCTTAGCGCGCCTGGAGCGCTTTGCCGCGGGTTTCCGGCAGGCTCAGGGCCGCCAGGATCACCACACCGTAGGACACCGCGGCGAAGGCGCCAATCCCCAGGCCCAACGGCACTTTCTCGCCAAGCAGGCCGATCAGCAACGGGAACATCGCCGCGACCACCTTGCCGATGTTGTAGCAGAAGCCCTGCCCCGATCCGCGTATCCGGGTCGGGAACAGTTCGGTGAGGAACGAACCCATGCCACTGAAGATGCCCGAGGCGAAGAAGCCCAGGGGGAAGCCCAGCCACAGCATCACGCCGTCGCTGACCGGCATCTGCGTGTAGAGCAGGACGATGACGAACGAGCCCACGGCGAACAGGATGAAGTTCTTCCTGCGCCCCAGCAGGTCGCACAGGTAGGCGCTGACCACGTAGCCGATGTAGGAGCCGACGATGACCATCGCCAGGTAGCCGCCGGTGCCCAGCACGCTCAGGCCGCGCTCGTTCTTGAGGAAGGTCGGCAGCCACGAGGTGATGGCGTAGTAGCCGCCCAGGGCGCCGGTGGTCAGCAGCGAAGCGCGAAGGGTGGTCCAGAGCATGCCGGGGGCGAAGATCTCGTAGAACTGCGCAGGCGCCTCGGCCTGTTCCACGGCCTTGGCCTGACGGTAGATCTCCGGGTCCTTGACCAGGCGCCGGACGAAGATCACGAAGATCGCCGGCAGCAGGCCCAACAGGAACAGCGCGCGCCAGGCCTGCTCGGCCGGCAGCCAGGAGAACAACAGGGCATAGAGAATCGCCGTCAGGCCCCAGCCGATGGCCCAGCCCGACTGCACCATGCCCACCGCCTTGCCGCGGTCCTGGGCACGGATCACCTCGCCGATCAACACCGCGCCGGCGGTCCATTCGCCGCCGAAGCCGAAGCCCATCAGGGTGCGGGCGATCAGCAGTTGTTCGTAACTCTGGGCGAAGCCGCAGAGGAAGGTGAAAAAGGCGAACCACAATACCGTCAGTTGCAAGGTGCGCACCCGCCCGATGCGGTCGGACAGAATGCCGGCGATCCAGCCGCCCAGGGCCGAGGCGATCAAGGTGCTGGTGTGGATCAACCCGGCCTCGGCGGTGCTGATGCCCCACACCAAGATCAGGGTGGGGATGACGAAACTCAGCATCTGGGTGTCCATGCCGTCCAGGCCGTAGCCGATCTTGCAGCTCCAGAAGGTGCGTCGTTGCTGGGAGTCGATGTCGCGGTACCAGGCGAAGGGGCCGCTCGAGGTTCGGGCGGGGGCCTGCTGCTGCACGCCGGTCGGGTTCATGGTTGCCTCGGCTTGTTGGTATTGTTCTATGGGCGACGTCGGGCGTCGCGGCC
>NZ_NIBE01000107.1:79176-114288 GCF_002205115.1 Pseudomonas sp. DrBHI1
ACTGATCATGAACCTCCGTTTCCTCGAAACCTTCGTCTGGGTCGCCCGGCTCAGGAGCTTCCGCCTCACCGCCGAGAAGCTGTTCACCACCCAGGCCTCGGTGTCCAGCCGCATCGCCGCGCTGGAGGCCGACCTGGGCGTGAAACTGCTGCTGCGCGACTCCCGCGGGGTCAGCCTGACGCCGGAAGGCGCCAAGGTGCTGGAGTACGCCGAGCGCATGCTCGACACCGCCAAGGCCATGAAGCAGTCACTGGACAGCGACCGGGCCAAGACCGGACGCATCCGCCTGGGGGTGATGGACACGGTCATCCACACCTGGATGAGCGCCCTGGTGGCGGAGCTGGGCGAGCGCTACCCGCAGGTGGAGATTGAGCTGGTGGCCGATACCGCGCTGAACCTGCGCGAGCAGCTGCAGAAGGGTTTTCTCGACGTGATCCTGCAGACCGACCTGCTGCGCGAGCAGTCGATCCGCAGCCACGACCTGGCGCGCTACCCGATGGGCTGGATCGTCGCCGCCGGCTCCCCGCACCACCGCACCTACGCCTCGCTGGCGGAACTGGCCCGCGAGCGCATCGTCACCTTCTCGAAGAACTCGCGACCGCACCAGGAGGTGCTCGGCCTGTTGCAGGCCGCCGGGGCCGAGACGCCGCGCCTGAACTGCGTGAACTCGGTGGCGGCCATCACCCGCCTGCTGCGCGACGGCTTCGGCATCGGCGCACTGCCGCCGGCGCTGGTGGATGGCGAACTGAGCCGCGGCGAGCTGGTGTTGCTGGAGGGCTTGCAGCCACCGCCGAGCCTGGAGCTGGTGGTGGCCTGGCAGACCGGCGTGGCGCTGGTGGACGAGGTGGTCGGCGTGTGCCGGCAGGTGCTGGAGCGCTATGCGCGGGATGTGGGCGGGCAGCGGATCGTGCTGGTCTGAGCTGCCGCAGGGCCGGAAAAGCTAGCGCCAGCTTTCCTTCACCGCCTTGCGCCGTCCACCAAGAATCACCCAGCCAATCACCAGCAACAGGCTCTCGACCACAAACGCCAGCACGAACCCGCTGCCGATCCCCCAGCCGATCGCCTCGGGCACCAGCAGGATCTGGTAGCTGTAGCCCTTGAGCGTCTCCTCGCGCAGTGCCGGCTCCGGCTGCACCAGCACATGCCAGGTGCGACTCACCCACGAGCCCTGCAGGGCTTGCCATTCATGCTCGAGCAACTGGTTGCGGATCAGCAGGCTCTCGATGCTGTTGGCATCGCTGTTGAACACCGGATCGTCGCTGCCCCGGTAATGCCGCACCAGCGCCTGCAGGTCACCGTTGAAGAAGCGCTGCGCGGTCTGGCGGAAGCCGTCGAGCGCCTGGCGCGATTCGAGCAGGTGCGCCTCGACGCGCTGGCTGTAGTCCTTGACCAACCCCGGCACCTGGAGACCGGCCAGCAGGCCGAAGGTGAACAACAGCAAACGCAGGTAACTTCTGAACATGCAGCTTCCTTAACTCTGGCCGTGGGCAATGCACTCGCCATGCCGCCACAAGCCCCACTCACCCGGCCCGTAGCGGTTCCAGGTCTCATTCTCGGTCAGCGGCTCGGTGGCGATCACCGTGACCACGTCGTTGGGGGTGGTTTGCGTGTGGAAATCGACGATCAGGTCGACATCCTTCAGCCGCGCCGCGCCGAACGGTGCGCGGCGGGTGATGTGCACCAGTTTGGTCGAGCAGAAGCAGAACAGCCAGTCGCCGTCGCTGAGCAGGCAGTTGAACACGCCTTGGCCACGGTACCCGGCGCAGGCTTCGACCAGCACTGGCAGCAGTTGCTCGACCTCGACCGGCTCGGGGAAGGCTTCGCGCACGCGGTTGAGCAGGTCGCAGAAGGCCGCTTCGCTGTCGGTGTCGCCGATCGGCCGGTAGAACGTGCGCTGGCCGGTGAAATCGCCCAGCTGGCCGTTGTGCGCGAAGCACCAGTTGCGACCCCACAGCTCACGCACGAACGGGTGGGTGTTGGACAGGCAGACCTTGCCGACGTTGGCCTGGCGGATATGGCCGATGACCACTTCGCTCTTGATCGGGTAACGCTGCACCAGGTTGGCCACTTCCGACTCGCTGCTCGCCGCCGGGTCCTGGAACAGGCGCAGGCCGCGCCCTTCATAGAAACCGATGCCCCAGCCATCGCGGTGCGGGCCGGTGCGCCCGCCGCGCTGCATCAGGCCGGTGAAGCTGAAGACGATGTCGGTGGGGACGTTGGCGCTCATGCCCAGCAGTTCGCACATGTTGCGGCTCCTGGCTTAAAGTCGGGGTTCGACGCGGCCCTGCCCGGGCCCGGAGCGGCGCACGGGGGCGGGGGGCGGATCGTCGCGGTAGCGGTCTTGACGGTTGGCGGCCAGGGACGCTTCGGCCACGACCTCGTCTTCTTCCTTGGCCTGGCGCTGGGCGGCGGCCTCACGCTGGGCGCGGCGCTCGCGGGCACGCTTTTCCAGCGGCCAGCGGATCAGCACGAAGACGATGTACAGGGCAAAGGCGAGCATGCCGTACATGGCCAGGTCGGAGGCGGCGCGCCAGGCGTTGTTGCCGACCTTGAAGGCGACGTCCAGCGCGGTGATGGCAATGGCCGGGGCGAAGCTTTCCTTGACCGGGTCGACGATGGTCGGCGAGAACAGCAATACGGCGATGATCACCCGCAGCGGCTCGCGCAACCAGCGCCACATCCAGCCGGTCAGCTTGAAGCCCACCAGCAGGCAGCCCAGGGCGGCAACGGCGTACAGGCCCCAGGCGAGGGTATAGTCGTGTTCGGTCATGGTGTGGGTGCAAGCCAGGCAAAGAGATGCCTATGATAAACACTTTTCCCGGCGCAGGCTGCCCCCGCCCCGCAAGGGACCTGCAGCGGCCCTTCGCGGGGCAAGCCCGCTCCCACGTCCAGACCTCGATCAGGCGTGGGAGCGGGCTTGCCCCGCGATGGGGTCCACAATCGATGAGATCACCCATGCCCCTACCCCTTCCCGCCCCGATCGCCCATCAAGCCGAAGGCCAAGACCCCTACGCCTGGCTGCAGCAGCGCGACACCCCCGAGGTCCTGGCCTACCTGGAAGCGGAAAACGCCTACCAGCAAGCCGTCCTCGCCGACCAGGCGCCGCTGCGTGAACAGCTGTTCGAAGAGATCAAGGGCCGCATCCTCGAGACCGACCTGTCGCTGCCCTCGCCCTGGGGCCCGTACCTCTACTACACCCGTACCACCGCGGGCGACGAATACCCGCGCCATTACCGCTGCCCGCGCCCGGCCGACGACAGCAACACCGTCGATGAAAACCGCGAGGAGCTGCTGCTCGATCCCAACGCCCTGGCCAATGGCGGCTTTCTTTCCCTCGGCGCCTTCAGCGTCAGCCCCGACCACCGCCTGCTGGCCTACAGCCTGGACACCAGCGGCGACGAGATCTGCACCCTGTACGTCAAGGACCTGGCCAACGGCGCGCTGACCGCCCTGCCCTTCGACGACTGCGACGGCAGCATGACCTGGGCCAACGACAGCCAGACGTTGTTCTTCGCCGAACTGGACGACACCCACCGCCCCTGGCGCCTGCGCCGCCACACCCTGGGCGAGACCGACGCCGCCACGGTCTTCGAGGAGCCCGACGGGCGCTTCTTCCTGCACTGCTACCGCGCCAGCTCCGAGCGCCAACTGGTGCTGCTGCTCAACAGCAAGACCACCAGCGAGGCCTGGGTGCTCGATGCCGCCACGCCACAGGCTGATTTCACCTGCCTGGCGCCGCGGGTCGAAGGTCATGAGTACTTCCCCGACCACGGCCAGCTCGACGGTCAGTGGCGCTGGTTCGTGCGCAGCAACCAGGACGGCATCAACTTCGCCCTGTTCCACGCGCCGGCCGACAGCGTGCCGACCCGCGCGCAGTGGCAGGTGCTGGTGCCGCACCGTGACGACGTCATGCTCGAAGGGCTCAGCCTCAATGCCACGGCGTTGTCCCTGAGCCTGCGCGAAGGCGGCCTGCCGATCATCGAAGTGCACCCGCAAGGCCTGCCGGCTTACCGCGTCGAGCTGCCGGACGCCGCCTACAGCCTCTACGTGCAGGACAGCCTGGAGTTCGCCAGCACACGCATCCGCCTGCGCTATGAAGCCCTCAACCGCCCGGCCCAGGTGCGCCAGCTGGAGCTGGCCACGGGCGCCCAGCAGGTGCTCAAGCAGACTCCGGTGCTCGGCGCCTTCGACGCCGACGACTACATCAGCCAGCGTCTGTGGGCGGTGACCAAGGACGGCACCCGGGTACCGATCAGCCTGGTGCGCCGTCGCGCTGACGAAGGCAAGACGGTGCCGCTCTATCTCTACGGCTACGGCGCCTACGGCGAGAGCCTCGACCCGTGGTTCTCCCATGCCCGCCTGAGCCTGCTGGAGCGCGGCGTGGCCTTCGCCATCGCCCATGTGCGCGGCGGCGGCGAGCTGGGCGAGGCCTGGTACCGGGCCGGCAAGCAGGAGCACAAGCACAACAGCTTCGACGACTTCATCGTTTGCGCCGAGCACCTGATCGCCGAAGGCGTGACCACCCGCGAACGCCTGGCGATCAGCGGTGGCAGTGCCGGTGGTCTGCTCATGGGCGCGGTGCTCAACCTGCGCCCCGAGCTGTTCCGTTGCGCCATCGCCGAAGTGCCGTTCGTCGATGTGCTCAACACCATGCTCGACCCCGAGCTGCCGCTGACCGTCACCGAGTACGACGAATGGGGCAACCCCGAGGAGCCCGAGGTGTACGAGCGGATCAAGGCCTACGCGCCCTACGAGAACGTCAAGGCGCAGGCCTACCCGGCGCTGCTGGTGGTCGCCGGCTACAACGACAGCCGCGTGCAGTACTGGGAGGCGGCCAAGTGGGTGGCGCGCCTGCGCACGCTCAAGACCGACGACAACCTGCTGCTGCTCAAGACCGAGATGGGTGCGGGCCACGGCGGCATGAGCGGGCGCTACCAGGGGCTGCGCGATGTGGCGCTGGAGTATGCGTTCGTCTTCAATGAACTGGACGTGGCGTAAAACGCGATTTTCGTTGTCATAGCGTCAAGCTGACGTGGGAGCGGGCTTGCCCCGCGATGAGGACAGACCAGGCAGCGTCATCGCCTGGTCGAACCTGATCGCGGGTCAAGCCCGCTCCCACGATGCCTCACTACTTACCCAGCAGTTTGTGGCGCTTTCCAGACATTCGAAGAAGAACAACACATGCCCGACACCCAGCACCTGAACGCCGAAATCCGCGACATGCTCATGGACTGCGGCCTGTTCGACACCCTGCAGCCCGGTGACTTCCTCGCCGCCGCCGGCTACTTCAGCCTCGCCGCCGTGGCCCAGGGCCAGACCCTGTTTAGCGAAGGCGACGCCGGCACCTTCATGTGCATCCTCCATCGCGGCGTGGTCTCGGTACGCAAGACCGACGGCAACGGCGCCCAGGTGGAGATCGCCACCCTGCGCAAGGGCCGGGCCTTCGGCGAGATGGCCGTGCTCGACGGCGAACGCCGCTCGGCCACCTGCGTGGCCGCCAGCGACTGCCAGCTGCTGACCCTGGGCAAGGACGCGCTGGAAAAGATGCTCAACGAAGCGCCGCGCATCGCCGCACGGATCATCCGCGCCCTCGCCGTGGCCTTGTCAAAACGCCTGCGCATGCAGGATGGCCAGCGCCTGGCGCAGCAAGTCTAGCGGCCCTTGTCAGGCGGTTTCGGCGGGTCCTGGCTCAGCCCGGGCAACGGCTGGTCCTTGGGTGGCCCCGGCAGCGGCATTGGCGGCAACAGCGGCGCGCCCGGCCGGTTGGCGCCGGCCTTTGGCGGCGTGCTCGGGGTGATCTGCGGGTAAGGGGTCGGCGTCGCGGTCCCGGGCGCCCCGGGAACCGTCGTGAGCGGCCGTTGCTGGCCCGCGGCGTCGGCCGTGGATACAGCGCCAAGCAACAACGCGGCGAGGATCGCATGCAACATCGGCAGCCTCCTGTCAGAAACCTCCCTACAGGCTACGCCCAATGGCGCGATTTTGCCTGTCCGCCCGGCCCACAGGCGCGCTAGACTCAACGGCATAACCGTCATTGCCCTGATCAGAAAAAAGGTAACACCATGAGCTCCACCTCCGACGCCACCGCCCGTCTCGACCGCATCCTCGCCGACGCCAAGCGCGACAAGGAAATGGGCTACCGCGACAAGGCGCTGAAGATGTATCCCCACGTCTGCGGCCGTTGCACCCGCGAGTTCTCCGGCAAACGCCTGTCGGAACTGACCGTGCACCACCGCGACCATAACCACGACAACAACCCCCAGGACGGCTCCAACTGGGAGTTGCTGTGCCTGTACTGCCACGACAACGAGCACGCCCGCTACACCGACCAGCAGTATTTCAGCGAAGGTTCGCTGAGCACGCCGAAAGTCGCCGTGGCCACACACAACCCGTTCGCCGGCCTGGCCGCGCTGATGAAGAAGGACTGAACGTCGATTCGCGCCCCCGGCGTGCCGGCAAGCCCGTATAATCGCGCTCTTTTTTTACGAAGGGCCCCGACACGTGGCGAACAAACGGTACAGCTGCATCGGCCTGTTCAACCCCAAATCCGCGGAAAACGTAGGCTCGGTGATGCGCGCCGCGGGCTGCTATGGCGTCAACTCGGTGTTCTACACCGGCAAGCGTTATGAGCGCGCCCGCGACTTCGTCACCGATACCAAGCGCGTGCACTACGACATCCCGCTGATCGGCATCGACGACCTGCAGCGCATCATTCCCCTGGGCTGCACCCCGGTGGCCGTGGAGCTGGTGGAAGGCGCACGGCCATTGCCTGAGTACACCCACCCGGACCGGGCGATCTACATCTTCGGGCCAGAGGATGGCTCGTTGAGCGAAGACGTGCGCGGCTGGTGCGAAGAGACGATCTACATCCCGACAGAAGGCTGCATGAACCTGGCGGCGACGGTGAATGTGGTGCTGTACGACCGCATGGCCAAAGGCTTGAACACCCGCTCGGGGCCGAAGTTCAAGTAGCCCTCACGCCTTGCGCCCCCCCAATCCGGCTCCCGTGCAAGCCTGGCGTCTACGCGGCGAAATAAACGTTACCGTAGGCCGTTGCTGTTGTGCTTTTGCTTCTGAGCGCGCGGTAGATCAGCCACGGCAGCCAAACCATGTCACGACTGAATACGCTGATCAAAAGTTTCATTACAACCAACATGCTCGCCAACGGCACCCACACCCAAGTGTTATAAACCCACCTTGCTCAGGATAGCCTCGAAGTTGGGCGGGGCAGCCACGCGGCAAATTACACTGAACGCTTGCACGCTGGTCAAAGTCTGCTGGATATCACCAACCTGAGGAGACCAGGCGATGCACGATATCCATTGGACAACGGACGCACCGAAACATAATGTCCACGGCCTGGAGCGCGTCAGCTCCCTGGCTGGGGGCGCGTTGATGATCAGCAAGGGGCTGCGCCACGGTGGCCTGCTGGGGATGTTGCAGGTTGCCGTAGGCGGCTTGGCGCTGGCCCGTGGCGTGAGCGGGCATTGCTCGACCAAGGCATGGTGGTTGCGGCATCGCGCCGAATACCTGCGCCTGCATCGCGACATAGAACGAGGCGCTGCCGAGCTCAAGGCGCTGAAGGCCAGCGCCGAGGCGGCGACCCGTACCGCGACGGTGACTGGCGGTTGAAAGCATCGCGGGCAAGCCCGCTTCCACGAGCCCGCGTTCAAAATGATGTCCGGGGCCGTGGGAACGGGCTTGCCGCGATAGATCCTGCGCTTAGCGCAATACCTTGCTTTGCAATGCTTCGGACTGCCGCCCCAGCACGTTCTCGCTGATCTGCACGAACTCCTCGGTGCTGACGCTCGACAGGCGCATCAGCGCACGGGCGACGTCGTCCAGCGAGCGCTTGTCGTGGTGGTGCAGGCGGATCTCGCGATCCAGCGCCTGCAGCAGCAGCACGCCACGGGCCACCTGCGCGGCATCGGCCTTGGCGCCCTTGAGGTGGTTCACCTTGGCAGCCAGCTTGTGCTGACGGGCCTGCAGCGCCTCGTAGCGATCATCGCTCATGCCACCAGCGCGGCGCAGCAGCTCGGTGGCGTAATAGTCGGCCAGGCTCTCGCCCAGCCAGTCGCTGCCGTCGCGGTCGTTGATCTGGGCGAACAGCTGCACCAATTCACGCAGCACCGGGCTGGTGCCGTTCTCGCTGACCAGCGGGCGCGTGCTGTGCAGATACAGCGAGTTGTTGCCGGCCAGCACGCCGCGCCACATCTCGTCACGGGCACCGACCAGCAGCAGCTTCGGAGGGTTGCGCGGGAACACCGCCTGCAACTGCGGCCAGATAAAGGTCAGCAGGGTCAGCGTGTCCATGCGCCGCATGCCCTGGCCTTGCGGAGCGGCCACGGTCACCTCTGTGACGCCCAGGCGCGCCCGACGACTGCCCAGGTTGCCGGCGAGCATCCAGCCGGTGGGCCGGTCGAACAGCCGCGACACATCGTCGATGCGAAATTTCTGCCGGCCGATACGTGGCCAGGCGGTTTCGACGCTTTTCCAGCCCGTCGGCAGGTCGAAGGTCAGCCGCGAGACCAGCTCGGTGCCATCCTGCTGGTCGAGGCGCGCCGGCGGCACCAGCTGGTCACCACGGAACAGCGCCCAGTGCGGCGTGATGCGCGCCTCATGGGCGCCGCCACGGGGTTGCTGGTCGAGCAGCACGCGGTAGCTGAGGCTGGTCTTGCCCGCCGCCGGGTGCCAGACGCCACGTCCGTTCTGCACCTGCCACTGGCCATCGGCGAGAAAGTCGCTGTAGGCACCAGGCTTGCCCAGGTCGAAGTCCAGGCTGCGCACCGCACTGCCGTCGGCCAGAGTCAGGCGCACCTCGGCCTGGCCGCTCTGCGGCAGCAGGCGCACCTGGTAATCGAGGTCGACCTTCTTCGCCAGGACCTGCGAACTGGCCAGCAGGCCGACAACCAGCAACAACAGGCGACGCATAAAAACTCCTTGTTTCCCGGACACTCAACCTGCGCGGAAGATCAGATGGTCTTCCCAGTCGTCTTCATCCACGTCGTTCTCGCTGAGCATGCGCCCCGACCGGGAGATGCGCTGCTCATGCACCTGCTGGCGATCACCGCTGACCAGGTGGTGCCAGGCCGGCAGGTCCTGTCCCTCGCTGACCAGGCGGTAACCGCAGGTGGGCGGCAGCCACTTGAACTGGTCGGCCTTGCCGGGGGTCAGCTGGATGCAGTCGGGGACGTGCTCGAAGCGATTGGGGTAGTCGCTGCACTGGCACGACTGCAGGTCCAGCAGCTTGCAGGCGATACTCGTGTAATAGACGCTGTTGTCTTCCTCGTCCTCGAGTTTCTGCAGACAGCACAGGCCGCAGCCGTCGCAGAGCGACTCCCATTCCTGGTCATCGAGCTGGTCGAGGGTCTTGCGCCGCCAGAAGGGCGCGGTATCGGCGATCATCACACGGTTTCCTGCAGTCAACGTCAAGCCGCGGCGCGCGGCGGCGCCAGTCTAGAGGCAGTCCGGCGGCAACGCCAGACCGCTTGTCAGTGCTCACCGGACGCAGTAGCGTGCGGTATTTTCCCCCGCCCTTGCAGGAGCACCCATGAGCGCCACCCCACGCATCGCCGACTATGCCATCAACGAGCAGTTCATCAATCGCTGGTCGCCCCGCGCCTTCACCGCCGAGCCGATCAGCCAGGAAACCTTGCTGAGCTTCCTCGAGGCCGCGCGCTGGGCTCCGTCGGCCTACAACTCGCAGCCGTGGCGCTTCCTTTACGCCCGCCGCGACACGCCGAGCTGGGAACGCTACCTGGGCATCCTCAACGAGTTCAACCGCAGCTGGGCGCAGCACGCTTCGGCGCTGGTGCTGATCATCTCCAAGACCACCTTCGCAGCGCCCGGCTCCGATGAAGAAAAGCCTGCGCTGTGGCACACCTTCGACACCGGCTCAGCCTGGGGCCATCTGGCGCTGCAGGCGAGCATCAGCGGCTGGCACAGCCATGGCATGGCCGGCTTCGACCAGGACCTGGCGCGCAGCGAGCTGAAGATCCCCGAGGGCTACGCACTGCATGCGATGGTGGCGATCGGCAAGCTGGGCGACAAGGCGACCCTGGCCGAAGGCCTGCAGGCCCGCGAAGTGCCGAGCCCGCGCCGACCGCTGAGCGAGCTGGCGGCCGAAGGTGAGTTCAGCCTCTAAGGTTGTGATCGCCTTATCGCGAGGCAGGTGCCCGTGGAAACGGGCTTGCCCCGCGATGAGGTCGCATCAGGCAAACCTCTTTCAGTAACCCCTCGCGAAATCCACCTCGCCCCGCAGGGCCTGCTCCACCGCATAGGCCCGCGCATTCTCCACGAACAACCGCACCATCGCCGCCGGCGAGGTCGGCGCCGAGCTGTGCCCGGTCAGCAGCAGTCCCCAGGCGGTCCAGAACGGATGGCGCTGGGGCAATGGTTCCTGGCGGCAGACATCGATCACCGCGCCAGCCAGATGGCCCTGCTTGAGCGCTTCGACCAGATCGGCATCAACTACCGCCACGCCACGCCCGGCATTGATGAACAAGGCACTGGGCCGGAAGCACTTGAACAGCGCCGCATCGTACAGGTCGTGGGTGGCCGGGGTATCGGGCAGCAGGTTGAGCACGTAGTCGGCCTGGCCGACCAGGCGCGGCAGCTGGTCGAGGCCCGCCACTTCGACGAAGGGCGCCTGCTTGCGGGCGCTGCTGGCCACACCGTGCAGGATGACACCGAACGGCACGAGGAACTCGGCCACCCGCTGGCCGATATCGCCGGTACCGACGATCAGCACCCGCCGCCCTTCCAGGGTCCGCCCCGGGCGGTCATCCCAGCGCCGCTCGACCTGGCTGACCAGTCGCGACAGCACATCGCGCTCATGGCCGAGCATGTAGGTGAGCATGTACTCGGCCATCACCTGGCCGAAGATGCCCACCGCCCTGGTCAGGCGGTAGTCGCGTGGCAGGCCGTCGGCCAGCAACGGGGTGATCCCGGCCCAGGTCGACTGCATCCAGCGAGGCTTGTGGCCCTGGCGCAACAGACTGGCCAGCAGGTCCGGCTGGCCCAGCCACACCGGGCAATCGGGGGCCAGGCGTGCCAGTTCGGCGGAGTCGCCGCTGGTCAGGACTTCCAGGTCCGGTGCCGCTTCGCCCAGCAGGCGAGCATAGTTGGCATGATCCTGTTCAGCGATCAGAACGCGCATGTGACACACAACCTTGGCAAACAACGGAAGCGGCCCGCCAGGCGGGCCGCAGGTAAAAAGGGAACCGCGCCTGGGTCAGGCCGGGTCGTTGCGACGCAGCAGCTCTTCGGGCAAGTGCTCGATGTAGTCGTCTTCCGGCGGTGGCATCTGCAGGTGGTAGCCCTGCTTGTCGAGGTTCTCCAGCACCTTGGCGATGTCCTCGCGGGCCAGTGTGCGCTCAGGCGTCAGCACCAGGTCGAAAGCATGCACCGGCTTGCCGAAGAATGGCAGCAGCGCCTCCGGCACACGCTCCAGGCCCTCGGCCTTGAGCACGTAGAGGTACATTTCATTCTTGCGTGGGCTCTTGTAGATCGAGCAGATACGTTTCATCGGGAATCTCCGGCGCCCGCCAGGTCGTCCAGCAGGGCCTGGCCCATGCGTTCGCGACGCCAGCCGCGCAGCGAATCGGGCAGTTGATAGGGACCGTCGGGGTAGCCGCTCTTGAGCAGGGCTTCGAGGGCTTTCTTGCGCAGCATCAGTTCCGGGGCGATGCCCAGCCGCTCACCCTCGGCCTGGCCGATGGCGCGCAGGCGCTTGAGGATGCCGGCGGCTTCGATCGGCAGCGGCTCGGGCAGCGGCTCTGGCCATTGCTCCTGCGGCTGGCTGGCGGCACGCTTGATCAGCTGGATCAGCTGCTCACCGTCCTGGCGGATGGTGCGCGGGTGCATCTCTTCGATTTTCGCCAGTGCCGACGGGCTGTCGGGCTGGCTCCTGGCCATGGGCCACAGCGAGTGTTCCTTGAGGATGCGGTTACGCGGCACATCGCGGCTGCGGGCCTCACGTTCGCGCCAGGCGCACAGTTCACGGAGCACCGCCAGTTGCTGGCGACCGAGCTTCCAGGCCAGCTTGACGTCGCGGTACAGGGTTTCGGGCTCGACTTCACGGCGCAGCGCGGCGACCAGTTCGGCGCCGTCTTCCAGCACCCAGGCGTACTTGTCATCCGACAGGCGCGGGCGCAGGGCATCGAACAGCTCGGCCAGGTGCACGGCGTCCTCGGCGGCGTAGCTCACCTGAGTGTCGGACAGCGGGCGCTGCAGCCAGTCGGAGCGGGTCTCGCCCTTGGGCAGCTCGAGCCCCAGCACCTCTTGCACCAGGCGCGAATAGCCCATGGAGAAACCGATGTTCAGGTAGCCGGCGGCCAGCTGGGTGTCGAACAACGGCTGGGGTAGCTTGCCGGTCAGGCGCAGCAGCACTTCCAGGTCTTCGCTGCAGGCATGCAGCACCTTGACCACGCCGCTGTCCTCGAGCAGCCCGGCCAGCGGCTGCCAGTCGCGGATCAGCAGGGGGTCGATGAGGTAGGCGCACTGGCCGACACCGATCTGGATCAGGCCGGCCTTTGGGTAGAAGGTGTCGACCCGCATGAATTCGGTGTCGAGGGCCACGAAGGGCTGTTCGCGCCAGCTTCGGCAGTGTTCGGCCAGGTTCTGGTCGTCACGGATCCAGTGTATTTCGATGGCCACGAGGCTCTCCCACTAACATTGGCGCGCAGTATATACGGCGCGGCCCCTGGGGGTGAAACCTCGCGCCATCCATGGTGCCGGGCGGTCGACCGCTCAGCGTTTGGCCGCCAGCCACGGCCGGCAGCTGGCGAACATGTCCAGCGATCGCTGGTAGACCTCGGTGCGCACCTGCAACAGCCCGAGCATCGAGTGGAACAGGTTGTCCTGGGACAGCGGCGCATCACGCAGCTTGCCCAGGCATTCGGTGTCCAGGCCGAAATCCTGGCGGTAGCTGTCGGAGAACCAGGCCAGCAGCGGCACGTGCTTTTGCTGGTCCGGCGCGATCATGTAGGGCGTGCCGTGCAGGAACAGGTTGTACTCGCCCAGCGATTCGCCATGGTCTGAAAGATAGATCATCGCGGTGTCGACCTTGTCCTGTCGGCTGCGCAAGGTGTCGATCAGGGTGGCCAGCACCTTGTCGGTGTAGGCCACGGTGTTGTCGTAGCCGTTGACGATCGCCTGCTGGCTGCACTGGTTCAGGGCGTTGCTGCGGCACACCGGGGTGAAGGCTTCGTTGCCCGCGGGGTAGCGCTTGAAGTACTCGGGGCCATGGCTGCCCATCTGGTGCAGCACCAGCACGGTGTCCTGGTCGAGGTTGTCCAGCAGCTCGGCCAGGCCCTGCAGCAGGATCTCGTCATGGCACTCGCCACTGGCGCACAGCGCCGGGTCCTTGAGGTTGCTTACATCGATAAATTGCACCCGGTCGCAGGTGCCCTTGCAGCCGGACTGGTTATCACGCCACTGCACCGCCAACCCTGCGCGCTGGAGGATGTCGAGCAACCCTTCACGGTTCTTGGCCACGCGTGCGTCGTAGTCCTTGCGCGGCATGCCGGAGAACATGCAGGGCACCGACACGGCGGTCTCGGTGCCGCAGGAATGGACATCGGTGAAGCTCAGCAGGCCCTGCTCCTTGGCCAGCCGTGGCGTGGTGTCGCGGGCATAGCCGAGCAGGCCGAAGTTATCCGCCCGGGCACTTTCACCGACCACCAGCACGGTCAGTGACTTGCGTGCGTGCTGCTGCCAGGCGCTGTCGCGACGGGCATCTTCGCCATATGGCTGGAACGGCCGGGTGGCGCTGCCCACTTGCTCGCTGACATAGCCGATGGAAGCCCCGACGATATTGCTCGGCGTGAGCATCAGGCGCAGTTCATGGTGATTGCGAAACAGCGACGCCAACCCCTGATAGTTGACCAGCGCTACCGAACCCAAGGCTGCGACGCAGGCACCGCTGACCACCAGCTTGCCCAGCAGCTCGCGGTGCCACGGGCGATAGTCGATCCTGGCCTTCCATACCAGCAGCGACGGCAGCACACCCAGCAGCAGGATATAAACGGCAAACTTCAGCGAGAGCAGGTCGCGCACTTCCGCGACATTGGTTTCAGCGACATTGCGGAACATGCCGGCATCAATAAGTACACCATATTGATTCATGAAGTAAGCGACACTTGCGCCACTGAGGAACAACACGATCAATACCGGTTTCAGTACATAACGAAACGCCAGCAAGGTGAGTATGAGATTGAAGGCGAACAGCATCAGCACGGCGAATGCCAGGCTCAGCCACAACCCCACCATGCCCGGCGGCACGATGGACTCCAGGTGTTGCCAAAGCAAGGTGTTGAAGCCGATCAACAGGTACAGGCTGGCCAGCAGCGTGACCCATTCGGTCCGCAGGGATTTGAGTTTCAGCATGGCGTTCGCAATAAGAGTTCATCAGCGGCCAACGCGCCCGGACGGGCAGGTTGGAAAGTTGGCCGAACTCTAGAAAGCCTAGCATCAATTTTTTGTGAAAAAGACGCCAACAATTAGTCTGTCGACATCTTTCATCGGTTAAACAACTTTCATTCAGCTGCCATTCAGCCAGGCAGGCGAAGCTTGGCGTACGGCTCGCGATCGATGTCCAGGACCTCCACGCACAGCTGGATGTCCAGACCGGGCTGGCCGGGGATCGCTTCGCGCAGTACCTCGAGCAGGCTGTTGGACAACTGCTGTTTCACTTGCGGCGTGCGTCCGCTGAGGATCGCCAGGCGCACATGGGCGAAGGCCCGCTCGCTCGGCGCGGTACCGACCCGATACTGGGCGAAGGCCTGGGCACGGCTCTTGATGTCCAGCTCTTCGGCGAACTGGCCGCTGCCGACCAGGGCGTGATTCAGTCGCAGCAGCAGCACATCGACGTTGAGTTCGCGCAGGTTGTCGCTGTATTCCAGGTTCAGGTGAGGCATGGCGCAGGTTCCGGTTACGCAGGGATGGGCGACAGCCTAACCCAGTCCCGCAATGCGGCAAAGGCGACTATCCTCTTGGTTCAGGCTCGTTTACCAACCCTGAGAGAGGTGAAGAAATGCCAGTTCCGCATGATTTGCTCGCAGACCTGCACGTGACCGCCGACCAGTTCCAGGCCCTCATCGACAAGAACCAGGACCTGCACAAGCTGCACAAGGAATACAACGCCAAGGACAAGGAAGTGGTGGCCGCCGAGGGCAACGCCACCAACGACGACACCGTCAACCTGCTGCGCAGGGAACGCCTGCTGCTCAAGGACAAGATCGAACGGATCGTCCATCCGCCCAAATCCTGATTCCCCTCACTGACGCCATCGCGGGGCAAGCCCGCGATAGCGTCGGCGGTCGTTACGCGGACGCCTTCAACGCAGCATCCAGGTCCTCGATCAGATCCCGGTAGTCCTCGATCCCGATCGACAATCGCACCAGGTTCTCGCTGATCCCCATCACGCCCTTCTGCTCCGGGCTCAGGGAGTTGTGCGACATGCTCCAGGAGTGGTTGATCATGCTCTCCACGCCGCCCAGCGAATCGGCCAGGACAAAGATCGACAGCGCCTCGACCAGGCGGTTGACCGCGGCCCGATCTCCCTTGATGCGCAACGCCACCACCGCACCGCCGGTGCGCATCTGACGCTTGCTCAGTTCATGCTGCGGATGGCTTTCCAGCCCCGGGTAGTAGACCTGCTCGACCTGCGGATGCTGTTCGAGGAACTGCGCCACGCGCAGGGCATTGGCGCTCTGGCGCTCCATGCGTACATCGAGGGTCTTCAGCCCGCGCAGCGCCAGGTAGCAGTCGAACGGCCCCTGGATCGCGCCGACCGCCATGCTGATCTTGCGCAAACGGCCCAGCAGCTCGTGATTGGCCGCCACCACCACGCCGCCGGTCAGGTCGGAGTGGCCGCCGATGTACTTGCTCGCCGAATGCATCACCAGGTCCACGCCCAGGGTGATCGGCTGCTGGTTCCAGGGCGAGCAGAAGGTGTTGTCGATACAGGTCATCACCCCACGGGCGCGGGCCAGGTCGCAGACCGCCTTGATGTCCACCAGGTGTAGCAGCGGGTTGGTCGGCGACTCGATCCAGATCAGTTGCGTGTCCGGGCGGATCGCCGCGGCCACGGCCTCGACGTCGTTGAGGTCGACATAGGTGGTGGTCAGGCCCGAGGTACGTCCACGGTAGTCTTCCAGCAGGCGGAAGGTGCCGCCATAGACACCGTTCATCACCACCACATGGGCGTCCTTGGACAGCAGTTCGAGCACCGTGGCGGTGGCGCTGACGCCCGAGGCGCAGGCGACCGCGCCGACGCCCTCCTCCAGTGCGGCCACGCAGGTCTCGTAGGCATGCCGGGTCGGGTTGCTGACCCGGCTGTAGGCGTATTCGGGGTTGTCGTCCAGGCCGCGCTTGATGAACGAGCTGGAAGTGACGATGGCCGGGAAGATGGCGTTGTCGGCGACGCTGGACTGCTCGCCGGCGTGGATGGTGCGGGTGGCAAAATTGCGCGGTTTGTCGGACATGGTCGGGTCCATTGACTGAGGATGGAAAACCGCCACTATCTCATATCCGCCGGGCCTCGGCGCCAACGGAACGTTGCTGTCGACGAAGCGCCTGAAAGGGTTTCAACGTTCTCAGCATGCGGCTAACCTTGGAAAACTTTCCTCCACCCCACCTGACGACATCATGGACAGTTTCGACCAGCATATCCTCACCCTGCTCCAGCGCGACGCGTCGCTGTCACTCAAGGACCTGGCCGAGGCGGTCAACCTGTCCACCACGCCGTGCTGGAAGCGGGTCAAGCGATTGGAAGAGGAAGGCTACATCCGCGGCCGCGTCGCCCTGCTCGACCCCGAGCGCCTGGGCCTGGGCCTGACGGTGTTCGTCCAGCTCAAGACGCAGCGCCACGACAGCGCCTGGCTGGCGCAGTTCGCCGCCACGGTGACGGCGTTCGAGGAGGTGATGGAGGTCTACCGCATGTCTGGCGACTGGGACTACATGCTGCGGGTGGTGGTGGGCGACATTGCCGCCTACGACCGCTTCTACAAGAAGTTGATCACCAGCACCGACGGGCTGTCGAACATCACCTCGAGCTTTGCCATGGAGCAGATGAAGTACACCACGGCGTACCCGGTGGGGCGCTAGGAGCGGGCGGAGGCGGTGGCGTGGGAGCGGGCTTGCCCCGCGATGGCGTCGGCAGGTCCGCTTGAGTAGGCATGGACTGGGATATCGCGGGGCAAGCCCGCTCCCACGCTGGCACCAACATCAGTCGGTTGTGATTGTCGCCTCGATCCGGTTTCCGGCCCTGGCCTTCTCCAGCTTGATCGCCACGAACTTCGAGGTCGGCGTGTAGGTCCCCTCACCATAGCTTTCCAGCGGCACCAGCGGGTTGGTCTCTGGATAGTAGGCCGCCGCCTGGCCTTGCGGCACGTCATAGGCCACCAGGCGGAACCCCGAGACCCGCCGCTCGCGACCATCCTCCCAGAGCGACACCAGGTCCACCTCCTCGCCCGGTTCGAAGCCCAGTCGACGGATATCCGCCTCATTGACGAACACCACCTCGCGCAGGCCGAACACGCCACGGTAGCGGTCATCCAGCCCGTACAGCGTGGTGTTGTATTGGTCGTGGGAACGCAGGGTCTGCAGGATCAGGTCGGGCTTGTCACCACGGGCCAGCACCTGGGCGTTGACCAGCTGCTCCGGCAGCGGGCTGGGGGTGAAGCGCGCCTTGCCGGTGGCCGTGCGGAAGTTGCGCTCGGCGGCGTTGTTGCCCAGGTGGAAGCCACCGGGATGCTGCAGGCGCGCGTTGAATTCGCTGAAGCCCGGGATGACATCGGCGATCATGCCGCGGATGCGGCCGTAGTCGGCAATCGCGTAGTCCCAGTCGATCGGTTTGTTGCCCAGGGTGGCCTTGGCCATCCCGGCGACGATGGCCGGTTCCGAGCGCAGCAGCGGCGAGCGCGGCTTCAGCTGGCCATGGGAGATGTGCACCATGCTGAAGGTGTCTTCCACGGTGACGCCCTGCGGCCCTTCGGCCTGGATGTCGATCTCGGTGCGGCCCAGGCACGGCAGGATCAACGCATCGCGCCCGGTGACCAGGTGCGAGCGGTTGAGCTTGGTGGAAATCTGCACGGTCAGTTCGCAGTTGCGCAGCGCCGCGTGGGTACGCGGGGTGTCCGGAGTCGCCTGGGCGAAGTTGCCGCCCAGGGCGACGAACACCTTGGCCCGCCCCTCTTCCATGGCCTGGATCGCCAGCACGGCGTTATGGCCGTGCTCGCGGGGCACCTTGAACTGGAAGCGTTTCTCGATGGCGTCGAGCAGCGCCGCCTTGGGCTTCTCGTCGATGCCCATGGTGCGGTCGCCCTGCACGTTGCTGTGTCCGCGCACCGGCGACAGGCCGGCGCCGGGCTTGCCGACGTTGCCGCGCAGCAGCTGCAGGTTGACGATCTCCTGCACGGTCGGCACCGAGTGGCGGTGCTGGGTCACGCCCATGGCCCAGCACATGATCACCCGCTCGGCCTTGCGGTACATGCGCGCGGCCAGCTCGATCTCGGCCTTGCTCAAGCCCGACTGCTCGACGATATGCTCCCAGTGCGTGGCGTCCACCACGGCCAGGTAGGCCTCGACGCCACTGGTGTGCTCGGCGATGAAGGCATGGTCGAACACCGGCGGCTCATCATTGAGCTGCGCCTCGCGCTCCCACTGCAGGAGGAACTTGGCGATCCCGCGCATGGCCGCCATGTCGCCGCCCAGCGCCGGGCGGAAATAGGCAGTGTTGGTCGGTTCGGAGCCGTTGCTGAGCATCTCGAACGGGTGCTGCGGATGCTGGAATCGCTCCAGGCCCCGCTCCTTGAGCGGATTGAAGCAAACCACCTGGGCGCCGCGCTTGACCGCCTCGCGCAGCGGTTCGAGCATGCGCGGGTGGTTGGTGCCGGGGTTCTGGCCGATGACAAAGATCGCATCGGCCAGCTCCAGGTCATGGAACACCACGGTGCCCTTGCCCACGCCGAGGGTTTCGGCCATGCCCACGCCACTGGCCTCGTGGCACATGTTCGAGCAGTCGGGGAAGTTGTTGGTGCCATAGGCGCGCACGAACAGCTGGTAGAGGAACGCCGCCTCGTTGCTGGCCCGGCCCGAGGTGTAGAACTCGGCCTGGTCCGGCGATTCGAGGCCGTTGAGGTGCCGGGCGATCAGGGCGAACGCCTCGTCCCAGCTGGTTTCGACGTAATGGTCGGTGGCCGCGTCATAGCGCATCGGGTGAGTGATGCGGCCTTGGTATTCGAGCCAGTAGTCGGTCTGCTCGAGCAGGGCGCTGACGCTGTAGAGGGCGAAGAACGCCGGATCCACCGAGCGGCCGGTGGCCTCCCAGTTGACCGCCTTGGCGCCGTTCTCGCAGAACTTGACCATGTCGCTTTCCGGCGACTCGCCCCAGGCACAACCCGGGCAGTCGAAACCGCCGTTCTGGTTGGTCTTGAGCATGGCCCGCAGGTTCTTGAAGGCGTTCTCGCTGCCCAGCCAGCTCTTGGTCACGCTCTTGAGCGCGCCCCAGCCGGCGGCCGGCCCCTTGTAGTCCCTGATGTGTTCGTCCTGGCTCATGCTGCGCTTCTCCGCACGGTGTTTTTTCCAGCCTAAGAAGCCGCTCCCAGTGCGTCCAATCGAAATAAACGACAGCGTGATAAACCGTCTCGATCACCCGGCAGAGCCCTTGTGCTGCGTGGCCTGCGGTGGTGATAGAGGAGACTTATCGAGCGGTCGGGGAAAGCAATTTGACGTCACTGGGCGCAGGTTATAGCTTGAACCTTGTCTGCGGCCTTTCGCCGCCCCCAGCCACTGCACAGGTCGAGCGTGAACGTGGAAAAGAACCCCCAGGCCCTGATCGACGGTTTCAACCGCAAAGTCGATTACCTGCGGATGTCGGTCACCGACCGCTGCGATTTTCGCTGCGTCTATTGCATGGCCGAAGACATGCAGTTCCTGCCGCGCCAGCAGATTCTCAGCCTCGAGGAGCTGTACCTGGTCGCCGAGCGCTTCGTCGCCCTGGGCACCCGCAAGATCCGCCTGACCGGTGGCGAGCCCCTGGTGCGCCAGGGCATCGTCGGGCTGTGCGCGCGCATCGCCGCCCTGCCCGGCCTGCGCGAACTGTGCCTGACCAGCAATGGCTCGCAGCTCGGCCGCCTGGCCCAGCCGCTGTTCGATGCCGGCGTCTCGCGCCTGAACATCAGCCTCGACAGCCTTGACCCCGAGCGCTTCCGCGCCCTGACCCGTACCGGCGACCTCACGCAGGTGATCGCGGGCATCGACGCCGCGCGCGCCGCGGGCTTTCGCCGCACCAAGCTCAACGCGGTGGTGCTCAAGGGCCGCAACGACCACGAAATCGTCGACCTGGTGCGCTTCGCCATCGACCGCGAGCTGGACATCTCGTTCATCGAAGAAATGCCCCTGGGCGTCATCAGCGAGCACGAGCGCGGCGAGTCCTTCTGCTCCAGCGACGACGTGCGCGCCCGCCTGGCCGAGCACTTCACCCTGGTCGAGTCGGCCGAGTCCTCCCAGGGCCCGGCGCGCTACTGGCGCCTGGCCGAAGCGCCCGACACCCGGGTCGGCTTCATCTCGCCGCACAGCCACAACTTCTGCGCCACCTGCAACCGCGTGCGCCTGACCGTCGAAGGCCGCCTGCTGCTGTGCCTGGGTAACGAGCACTCGGTGGACCTCAAGCAGGTCCTGCGCCAGCACCCCGGCGACAGCGCCCGCCTGGAAAAGACCCTGCGCGACGCCATGCAGCTCAAGCCCTACCGCCACCACTTCGAAGTGGGCGGCGAGGTGCAGATCCTGCGCTTCATGAACATGACCGGCGGCTGATCGCCCGCCTCTGGAACCGTCTTGATCGTCCACTCACGCCCCGACATGCTGCGCGTGCTGTTCACCCTCAAGGGCTCGATCGTCCAGCGCATCGCCTTGCGCTGCCTGGCGGTGACCTTGCTGGCGGCACTGATCGTGCTGATCGAGCGGCACTACCCGGCGCTGTTCTACCCGGTCAGCGCCACGCCCTTCACCCTGCTGGGGCTGTCGCTGTCGATCTTCATGAGTTTTCGCAACAACGCCTGCTACGACCGCTGGTGGGAGGGCCGCAAGGCCTGGGGACGGATGATCATCGAGGTGCGCTCGTTCGTGCGTGAAAGCGTGGCGATCGAGGATCAGCAGCTGCGCGCGCAGATGCTGCGTGGCCTGTGCGGCTTCGCCCATGCCCTCAATGCCCGGCTGCGCAACGAAGACGAGCTGCCCCTGGCGCGCACCTGGCTGGCCGAGGGCGCGCCGATCACCGCGCACAACGTGTGCGACGGCATCCTGCGCGATATCGGTGCCCAGTGCTCACGCTTGGCGAAGGACGGCGCGATCAGCGAGTTCCGCTACACGCTCCTGGAGCAGCGCCTGGCCGGCCTGTCAGACGTGCAGGCCACCTGCGAACGGATCAAGGGCACGCCGCTGCCGTTCCCCTACACCCTGCTGCTGCACCGCACCATCTACATCTTCTGCCTGCTGCTGCCGTTTGCCCTGGCAGAACCGCTGGGCTGGCTGGCACCGCTGTTCACCACCATCGTCAGCTACACCTTCTTCGGCCTGGATGCGATCGGTAACGAGCTGGAGGACCCGTTCGGCCGGGACGAGAACGATCTGCCGACCGATGCGCTGGTGCGCACCATAGAACGCGATGTGCTGTCGGCGCTGGGGCATGAGCCGCTGCCACCGGCGTTGGTGCCGGTGGATCATGTGCTGAGCTGAACAGTCGGTACAGGAAAGCACTAGCCTCGGCTTTCGCAGGCCCCGTTTGGTTTGAGGTGCGCGACGAAATTGCACGGCCGGTGCCGCGCATCCAACTGCTCGGCCAGGATGCCTTCCCAGGCCGTGCGGCAGGCGCCGGTCGAGCCCGGCAGGCAGCACACCAGGGTGCCGTTGGCCAGGCCGGCCAGGGCCCGGCTCTGCACGGTCGAGGTGCCGATATCAAGGATCGACAGGGCGCGGAACAGCTCGCCAAACCCGTCGATGCGCTTGTCCAGCAGGCAGTCCACCGCCTCCGGCGTGCTGTCGCGCCCGGTGAAGCCGGTGCCACCAGTGATCAGCACCACCTGCACCTGGTCGTCGGCGATCCAGGTGGCGACCTGGGCGCGGATCTTGTACAGGTCGTCCTTGAGCAGCTCCCGCGCCACCAGGCGGTGGCCCACGCCGACGGCGCGGCTGGCCAGCAGCTCGCCGGAGGTGTCGGTGTCGTAGGTGCGGGTGTCACTGACGGTCAGCACCGCGATGTTCAGCGGTACGAACACCGCGTCCGGTTTCACGCTCATGGCCTTTGCTCCAGGATTGGCTTAGCGGCCACGTTAGAGACAAGCCCCGGCAGCGTCCAATCGATAGGGCGTACCGGATGATCGACGCTTTCTATCGCTGCTGCAGGACCGGCTGAATGTTCATCAAGGATTAGCCAGGTGCTTCACTCTTGGTTAAGGTCTACCCACCCCGCAACCCCAGGCCGCACCATGGACATCAAACAGCTCAAGTTTCTCATCGCCCTCGACCAGACCCGCCACTTTGGCCAGGCCGCGGCGCTGTGCCACATCACCCAGCCGACCCTGTCCATGCGCCTGCGCAACCTCGAGGACGAACTGGACCTGGTGCTGGTCAAGCGCGGCCAGCGCTTCGAAGGGTTCACCGAAGCCGGCGAACGCATCCTGGCCTGGGCCCGCACCCTGCTCGCCGCCCATGACGGCCTGCAGGCCGAGGCCGCCAGCTGCCGCGGCCAGGTGGTCGGCAGCCTGCGCCTGGGCACCGTGCCGCTGGCCAGCTTCAACCCCATGCAACTGCTGATGCCACTGCGTGAGAAGTACCCCGAGCTGCACTTCCAGCTGTCGTCATTGAGCTCCGAGCAGGTGATCGATGGCCTGAGCCGCAACCAGCTCGACCTGGGCATCTGCTACCTCGACCAGGTCAACACCAGCTTCTTCGAAGTGATCGAGCTGAGCACCACCACCATGGGCCTGCTGCACGACACCCGGCACTTCCAGTTCGAGGCCGACAGCCTGCGCTGGGAAGACCTCGGCGAGCTGCCGCTGGGCCTGCTGAGCAAGGGCATGCACTACCGCCAGTCCCTCGACCTGAGCTTGCGCAGCCGGGGCCTTGCGCCCAATGCCGTGCTCGAGAGCGACTCGACCTTCCAGCTGATCCAGGCGATCAGCACCGGCGTGTGCTGCGCGATCATGCCACTGGACTGCGGCCTGGAAGACCTCAGCCAGCACATGCGCATCATCCCGGTGCAGGAAGCCAGCATCCACAGCCCGGTCGGCCTGCTGCTGCGCCGCAGCGAGCCGCGCTCGGCCATCGCCGAGCAGTGTTTCGACGAGGCCCGCGCCCTGTTTCAACCCTCCTGAGCCGTCGCCTGGCGGTACTGTCGCGGGGTGAAACCGGTCAGTTGCCTGAACTGCCGGCTGAAGGCGCTGTGGTCGGTGTAGCCACAGCGCAGGGCCACCTCGATGATCGGCAGGTCGCTGTGCAGCAGTTGATGTGCATGCTCCAGGCGGGCCTTGTGAATCATCTGCCGGGGCGTGAGGTGGAACACCCGTTTGCAGTAACGCTCCAGCTGCGCCACCGAAATCCCGGCGATGCGGGTCAGCTCGCCCATGCTGATCGGCTGGTGGAAATGCGCGCGGATATGCGCATCCACCGCCGCCAGACGCTGGTAGGCGGGGTGGGTGTCGGCGGCTGACTGCAGGTCGACCGAAATGCCCACCAGGCCGATGATTCTCCCCGCCGGCTCGTACAACGGACGCTTGTGGGTCAGGCACCAGCCCGGTTCGCGGCTGCCGTACAGGTGCAGCTCCAGCTGGTCTTCCAGCACCAGGCCCTGCTCCAGCACCCGGCGGTCCTGCTCGGTATAGCCGGGGCCCAGGCGCGCCGGGAACACCTCGGCGCTGGTCTTGCCCAGCAAGGGTGCCAGGTGCTTCAGGCCACAGCGCTGGACCAGTGTGCGGTTGGCCAGGACATAGCGAGCCTGGTCGTCCTTGATGAAGATCGCCGCGTTGGCAAGGACGTCGAGCATCGGCAGCAGCCAGACCACGCCGGCCAGCAAGGCTTCGAGGGATTCAGGGCGATGCTGGTCAAGGTGCTGGTACAGCGCAGTCAATGGTTGCTCGGGCATGCGGTTATCCCTCGTGGCTCTCGCGGCCCTGCAAGCCTAGTCAGCAGCCCCCGCCGGGCGCCAGCACTCGCGCCCGACTATGCCGATTTCGTCACCCACCTTGCAGAAAACCATCAAGAACGCCGGCCTCGATCGGTCCACTCTATGCCCCACGCAAGCCGCCCCACGACCTACAAGAGCGCGGCCGACCAAGCCGCATCGTGACATCAGACCTGCCTATCCAAAACCTACAAAAAGGCGCAACCATGTCAGGCAAATTCAAGAAACAGCTGTCCCTGCTGGACCTCACCTTCATCGGCCTGGGCGCCATCTTCGGCTCCGGCTGGCTGTTCGCCGCCAGCCACGTCTCGGCCATCGCCGGCCCGGCCGGCATCCTCTCCTGGTTCCTCGGCGGCTTCGCCGTGCTGCTGCTGGGCATCGTCTACTGCGAGCTCGGCGCCGCCCTGCCGCGGGCCGGTGGCGTGGTGCGCTACCCGGTGTACTCCCATGGCCCGCTGCTGGGCTACCTGATGGGCTTCATCACCCTGATCGCCTTCTCCAGCCTGATCGCCATCGAGGTGGTTGCCTCGCGCCAGTATGCCGCGGCCTGGTTTCCGGCCTTGACCAAGACCGGCTCCAGCGACCCGACGGTGCTCGGCTGGCTGGTGCAGTTCGCCCTGCTCGGGCTGTTCTTCCTGCTCAACTACCGCAGCGTGAAGACCTTCGCCAAGGCCAACAACCTGGTCAGCGTGTTCAAGTTCATCGTGCCGCTGCTGGTGATCGGCGTGCTGTTCACCTTCTTCAAGCCGGAGAACTTCGAGGTCCAGGGCTTCGCGCCGTTCGGCCTGTCCGGCGTGGAAATGGCGGTGTCGGCCGGCGGCATCATCTTCGCCTACCTGGGGCTCACGCCGATCATCTCGGTGGCCAGCGAGGTGAAGAACCCGCAGCGCACCATCCCCATCGCGCTGATTCTCTCGGTGCTGCTGTCCACCGCGATCTACGCCCTGCTGCAACTGGCGTTCCTCGGCAGCGTGCCGACCGAGATGATTGCCAACGGCTGGGCCGGAGTGACCAAGGAGCTGGCCCTGCCCTACCGTGACATCGCCCTGGCCCTGGGCGTCGGCTGGCTGGCCTACCTGGTGGTGGCCGACGCGGTGATCTCGCCCAGCGGCTGCGGCAA
Source organism: Pseudomonas sp. DrBHI1 (assembly GCF_002205115.1). Classification (NCBI taxonomy): domain Bacteria; kingdom Pseudomonadati; phylum Pseudomonadota; class Gammaproteobacteria; order Pseudomonadales; family Pseudomonadaceae; genus Pseudomonas; species Pseudomonas sp. DrBHI1. Next base: position 104,478 of record NZ_NIBE01000107.1, read on the forward strand.
CATCTACATGAATGCCACCCCACGAGTGATTTATGGCTGGGCGCAGACCGGCACCTTCTTCAAGTACTTCACCCGCATCGACGAGCAATCCGGCATCCCGCGCCCGGCGCTGTGGCTGACCTTCGGCCTGGCGGTGTTCTGGACCCTGCCGTTCCCGTCCTGGGAAGCGCTCATCAACGTGGTCTCTGCCGCCCTGGTGCTCAGCTACGCGGTGGCCCCGGTTTCGGTCGCCGCCCTGCGCCGCAGCGCCCCCGACATGGCCCGGCCGTTCCGGGTCAAAGGCATGGGCGTGCTCGGCCCGCTGTCGTTCATCATCGCCGCGCTGATCGTCTACTGGTCGGGCTGGAACACCGTGTCCTGGCTGCTGGCGCTGCAGATCGTGATGTTCGTGCTGTACCTGCTGTGCCGCCGCTTCGTGCCCACCGAACACCTGTCGCTGGGCCAGCAGGTGCGCTCGTCGGCCTGGCTGATCGGCTTCTACGCCGTGACCATTTTCCTTTCCTGGCTGGGCAGCTTCGGCGGTCTGGGCGTGATCGGCCATCCGCTGGACACCCTGATCGTCGCCGCCACTGCCCTGGGCATCTACTACTGGGGCGCGGCCACTGGCGTGCCGGCCCGGCTGGTGCGGCTCGATGGCGACGATGAAAGCGAAGCCGGCAGCGAACCCCATGCCGGCCAGCACCCCGCCGCCGTCGCCTCCTGACCCACTACCGAATGGACACGCTGATGAAACAGGTTCATGTAATCGACTCCCATACCGGCGGCGAACCGACCCGCTTGGTGATGAAGGGCTTCCCGCCCCTGCACGGCCGCAGCATGGCCGAGCAGCGCGACGAACTGCGCGAGCTGCACGACCACTGGCGCCGCGCCTGCCTGCTGGAGCCACGTGGCAACGATGTGCTGGTGGGCGCGCTGTACTGCCCGCCGGTCTCTGCGGATGCCACCTGCGGGGTGATCTTCTTCAACAACGCCGGCTACCTGAACATGTGCGGCCACGGCACCATCGGCCTGGTTGCCTCGCTACGCCACCTGGGCCTGATCGAGCCGGGCGTGCACAAGATCGATACACCGGTCGGCCAGGTCAGCGCCACCCTGCATGACGATGGATCCGTCACCGTCGGCAACGTGCCGTCCTACCGCTACCGCCGGCAGGTTGCCGTGGACGTGCCGGGGCACGGCCTGGTGCGCGGCGACATCGCCTGGGGCGGCAACTGGTTCTTCCTGGTTTCCGACCACGGCCAGCGCATCGCGCTGGACAACCGCGAAACCCTCACCGACTACGCCTGGACCCTGCTCAAGACCCTCGAGGCCCAAGGCATCACCGGCGAACACGGCGCCCCGATCGACCATGTCGAACTGTTCGCCGACGACGCCAACGCCGACAGCCGCAACTTCGTCATGTGCCCCGGCAAGGCCTACGACCGCTCGCCCTGCGGCACCGGCACCAGCGCCAAGCTGGCGTGCCTGGCCGCCGACGGCAAGCTCGCCGAAGGCCAGACCTGGGTCCAGGCCAGCATCACCGGCAGCCAGTTCCATGGCCGCTACGAGCGCGACGGCGAACGCATTCGCCCGTTCATCACCGGCCGTGCCCACATGACCGCCGACAGCACCCTGCTGATCGACGAGCAGGACCCGTTCGCCTGGGGCATCTGACCCCGTTCATTTCCCACTGAATACCGCCAGGAGTGACAACCATGACCGACAACATCTTCACCGGCACCATGCCCGCCCTGATGACCCCCTGCACCGCCGAGCGAAAACCGGACTTCGACGCCCTGGTGCGCAAGGGCCGCGAACTGATCGACGCCGGCATGAGCGCCGTGGTGTACTGCGGCTCGATGGGCGACTGGCCGCTGCTGAACGAGGCCGAACGCCAGGAGGGCGTGGCGCGCCTGGTCGCCGCCGGCATCCCGACCATCGTCGGCACCGGTGCGGTGAACACCCGCGAGGCTGTGTCCCACGCATCCCACGCCGCCAAGGTCGGCGCCGCCGGCCTGATGGTCATCCCCCGGGTGCTGTCCCGTGGCGCATCGCTGACCGCCCAGCAACACCACTTCTCGGCGATCCTCGCCGCCGCGCCGAAGCTGCCAGCGGTGATCTACAACAGCCCCTACTACGGTTTCGCCACCCGCGCCGACCTGTTCTTCGCCCTGCGTCGCGAGTACCCCAACCTGATCGGCTTCAAGGAGTTCGGCGGCGCCGCCGACCTGCGCTACGCCGCCGAGCACATCACCTCCCAGGACGATGATGTGACCCTGATGGTCGGCGTCGACACCCAAGTGGTGCACGGTTTCGTCAACTGCAACGCCACCGGCGCCATCACCGGCATCGGCAACGCGCTGCCCCGTGAAGTGCTGCAACTGGTCAGCTTGAGCAAGCGCGCCGCCAAGGGCGATGCCAAGGCCCGGCGCCAGGCTCGGGAGCTGGAGTCGGCGCTGGCGGTGTTGTCGTCGTTCGATGAAGGCTGCGACCTGGTGCTGTACTACAAGCACCTGATGGTGCTCAACGGCGACAGCGAGTACCGCCTGCACTTCAACGAAACCGACGCCCTCACCGACGCCCAGCGGCACTACGCCGAACAGCAGTACGCGCTGTTCCGCACCTGGTACGCCAGCTGGTCGGCCGAGCAGAACATCGCCTGATCACCGCAACTCCTGTGGGAGCGGCCTTGTGTCGCGAAAGGGGCGCATGGCGCCCCCAACAGGTCCAGACCTTATCCAGATTCTCCAGGACGCCCCATGACCCTCACCGGCAATCTACTGATCGGCCAGCGCGCCGTCACAGGCACCCAGGCCGCGATCCATGCCATCGACCCGGCCACCGACACCCCGCTCGCCCCACCCTACGCCGGCGCCAGCGCCGAACAGCTAACCCAGGCCTGCGACCTGGCCTGGGCGGCATTCGATGCCTACCGCGAAACCACCTCCGAACAACGCGCCCACTTTCTCGACACCATCGCCGAGCAGATCGAAGCCCTGGGCGATGCCCTGATCGACCGCGCCAACGCCGAGACCGGCCTGCCCAAGGCGCGTCTGCTGGGCGAGCGCGGCCGCACCTGCGCGCAACTGCGCACCTTCGCTCGCGTGGTGCGGGCCGGTGAATGGCTGGATGTACGGGTGGACAACGCCCTGCCCGAGCGCCAGCCACTGCCACGTCCCGACCTGCGCCAACGACAGGTTGCCCTGGGCCCGGTGGCGGTGTTCGGCGCCAGCAATTTCCCGCTGGCCTTCTCGGTGGCCGGCGGCGACACCGCCTCGGCACTGGCCGCCGGTTGCCCGGTGGTGGTCAAGGCCCATGGCGCCCACCCCGGCACCAGCGAGCTGGTCGGCCAGGCCGTGGCCCGGGCAGTCGCGAAGTGCGAGCTGCCCGAAGGCGTGTTCTCGCTGCTGTACGGCGCCGGCCGCGAGGTCGGTATCGGTCTGGTCAGCGACCCGCGCATCAAGGCCGTCGGCTTCACCGGCTCGCGCAGTGGCGGCCTCGCGCTGTGCCAGGCCGCCCAGGCACGTCCCGAGCCAATCCCCGTCTATGCCGAAATGAGCTCGATCAACCCGGTGTTCCTCTTCGACGCCGCCCTGCAGGACCGAGCGGAATCTCTGGCCCAAACCTTCGTCGCTTCGCTGACCCAGGGTGCCGGCCAGTTCTGTACCAACCCCGGGCTGTTGATCGCCCGCCAGGGTCCAGCACTCGAACGTTTCATCAGCACCGCCGCCGAGCATGTCCGGCAAGCCGCGGCGCAGACCATGCTCACCCCGGGCATTGCCAGCGCCTATGCCAATGGCGTCGCCGCGCTGGGTGAGAACGGCAATGCCCGCCAGATCGCCAGCAGCCAGCCCCATCACGGCCCGAACCAGTGCCAAGCGCACCTGTTCGTCACCTCGGCCCAGGCGTTTCTCGCCGATCCGGCGCTGCAGGCCGAAGTGTTCGGCGCCGCCTCGCTGGTGGTCGCCTGCGACAGCGACGAGCAAGTCCGTCAGGTTGCCGAGCATCTGGAAGGGCAACTGACCGCCACCCTGCACCTGGACGCCGCCGACCTCGACTGCGCCCGCCAACTGCTACCTACCCTCGAACGCAAGGCCGGGCGGATCCTGATCAACGGTTGGCCGACCGGCGTCGAGGTGTGCGACGCGATGGTCCACGGCGGCCCGTTCCCGGCCACCTCCGACACCCGCGGCACCTCGGTGGGCACCGCGGCGATCCTGCGTTTCCTGCGCCCGGTGTGCTACCAGGACTTCCCCGATGCTCTGCTGCCCACTGCGCTGCAACAGGGCAACCCGCTGCACCTGCGCCGCTTGCTCGATGGCCGGCGGGAAGGCTGAACCATGACCGCCACTGACACGGACATCGCCGTGGTCGGCGCCGGCATTGTCGGCGTCGCCTGCGCCCTGCAGCTGGCCCGCCAGGGCCACCGGGTGCTGCTGATCGATCGCCAGGCACCGGGCCACGGTGCGTCTTTTGGCAATGCCGGGCACCTGGCCACCGAGCAGGTGTTTCCCATCGCCGACCTGTCGATTCTCAAGCGCCTGCCGGCCATGCTGCTGGACCCGATGGGCCCGCTGCGCCTGGACTGGAAGTACCTGCCACGGGCCCTTCCCTGGTTCACCCGCCTGCTGCTCAACCTGCGACCGGCGCCGTTCCAGCGCAGCGTCGCGGGCCTTCGTGCGCTGAACGAAAGCAGCCTCGGCGCCTGGCAACGGCTGCTCGCCTCCATCGAGCGCAGCCACCTGCTCAAGGAGGACGGTTCACTGCTGGTGTTCGAACGCCACGCATCGCGCCAGGCGCTCGCGGCGTTGCGCGCCCGCCTGCAGGCACAGGCCGTGCCCGTGGACCTGTGGTCGGCTGAGGCGGTAAGCGAAGCGGCACCGCAGTTGAGTCCGTCGATCCTGGGTGGCCTGTTCTTCCCGCGCACCGGTCACTTCCTCGACCCCTACCAGGTGGTCTGCGAACTGTTCAGCGCCGCCAGGGCCAGTGGCGTACGCTTCCTGCGCGCCGAGGTCGATGGCGGCCAGGTGCATGGCCAGGGCATCAGCCTCGCCAGCGACCAGGGCACCCTTGAGGCCCGCCAGGTGTTGATCAGTGCCGGGGCACATTCGGCGAGACTCACGGCCGCCCTGACCGGTCGGCGGGTACCGCTGGATACCGAGCGCGGCTACCACCTGATGCTGCCGGCGGAGCACCAGCGCCTGCCGTTCGCCGTCACCTCGCTGGAGCGCAAGTTCATCATGACGCCCATGGCCGACGGCCTGCGCCTGGCCGGCACGGTGGAATTCGCCGGACTCGAGGCGCCGCCGAGCATGCAGCGGGCGTGGCAACTGCATCGGTTGAGCAAGGGCTTGTTCCGGCGCGAGCTGGATGCCGAGGGGGCGACGCCGTGGATGGGGTTCCGGCCTTCGTTGCCGGATTCGCTGCCGGTGATCGACCGAGTGGCCGATGGCAAGGTGCTGCTAGCGTTCGGGCATCAGCACCTGGGGTTGACCCAGGCGGCGGTGACGGCGGAGTGGGTGGGGCGGTTGGCTGCGGGGGCCGAAGTGGAACAAGCATACCAGTTGGATCGGTTCTGAGATTGCCGGGGCCTTGCGCCTCTTTCGCGGTGCAAGGCCTGCGCGTTCCCTGTGGGAGCGGCCTTGGGTCGCGAAAGGGCCGCAAAGCGGCCCCAGCCTCACTCAGCGATACCGCTCAAGCCAATGCGCATAAGGCGCCGGCAGCGTCCACGCCGCCTTGTCCACGCCCAGGGCCTTGGCGGCGGCATATGGCCAGTGCGGATCAGCCAGGTGCGCACGCCCCACCGACACCAGGTCGAGCTGATTGGCCTGCAACGCGCCCTCGGCCAGCTCCGGCGTGCCAAAGCCCCAGGCCGAGGTCACCGGCAACTTCGCCTCGCGGCGCACCCGCTCGGCGATCGGCCCCAGGAATGCCGGGCCCCACGGGATGTTGGTCTGGGGAATGGTGAAGCCGACGCTGACGCTCAGCAGATCGAGGCCGCCAGCCTTGAAGCGACGGGCCAGTTCAATGGACTCCAGCAGGGTCTGCTCGTCACGCCCATCGTACTCCACCACGCCAAAGCGAGCGGTCAGCGGCAGGTGCTCCGGCCACACCTCACGTACCGCGGCCAGGGTTTCCAGCAGGAAGCGCGTGCGGTTGTCGAAGCTGCCGCCATAGGCGTCGGTACGCTGGTTGGAGTGCTCGGAGAAGAAGCTCTGGCCCAGGTAGCCGTGGGCGAAGTGCAGCTCGATCCACTCGAAGCCGGCATCGCGGGCACGGCGCGCGGCATCGACGAAGTCCTGCTTGACCCGGGCGATATCGTCCAGGGTCATGGCCTTGGGCACTTTCGGCAGGTGGCCGCCAAAGGCGATGTCAGACGGGGCAATGGTGTCCCAACCACGGGCATCGTCGGCGGCGATATGGTCATCACCTTCCCAGGGGCGGTTGGCACTGGCCTTGCGACCGGCGTGGGCGATCTGGATGCCCGGCACGGAACCGGCGGCCTTGATCGCCTTGACCACAGGCACGAAGGCCTGGGCCTGGGCGTCGTTCCAGATGCCGGCGCAGCCGGGGGTGATGCGCCCTTCCGGCGACACCGCCGTGGCCTCGACCACCACCAGGCCGGCGCCACCACGGGCCAGGCCCGCGTAATGCACCTGGTGCCAGTCATTGATCAGGCCATCCTCGGCCATGTACTGGCACATCGGCGGAATGGCAATGCGGTTGCGCAGGGTGACGTCTTTGAGGGTGTAGGGTTCGAACAAGGCGGCCATGAGGTCACTCCAGGGACGGGGGTTGGATACGATTGTTCGATCATATTCGAACTATGGCAATTTGTGAAACCCCCGTTATCATGTCGTCCATGCGAGCCTATACCCACCCCAATCCCGAAGACCTGACACTGGAGCGCCTGCTCTACGCCCTGAGCGACCCTGTGCGCATGGAAATCGTGCGCCATCTGGCCGGTGTTGCCGAAGCCAGTTGCGGTGAGCTGGACGGCGGCCGGCCCAAGTCGAGCATGTCCCATCACTTTCGCGTATTGCGCGATTCAGGGCTGGTGCACACTCGCAACGTTGGTACCACGCACATGAACTCACTGCGCAGCGATGAGCTCGAAAGCCGCTTTCCGGGGTTGCTGGGCAGTATCCTCGAGCAGCGTTGAGCTTCTAGGCAACGCGGCGGCTTAGCTTGGCCCTGTGGGAGCGGCCTTGCGTCGCGAAAGGGCTGCGCAGCAGCCCCAGCAATTTCGATTGTCGCTCGGAACCTGGGGCCGCTGCGCGCCCCTTTCGCGACGCAAGGCCGCTCCCACAGGGGCATGCTTCCCTGCATGAATGCGCAGCCCGAAGGGCTGGGCGGCCTCCTACCGGCCCCTGGCTCGGGCAAAACTCAGGCACAAAAAAACCACGAGGCCGCCAGGGGCGATCCTCGTGGTGGGTGTTGCCGGGCAAGCCCGGCAAGCAGGGGCCTTACAGCGCCATGTCGTTCGCAGGCTTGCTCTCGACCGGTGCGGCTGGCGCCACGCTGGTCTTGACGCTCTGGTCGATCACCGGCGGCTTCTCCAGTTGCAGGACTTCGGCGGTGTAGTCCCACTCTTTCTGGGTGGCGGCGGCCGAATCGTTCAGCTTGGTACCGTAGCTCGGGACGATCTCCTTGATCTTGGCCTGCCACTCAGGGGTGGCGACCTTCTCCTTGAACACGGTTTCCAGCACGTTGAGCATGATCGGCGCGGCGGTCGAGGCACCTGGCGAGGCGCCCAGCAGGCCGGCGATGGTGCGGTCTTCGGAAGCCACGACCTCGGTGCCCAGCTTCAGCACGCCGCCCTTGTCGGCATCACGCTTGATGATCTGCACGCGCTGACCGGCCTGCCACAGTTTCCAGTCTTCCTTCTTGGCGTTCGGGAAGTAGGTCTGCAGGGCGGCGAAACGGTCGTCGTCGGACTGCATCAGCTGGCCGGCGAGGTACTCGACCAGCGGGTACTGATCGATGCCGACGCGGGCCATCGGCCAGACGTTGTGGGTGGTGGTGCTGCTCAGCAGGTCCAGGTACGAACCGTTCTTCAGGAACTTGGTCGAGAAGGTGGCGAATGGCCCGAACAGGATCACGCGCTTGCCGTCCAGCACGCGGGTGTCCAGGTGCGGAACCGACATGGGTGGCGCGCCAGTCGAGGCGATGCCGTAGGCCTTGGCCATGTGCTGCATGGCAACGGTCGGGTTCTCGGTCACCAGGAACGAGCCGCCCACCGGGAAGCCTGCGTACTCCTTGGCTTCCGGGATGCCCGACTTCTGCAGCAGCTTCAGCGCGCCGCCGCCAGCACCGATGAACAGGAACTTGGCGTCGGTGGCGTGCTCGGTGCCATCCTTCAGGTTCTTGTACTCGACGTGCCAGGAGCCGTCTTCGTTGCGGGTGATGTCCTGCACTTCGCTGGACAGCTTCAGGTCGAAGTTTTCCTTGGTCTTCAGGTGACCGACGAACTGACGGGTGATCTCACCGAAGTTGACGTCGGTGCCGATCGGCGTCCAGGTCACGGCCAGCTTCTGGTTCGGGTCACGGCCTTCCATCATCAGCGGGACCCACTTGGCGATCTGCGCGTGGTCTTCCGAGTACTGCATCGGACGGAACAGCGGGCTGGCCTGCAGGGCGTCGTAGCGCTTCTTCAGGAACTTGATGTTGTCATCGCCCCAGACGAAGCTCATGTGCGGGGTGGTGTTGATGAACGAGTGCGGGTTCTTCAGCACACCCTGGCGTACCTGCCAGGCCCAGAACTGACGGGAGATCTGGAACGACTCGTTGATCTCGATGGCCTTGGTGATGTTGACCTTGCCGTCTTTGTCTTCCGGGGTGTAGTTCAGCTCGGCCAGCGCGGAGTGGCCAGTACCGGCGTTGTTCCAGCCGTTGGAGCTTTCTTCGGCGACGCCGTCCAGGCGCTCGACCATTTCCATCGACCAGCTCGGCTCCAGCTCGTTGAGCCAGACCGCCAGGGTGGAACTCATGATGCCGCCGCCAACCAGCAGCACGTCGACTTTCTTGGTGTCTTCGGCGTGCGCTTGCATGAAGCTCGCCGCGACTGCCAGACCCAGCAAGGTCTTGCCAGCTTTCTTGAACATTGATCGATTCCAGTCAGTAGAACGGAGGGTGGGCCTGTGGCTGGCCCAGGTATTCCATGTTCTTCAGCGCAGGCTTGTTGTGATCATTGTTCAGCAGCCAGAGAGACATTGGACGCGCCAGCCTTTGGTCGGATTGACCGACAAGGCTGAAACGATTTACGGATTGTAACCGAATTGCCAGCACAAACAAACGCGCGCCGGGGCGTCAAGACGACAGGTTGCCACGCGACAAGCCACCGCGCCCCGGAAAACAAAAACCCCCGGCCACATCCATGGTCGGGGGTCTTGGATCAGGCTGTGAACAACCCGATCAGGGTATTTCCAGGATTACTGCTGCTGAGGCAGTTTATCGATCGGGCCGCAGCCGCCGATGATCTTGGAGATGGAAACCGATGGGTGGAACAGGTAGTCGTACGAGCAGTTCTTAGGCTGGTTGTAGACTTGGCCAGTGCAACCGGACAGCATGGCAACGCCCGAAACGACAGCAACAGCGACAGTAGCTTTGATCAGCTTTTTCATAAAAATCCTTTAAGTCCATGATCCACCATCAAACGGATGGCGCGCGGATCATACGGGAAAGGGCGGTGAGAATGAAAGGCGTTAGTACAGGTGCACTAGTTGACAGGGGTCAACTAACAAGTTGTTGGCACGGCAACTAGCGGGTTGAACTATTTGCTAAAACGTTACAGGCGGGTAATTCCTTTCAGCTTCCTACAGATTTTCATCAG
>NZ_NIBE01000107.1:114345-127347 GCF_002205115.1 Pseudomonas sp. DrBHI1
GTAGCTCAGAACGCAATGGCTGCTTTATGGCAGTTGTGCGTGGGGCACATTCGTGTGCGCCGGGAACCTGAGCCTCGGTCTGTCAACCTACGTACAGCTGCCTCCATTGGTTTGACAGCTTGTGGTGGACGCCCCAAATTGCTCAGGTTACTACCATGATAAAAATTGTCCCCGACCCTCCGCTACAAGTATCCGACTCCCCTCATACCCTCGAGGACCTGCTCGTCCAGATCGCCGAGTATCTCGTCTGCGCCCTCACCGCCGCCCAGCACGCCGCCATGATCCACACCAAGCCGCCGGGCCAGGTCATGGTCCTGACCGCCGTGCACGAAATCGACAGCGCACGCAGCTTGGTCGAAATGGCCCTGAGCCGTGTACAGGCAAGGCATTGATCGCGCCCTGAGAACAAGGAGAACCGGCATGACTCAAGACAAGCGCATCACCACCGTGGGCATCGGCAGCTTTGGCGAAAGCGGTGAAGTCGACAACGAAACTCCACTGTTTCAGGTCGTTGCTGGCCACCCCATGGACTATGCCCTGGAACAATCCACCCACTTGATAACCTGCGCCTACACCCTGAGCGATATCGCACTGACTCAGGATCTGAAGAACGCGCCTACTTTGTTAGCCGCCGCCCACTATCTCACCGGCATGGCCAAAGCACTGTCGCAAGATGTCTCTCACGCAGTGACGAACTGCCCCGCTGGTTGATGCAAAAAGCCCCGTAGCGCGAACTACGGGGCTTTCAGCAAAGATATCGGTAAAGACCTTTATCGCATCAACCAAGCTGTTCGAATCGCCGCCGCCTGACGAACAGGCCCACGCCCAACCCCGTGGCAAGGACCGACAGCAATCCCAGGTCCAACCCGAACAAACGGGCTTGGCTAACAATGATGCAACCGACGACACCAATCACCACCAGCGCCACCCCCAGCCACTTGCGCAACGGGTAAGGCCTGAGGAACCGATCCAGCAGGCCATAAAGCACCAGGCCGATGACCGCATAGGTAATTTCGGACACAGGCGCCTCCCTCAGGTCTTGATGATCAGGGTCGAAGTGGAGTGCTGCGGACCGATGCCGCCATTGACCTGCGCCTCGATGCTGACCAGCACATCGCCAGCATGGTAGGTAGGCAAGACGTCATTGGCATAGGCACGCACCCCCGCGCCCACCGGCACGCCAACGTAAGGAGAGGCTACAGAGCTGGCGGCGGCGGCGAACGCCGAGGCGGCAAGGTTGGCAACCTTGGTGCGCTGGGCATTGAGGGTATCGCCCTGCTGGCGGGTCAACGGCTTGGAGATACCGATCTTCATCACGCACGGCAGCCCTTTGGCCAGCATCTTGTCGTACACCTCGACGACCTTGCTGTTGACCTCGTAGTGGGCACTCTTCGCTTCGCCAAAATGCAGCTCGCGCAATCGCCCGCGCTCGCTGTCGGTCAGGGTGATCTGCGAGACGTTGAAGACGATCCCGTGATTACCCATGTATTGAAAAGTACCCTCGAACTTCATTGCACGCGTCCTTACGAAACAAAGGTCGCGATTCTCTACGAGAGCAGCGCCGCTGCAAATCGTGGCAGGTTGCCAGCAAGCGCCGAAGGCCCGCGGTTTTCCTGCTGCCGGTATTCCTTTTTTCAGGACCGCGGACCCGATGCTGACGCACGCTATCAGCAAGTTGCCATAAAAAACACGGGCAATGAAAAAAGCCCCGAGACATTAATCTCGGGGCTTTCCATGTATGGCGGAGAGATAGGGATTTGAACCCTAGGTACTGTTGCCAGTACAACGGATTTCGAATCCGTTTTTAGTCATAAATTTTTCTAACCAAAAACAATAAAAATCAATAAAATCAGCAGCTTCAATGCATCGCAACACAACACAGTTCCACATCATTCGGGGGACTAATTCCCCCAAAATTCCCCCACCATTGTAAGCAAATCCCAAAGCCATCAGATCGTCACTGACCGTCTTGAAACGAGGCCTGGAGATCGCCATCTCGCTACTACGCCCTCATTACTTTCCACGCGCAGCACCTCGCTGCTGAGGGCGTAGCGGAAAATCGGATCTTGATCGATGAAGCTCTGGATGAGCCTGGGACATGCAATCCAATCGATCTTTGGGCATTCACACATTCCCCCATTTCATTGGACGCCTCCCGCCGCAGGTGATGGGTCATGAACCGCTGGCCGCTGATGTCGGCCAGCGGTTGTTTTCAAAGACGCAACATGTGGACTGCCAGACCGACCAAGGCGCAGGCAAAAAGCACCTGGATTACACCTCGTTTGAAGCGGAACAAAGCAATCGCTGCAGCAACCGCGATCACTGCGGAAGGCCAGTCAAACGTCCCACTGAAGCCCTTCGGCCAAAGCACGTGGTAGCCAAAGAACATGGCGAGGTTCAGGATCACGCCCACTACAGCGGCCGTGATCCCCGTCAGCGGTGCGGTGAATTTCATCTCGTTGTGGGTCGACTCCACCAATGGGCCGCCGGCAAGGATGAAGAGGAACGACGGCAAGAAGGTGAACCAGGTGACGAGACTCGCCGCGACTGCGCCGGCAAGGAATGGGTGTTCCACACCGAACATCGGATGCACATACCCCCCCACGAAGCCGACGAAGGCGACCACCATGATCAGTGGTCCGGGCGTGGTTTCCCCCAAGGCGAGGCCATCGATCATTTGGGTCGGCGTCAGCCAGCCGTAATGCCCGACAGCGCCCTGGTAGACATAGGGCAGCACCGCGTAGGCACCACCAAAGGTCAGCAGTGCGGCTTTGGTGAAAAACCAGCCCATCTGCGTCAGGGTTCCGCTCCAGCCAAACGACAGTGTCAGCAGCCCCATGGGTAGGACCCAGAGCGCGGCACCGACCAGCAACAAGCGCAATAAGTGACCCCAGCTGAAACGGGCATGCTCGGGAGCTGGCGTGTCGTCATCAATCAGCGCCGGGCCATAGTTACTCTTTGCGGCGCCATGGCCGCCACCGATCACGAACTTGCTTGGGGCAAAGCGCCCTCCCACATAGCCGATGATGGCGGCAACCAGCACGATCAGCGGGAACGGCGCATTCAGGGCGAAGATGGCCACGAACGAGGCGCCGGCCATGGCCCACAGCCAGCCATTCTTCAACGCGCGCGAACCGATCCGGTGGGCTGCGTGGACGACGATTGCCGTGACCGCCGGCTTGATGCCATAGAAGATCCCTGCCACTACCGGGACCTCACCGAAGGCGATATAAACCCAGGACAAACCGATCAGGATGAACAGTGAAGGCAGTACGAACAACGCACCGGCAATCACCCCGCCCCAGGACCGGTGCATGAGCCAGCCGATATACGTGGCGAGCTGCTGAGCCTCAGGGCCGGGCAACAACATGCAGTAGTTCAGTGCATGTAGAAATCGCTTTTCGCTGATCCAGCGCCGACGCTCGACCAGTTCCTGGTGCATGATCGAGATCTGCCCGGCGGGCCCACCGAAGCTGATAAAGCCTAACTTGAGCCAGAACAGGAAGGCTTCAAACAAGCCGACCGGCTGCCGGGCAGCTTGAGAGGACGGCTGTTCGCTCACGGTGGAGGTGGTATCAACCATTTTGGGCTTCCTCACTTGCAAAAGCCGTCAGCAGGCCATCGAAAATGCCCCCGGCGACGGTTGTCAGTTGATCGTCATCGACAATGCTTTCTCTCAAGCCAGCGAGGACACGCTCGATGCCCGAAGCCTCGGTGGGCTGGCTACCTCCCACATCCAGGTAGTGAATGATGCCGGCCAACCGAACCAGGCCTGGCTGCTCAACCGCAAAACTCTCGATGAGCGTTTCGAAGGACACTCGCTGCCCGACATGGCTGAATCGGGCACCATCAAAGTCGAAGCCGAGCGCATCGCTTGGACAGTCGCTGGGACTGTCCAACCAAATGAATTGCGCGTTTGCATCGATGAAGCGCCGGATCAACCAGGCGCATGCCAATCGGTCCACCCATGGGCGCTTTCGCGTTGCCCAGCGGCGGCCCTGATAGTCGCCGCGCTCAAGCAGGGTGATGGCTTCCTCGTGTGCGCTGGGTTCATCGCATGACAGGGCACGGCTAATCGCGGTCTCAAGCTCCTGCAAGGCCGAGTCGGCTTGAGCCTTGAGTGCACCCGGGAAGAAGTCGATCGCCGCCAACTGGCCGAATGCCTTTCTCAGCTTGCGTACCTGCCGTGCAGTCTGCAGGGCATTGTCCGGCGAGAGATCCGCTCGGCAGCCTGCAACTTCTTCGACCAGTCTGGCGTAATCCTCGCTTCTGTCGAACAACCCACTGAAACGCTCTTCACGTTCAGGTAGTGAGAGCAGGAATGCCGTGCCATTGATGGCCAGTACATCTCGCTCCACGGCTTCGAAGGTCTCGCGGCCCACAGGATGTTCCGGCAGCAAATACACGCCATCGCGCAGAACGGCGGCACCAGAGGCCTTCAGGGTTCTCCAGGCGCGCATGCGCTCGGTGGCGTTGGCCGTCGGCAAGCCGAGAATCAGTAGCGACCAATTAATCATGTAGATTACTCAACATAAAACGTAACATTATCTACATTAATCCAGTTGTGGCCAAAATCAACAGATTTCATCGGGTATCGGGTGAGCACGTTGGTCGGCACGTGAGCGTGTTGACCATATCCCCCAGGGGGGGATACGATTTTATGATCCAGATATAACCCTGGCGATTGAGATCATCTCCCGCTGTACCCGGAGTTGCCATGCTTTCCGTCCTGAAAAACCGCACCTACAGACACCTGTTTATCGCTCAGGTGATCGCCCTGATCGGGACAGGCCTGGCGACCGTGGCACTTGGCCTTCTGGCCTATGATCTGGCCGGCGCGCAGGCCGGTGCGGTACTGGGCACTGCGCTTGCGATCAAGATGGTGGCCTACATTGGCGTGGCCCCGATCGCAGGTGCGTTCGCCGAACATTTGCCCAGAAAAGCGATGCTGGTCTCACTCGACTTGGTCAGAGCAGCAGTTGCCCTGTTGCTCCCGTTTGTTACGGAGGTTTGGCAGGTCTACGTGCTGATTTTCGTGCTGCAGTCGGCATCTGCCGCGTTTACCCCAACGTTCCAGGCCACCATCCCCGACATCCTCCCGGACGAGCGTGAGTACACCCGCGCGCTATCACTTTCTCGCCTGGCCTATGACCTGGAGAGCGTCATCAGCCCTATGCTCGCGGCGGCACTGTTGACCGTGGTCAGCTTCCACAGCCTGTTCGGGGGTACCGTGGTGGGCTTTCTCGTGTCTGCTGCCATGGTGGTTTCGGCGGTACTGCCCGTTGCCGTTCGCGGGCCCAAGCGGAGCATCTACGAACGCACGACCAAAGGTCTGCGGATCTTCCTGCATACTCCACGCCTGCGTGGCCTGCTGGCCTTGAACCTGGCCATTGCCGCAGCCAGCGCAATGGTGATCGTGAATACAGTAGTGCTGGTTCAGGCGAAGCTCGGGCTGGATCAGAGCGCAATGGCCATGGCGTTGATGGCCTTCGGCGGTGGGTCGATGGTAGTAGCGCTGGTGCTTCCGCGACTGCTGGAGCGCTTGGATGATCGTAAGGCCATGCTTGCCGGCGGTGCGGTCCTAGTGGTCGGTTTGCTGGTTGGGGCCTTTATCTCCAGCTATTTGGCTTTGATTGCGCTATGGGTGGTATTGGGCGCTGGCTATTCCCTGGCTCAAACGCCATCAGGGCGAATTTTGCGTCGGTCTTCCTCTGCCCAGGATCGTCCGGCGCTGTTCGCTGCGCAGTTCGCCTTGTCCCATGCCTGCTGGCTGATCACTTACCCGTTGGCCGGGTGGCTGGGCGCCAGGGTCACCCTCACGGTCGCATTCATCGGCCTGGGCCTTCTCGCCGCCGTCGCCTGGGGACTGAGCAAGTGGATCTGGCATCCCGACCATGATCAAGAAACTGTGGCTCATCAGCACGATGATCTGCCTGAAGACCACCCTCATGTCTCGGGTGGCAAAGCTCATGCTCATTCGTTTGTCATCGATGACCAGCATCGCAAGTGGCCGCCTCGCTGACTGCGCGGCACTCCATTCACCATTCACCGCTATGGTGGCATCTACATGGCGAAACCTGACATTGCGGCCAGGTTTTTAACAGTGGAGATTGCCATGAAAGTCAGTGCCCGTAACGTCTTCAAAGGAAAGGTCCGCGAGTTCCGTCCAGGCGCGGTTAACAGCGAGGTCATCATAGAACTCGCCGGCGGCGAAACGCTGGTAGCTGTGGTCACAATGGAGAGCGTCGACAACCTCAAGCTCGTACCAGGTGCCGACGCGGTCGCCCTGATCAAGGCGCCTTGGGTGATGCTGATGACGGAGTCCAGCGATATTCGCCTCTCTGCGCGCAACTGCCTCACTGGCAAGGTCGTGAGTGTCACTGAGGGTGCCGTCAATGCCGAAGTGACGCTGGAGCTTGCTGGCGGGACCAAGGTTTACTCAATCATCACCCGCGATGCTGTTCAAGAGCTGGGATTGGCCCCAGGTCTCAGCGCAACTGCCGTCATCAAAGCGTCCCACATCATTCTGGGTGTTCCAGCCTGATGTCGCTCGCTGGAGCACCGAGCGGTGCTCCAGCACTGCGGCGATAGCGCCGGCAAAGGAAGTGCGCAGCGTCAACGCTACTTCTTGAGCCCTTTCAGTCGCACATTGGCTCTCTGCACAGCAACCATTTTTTCCGGGCGCTTCATGCGCTTCCACTTGCGAATCTCATATTTCGATCGGCCGCAACTCACACAAAGGTCGCCCTTCAACTGACACAGCGAAATACAAGGGTTCTCAATCTGCGAAGCCATTGATGAGTTACCTGGGGACGGGATTGCGAAACATGGGGGCAGGCAGCAGTTGCAACCTGCATCCATACATCAGGCTTGGTGGATCTCCACCGTCAGGTGCCGTACTTCATGAACCGGCAGCAGCCGCTCACGAATAGTTGCAACAGTGGTGGCTGCTTGGCCAACCACGCTGACGATAGCGGCGTGAGCGTCGGGCCCTACGCGCCAGACATGCAGGTCGCAGATTCGGACGTCGCCCGGCTGCTCGATAAACTCTCGGATTTCCTGCGCTACGTGGTCATCGGTCTTGTCCAGGAGGACACCGGCAGTCACTTTCATCAGGTTCCAAGACCAGCGCCCGATAACCACGGCTCCCACGATACCCATCACAGGGTCGAGCCAGGCCCATCCAAGGTACTTGCCCGCGAGCAATGCAACGATCGCCAGAACCGACGTTAGGGCATCGGCAAGGACATGCACATAGGCCGAGCGCAGATTGTTATCGCCACCGCTATGCCCATGGGTGTGATTGTGATGATGGTCATGTCCATGATCATGGTCGTGCCCGTGGCCCAACAGCAGTGCACTTACGATGTTTACCAGCAAGCCAACCACCGCGATCCCGATAGCCAAGCCGAACTGGACATCATTGGGTTGAAACAGACGGACGACTGACTCAGCACCAACGGCCAGTGCAACCAGGCCCAGGATCAGCGCCGAAGCGAATCCACCAAGGTCGCCGACTTTGCCCGTACCGAAGCTGAACCGAGCGTTGGTGGCGTGGCGTTTTGCGTATGCATACGCGGCGGCTGTTATACCGAGCGCACCAGCGTGCGTGGCCATATGGAAACCGTCGGCAAGCAGCGCCATCGAGCCGGTGATGTAGCCGGCGGCAATCTCACCCACCATCATCACAACGGTCAGCATGACCACCCAAAGCGTGCGCTTGGCATTCTCTTCATGGGCGGCACCGAGAAAAACATGATTGTGAGCAACTGCCGTGGTGCTCATTGGTTGGATGTCCGAGGTCATTTCGAGTACCGCTGAATCGCTTCCAGAAGTTCTTCCATGCCTTTGCTGCGCTCTTCGTCAGTAAGAGCGGGGGCAGCCACATGCGCCCAGGCATGATCCTTGATGATCTCGTCCAGCAGCCCATTCATCGCGCCGCGAGCCGAAGCCACGAGAAACAGTGTTGAGGCACAGTCAGCTTCATCCATCAGTGCCTTTTCGATGGCTTGAACCTGCCCGGCAATGCGCTTGACGCGTTTGAGCAACGCATCTTTTTCTGCTGCGAGATGGCCCATCGTATCCCCCCCCTACCTATATAATCGGCGCAGAGAGTGACATACCCCACCCCCCTATACAAGGAGTGTCATTCTGTAGGTGAAATCTGGAGACGAATGGCCTGGCTTGTGGGTCTTTCAGCCGCCATTTGAAAGAAGTGAAGATAGAGCCGTCCTTGGCTCTGATGGGGGATCAGTCGTGTGCGTGGCCGTGGCTTGTACTATCAGCCGTTGCCTCAGGCTCGGTATCACTGCAAGCGACGAGCAGACCGAGAAGACTGATTACAACGAGCGAACGTAGCAGTTTGGTGGTCATATCGTGGATTCCACAGAGCAAAAAAGGGGATTCATGGGGCGAGGCTCACTGCTCGTGAACCCCGACCAGGCCTCATTTCTTCAGGTTGAGGTAGTCGCCAGCCGTGTTCAGCACGATGGTGACGTTGCTCGAGGTACGGTTACGCCAGAACCAGCCGTGGGTACCGTCGAAGAGTGCTGTCAGCTCACCCTTGTCACCATTCACCTGGCGGCCCTTGTTGTAGCTGTGGAAGTCGCCCTGGGCCGCATCGTAGGTCTCGCCATGGGTGTCGTGGTTGACCGGCCCCGATGCACTCCACTCGTAGGCCACGACAGTTCCCTTACGCATTTCGAGTTTGATCTCGCGCCCTTCGCCGGGCTTTAGGGTGAGGCTGACTTCGTCAGTTTTTGCCGCAGGCTTCACTGCAGGCTTGGCAGGTTCCACCACTGCAACCTGTGGTACCGGAGCAGGAGCAACCGTAGTAGCCGCTACCGTCGTAGCAGGTGCGGGCATAGCCACTTTGGCTGCAGCCTCATCGGCCAAGGCCTCTTGGGCCAGCGAGATCTTGATCTCGCCCTTCTGAGTGAGGCCCATGGCTCGACCCAAACCCGTTGGGTCGACCGCATACTCTGACGGCATGACCACGGTGACAAGAAGCCCCATTGCGGTCGCGAGGGCGATGGCGGTCGACCGGAGGAGCTGACGGCTACTCGGCAGTTCGCTTGCCGAAGGAAGTGGAGAGTTGAACATATTCAGGATCCTCAAGCGGTAACGAACAGGCCGGTCAGCTGATAACCCATCAGCAGGAAACCAGCGCTCATCATGGCAACGTTGGCGGTGTAGGCATGGCGCCAGAAACCACCGGTTCTTCTCCAGAAACCCATCACGATCAAGATGGCACTCAGCGCGAGCAACTGACCGATCTCAACCCCGACATTGAAGGCAATGAGGTTGGGAATCAGGCCGTCGGCTGAGATTTCGTATTCCTGGATCTTGGTTGCCAGGCCAAAGCCATGCAGCAGGCCAAAGGCGAGCGTCGCGGCTTTGGTGTTCGGCTGGTAACCGAACCAGCGCTTGAAGGCCCCCAGGTTGTCCATCGCCTTGTAGACCACCGAGAAACCGATGATCGCGTCGATGATGTAGGAGCTGATGCTGATCTCTGTGAGCACGCCAAACAGCAGCGTGACAGAGTGCCCGACAGCGAACAGCGTGACGTAGAGGCCTACGTCCTTAAGGCGGTAGAGGAAGAAGATGACGCCAAACAGGAACAGTAGATGGTCATAGCCCGTCATCATGTGCTTGGCGCCCATGTAGATAAACGGGATCAGCATGACGCCGGAGCTTTCCTGGATGAATCCCTTGTCGCCTTCGGCTACAGCGTGTGCCAGTGCCTCCGGCATGCCGATGAGCAATGACGCTATGAGCAGGAACAATAGAAAGAGGGGTGGGCGTGTGCGCACGGCGAACAAGCTCCCACCCGGAATAGAGTGTAAACGCATGGATCAATCCTATTTTGCAGTGATCAAGTGCCGCAGAGCGGCCTGGGTCAACACATAAAGGCAGGACGAGGTGGGCGTTCGATCCGGAAGATGGGTGGGTGGGGGACTGGGTCACCTGACCAGGCCAACGGTACTGGCGGCCCGAAGGTCGCTATCAGCTGCGCGGCAGATGACAGTTGGGGCGTCTCATGTTGGTGGTCAGGTGTGAGCGGGGCGTGGTAGTGGTCTGCGCAGTGACTGCAGCCCGATGAAACCTCGCTGTTGTCATGCCCATGCTTCAAGGCTACAGCATCTTGGGCAGAGGCTCGGGGCGGGACCGCCAACGAATAAGCATGCGCCGTCCAGGCCAGCATAAAGGCCATAGCCAAAGCCACGATCAGGGTCGATGACAGGAAACGACGAGACATCCAGATGCCTTTGAGGGTGATCCAACAGCAAAGCTGCACGTTTGACCTAACCCCCTAGGGGGGATAGCATCGCAAGCGTAATGGATCGCCAATAGAGACTCAAGACATGTCCGATCACTCGCATGATCACCAGCACGATGCCGAACAGGGCCATACCCACACGCACCAAAGCCATGAGGCGATCATCAAGCGCCTGAAGCGGGCTGACGGTCATCTGCGCAGCATCATTGCCATGATTGAGGACGGGCGTGAGTGCGTAGATATTGCCCAGCAGTTGCATGCCGTTGAAAAGGCGGTCTGCCAAGCCAAGCGCACGCTCATCCAGGACCATATCGACCATTGCCTGGAAGACTCAGTGACTGCTCTGAGCAAAGGAGATCGCTCGGCGCTGGACGAGTTCAAGCAGATCACCAAGTACCTGTAAGGCTGGCGCGGCCGCAGGAGTAGCCCGGACGATGTTTGAACTGACCAGCTACCTTGGATTGTTTCTGGCGGCGTTCGCCGCGGCAACTTTATTGCCCATGCAATCAGAGGCAGCGTTGGTTGCGATGCTCGTGTCTGAGCATTATCTACCGTTAGCGCTTCTAGGCGTAGCCACCACCGGCAATGTGCTTGGCTCACTGTTCAACTGGGTACTCGGCCTAGGTGTTGAGCATTTCAAGCACAAACGCTGGTTTCCGGTCAGTGAGGCCAAGATGGGGAAGGCACAGGACCTCTACCAGCGGTATGGGTTCTGGTCACTGCTGCTGAGTTGGGTACCCATCATTGGAGATCCAATCACGTTGGTAGCTGGAGTCATGCGTGAACCACTTTGGCGGTTCTTGCTGCTGGTCACCTTGGCGAAGGGCGGAAGGTACCTGCTCCTGACACTTCTGGTACTTGGGAGCATGCCGTGACTTCAATTGCTCCCCTTTCCGAGGCAGACCGGCACGCCGGCCAGGACCTGATCAAGTGGATTGCCTTGATCACGATGGTGCTCGATCACACGCGATTGGCCTGGCCGGCGACTGGTGACTTGTTTGTGCTCGGCCGGCTTTCCTTCCCCTTGTTCTGCTTGGCGGTGGCCATCAACGTTTCGCGGAATCAGCCTGGCGAGTTTTTTACCCGGAGCAATGGTCGGTATCTCGCACTATTGGTGCTGTTCGCCGCTCTGTCTGAGGTGCCTTACCGTTTGGTCAGCACCTCCGGGACGTTTAACGTCCTGGTCACCTTGACGCTGGGGCTTCTGGTTGCTTGGGGAGTGCAGCATCGAACGCTTGAAAGCCTCGTGCTGGCGGGTGGAGCTATTCTGGCAGCCTATCTGCTGAGCGAGCCGCTGATGTACGGCGTCTTTGGAGTATTCGTACCGGCGTCTCTGGTGCTAGCCATCAGGCGCCCTGAACTGTTCGCGTTACTCCCGGTGGCGCTCTGTGTCGTCATCAATACGCGGAGTGGCCTGTTCGAGCAGGCGGCGCAACTGGAGCCATTCGCTATTCTCGCACTGTCGACTGCCGCCCTGGCGCCGCTGCTCGGATTAGCTCTGTTCTGGGCACCGTTGCCATTCAAGGTCTTGCCAGTCACACAATGGAGCTATTGGTTCTACCCCGGCCACCTAATAGCGCTGCTGGGTATTCGCAACATGCTGTAGAGCTCGACTCTGCCTCGACGGCTGGCATCCTCAGGGCAAGAACGCCAGCGTTGGAAAGATCGGCGGACTGCCTTAGTGGCAGTGGCGGTCGCCCGTTTTGTGATTGGTATGGCAGCCCTTGGAATCGGTACCGCCGCTGTGTGCGAAGGCGGCTACTGAGGAGAACGAAAGGACTGCAGCGATCACGAGGGAAGCGATTTTCATCAGGCTACTCCATGTTTGGTGTTGTAGTGGCAGATTGCCGCACCGAGCATATGGCCAAGAGCATCTACACAACAATCACAATTATGACAAAGCCGATGAAAGGAGTTATCCAAATTTAGGAGGGCCCACACAGATTGCTTGGGCATAACGGGTTGTCGAGGAAGGACCGTTTTGGTGAATCGCGGCCGGCTGCTCTCGACCCACAGCGGACCCATGGAGCAATACTTTCCCGTCTTCTACGCTATCAGGCACAGGTCTGGAGCGAGGGCAGAAATGACAGTCAGCCGTAGAGATGATCTTACCTATGCGATCCTGATGATCACGGCCGTTTTCTTTTACTCCAGCATGAGTGCCGACCCGCTGTACACAGGTCTTGGGTACCTACTCGCAGTGCTCATTGTGACGCTTATACTTGGCTTGATCTTGCGTGCGCCTGCTCTGTTTCTCACCGGAACGACATTCACAGCCATCGCCACGCTGTTGATCTATATGAAAATCATGTCCAGCCTGGACCACACCGAGGGAATGTTAGCGCTTGGGCACATGTTTTCCGTGCCCGGCTTGTTGATTGGTGCGGGCGTGTCAGCTTGGCTGTTGAGGGATCGCGTGAAAACACGCTTGCCATGGATCGTCGCGGGCGTTGGTGTTCTGGGTGCCGCCTTCGGATTCATGGTCGCCCAGATGGTTGTATGCAATACACTGATGTACTGCGGTGCACTGTCGCTTGGGGTATAACGTCGAGCCGAGTGCCCGCCTTTGGTCGATAGTTGCCATTAGCGAAGGCAGCCATGGGTCGCAAGCAGACGCTGTTCGGGCCGTCCGCTCGAGGGTGTCAGAAATTTTGTGTTCGGGCATAACATGAGTAAGAGGTGCATGTATGCCAACCAAAAAGAAACCCTTGCGTGACCTGCCC
>NZ_NIBE01000108.1:0-385 GCF_002205115.1 Pseudomonas sp. DrBHI1
TCCTGCGGCCACCACCTCGCTCCAGAAACGCCGGTCCTTGTCATCCCGCTGCCCCTGCAACAGGAGCAGTCCCGCCTCCAGCAGGAGCAGGCCACTGGCCAGCCGAAGCCGATAGAACGAATGAGCATGAGCGCCCTGCAACGTCTCCACATAGGCGCGATCAAGGCGTCGGACCATGGGGGCCGCCACCCGTCCTCGCGAGGGGGTGTCACCCTCGAGTGCGTGTTCACTCAGGCGCAGGTTGATGGCTTGCTCGCCCAGCGAGGCGATGAGGTAGGTGCCCAGGCGCCGGTATAGCAGGCGATCCATGTTGCCGGGGGCGCCGGCCTGCAGGCTCTGGCGCCCCAGTTGACCCAGCCAGGCCAAGGCGCCGGCGGTGTTGAGG
>NZ_NIBE01000013.1:0-34603 GCF_002205115.1 Pseudomonas sp. DrBHI1
AATCTTGGCGACTATCAGTCCGTACTCACAAGCACCCACACGAATTGCTTGATTCAATTTGTTAAAGAGCGTTTGGCTGAGAGCGTTTCGTCTCAACCGAGGCGCGCATTCTACGCTTTCCTCATTTCGTGTCAAGCGTTTATTTTGAAGTTTTTCGTTTCACTTCAAACACTTGACTCGCCGCGATCTCTCGTAGCGGGAGGCGAATCATACAGCGTTACAACCTGCTGTCAACTGCCTTTTTCACCGCTGCCGACCTGATGATCGAAGCACCTCCGATACTACCTGAAACATTCAACCTATTGATTAACAACAGTTTTTTCGTTTCGACTACGTCGGAAGTGGGGCGCATTGTAAGGGAATCTGAGAGGGCGTCAACCGTTAATTTCATTAAAGTGAAATATCGGGGGAAAACACCGCGTCAGGGCTGCCAGCTGCCCATCACAGCCCTAGCACCTATATAAGCAGCCAAAAAACAAAGCGGGGCGGCCTGTCGGCCGCCCCGCTTTCATCCCTGCGCCTTACAGGCTCGGGAACGCAAACTGCGAAGCCTCATGGCTGGCCCGCTGTGGCCAGCGCTGGGTGATCGCCTTGCGACGGGTATAGAAGCGCACACCGTCCGGACCATAGGCATGCAGGTCGCCGAACAGCGAACGCTTCCAGCCACCAAAGCTGTGGTACGCCACCGGCACCGGCAGCGGTACGTTGACACCCACCATGCCCACTTCGATCTCGTCGCAGAACAGCCGCGCCGCTTCACCGTCACGGGTGAAGATGCAGGTTCCGTTACCGTACTCGTGCTCGTTGATCAGCTGCATGGCCTGTTCCAGGCTGTTCACACGCACCACGCACAGCACCGGGCCGAAGATCTCTTCCTTATAAATACGCATCTCGGGGGTGACCTTGTCGAACAGGGTACCGCCAACGAAATAGCCATCCTCGTTACCGGCCACACGGTAGCCGCGACCATCGACCACCAGCTTGGCACCAGCGGCGACGCCGTCATCGATGTAGCCCACCACCTTGTCACGCGCGGCGGCGGTCACCAGCGGGCCCATGTCCAGGCCACAGGCAGTGCCGGCACCGATCTTCAGCGCCTTGATCTGCGGCTCCAGCTTGGCGATCAGCGCATCAGCCACCTGGTCGCCGACACACACCGCCACCGAAATGGCCATGCAGCGTTCGCCGCAGGAACCGTAGGCCGCGCCCATCAGCGCGCTGACGGCGTTGTCCAGGTCGGCGTCAGGCATCAGCACCGCATGGTTCTTCGCGCCGCCCAGGGCCTGGACGCGCTTGCCGCGCTTGGTGCCCTCGGCATAAATGTACTCAGCGATCGGGGTCGAACCAACGAAGCTCAGGGCCTTGACCTCCGGCGCCTCGATCAGCGCATCGACCGCTTCCTTGTCGCCATGCACGACGTTGAGGATGCCCTTCGGCAGGCCGGCTTCCAGCAGCAGCTGGGCGATATACAGGGTCGAGCTCGGATCGCGCTCGGACGGCTTGAGGATGAAGGCGTTGCCGCAGGCGATGGCCAGCGGGTACATCCACAGCGGCACCATGGCCGGGAAGTTGAACGGGGTGATGCCGGCCACGATGCCCAGCGGCGGGAAGTCGGACCAGGCATCGATGTTCGGGCCGACGTTGCGGCTGTACTCACCCTTGAGCAGCTCAGGGGCGGCGCAGGCGAACTCGACGTTCTCGATGCCACGCTTGAGCTCACCCGCCGCGTCTTCCAGGGTCTTGCCGTGCTCCTCGCTGATCATCTGCGAGATCTTCGCCTCGTTCTGCTCCAGCAGCTGCTTGAAGCGGAACATCACCTGGGCACGCTTGGCCGGCGGGGTGTTGCGCCAGGCCGGGAAGGCGGCCTTGGCCGAATCGATGGCCTGCTGGATGGTGGCGCGGCTGGCCAGTTCGACCTTGCGCACGGCCTGGCCGGTGGACGGGTTGAAGACATCGGCGGTGCGCTCGCCCTTGGTGACCAGCTCGCCGTGGATCAGGTGCTGAACAATGCTCATGCAGAACTCCAGATAAAGAAGGTAGAGACAGGCGCGTGGTACTCACGCGCCCGACGTCAAAATCAGAAAAGTCAGTCGACCTTGTTCAAGGCTTCGCCCACCGCGTCGAACAGGCGATCCAGTTCCTGCGGCTGGGTGTTGAAGGTTGGCCCGAACTGCAGGGTGTCGCCACCGAAGCGCACATAGAAGCCGGCTTGCCAGAGCTTCATGGCCGCCTCGTACGGACGGACGATGGCATCACCGTCGCGCGCGGCGATCTGGATGGCGCCGGCCAGGCCGTAGTTGCGGATGTCGACGACGTTCTTCGTCCCCTTGATGCCGTGCAGCAGCTTCTCGAAGTGTGGCGCCAGCTCGGCGGCGGACTGCACCAGGCTTTCCTTCTGCAGCAGGTCCAGCGCGGCGATACCGGCGGCGCAGGCGACCGGGTGTGCCGAGTAGGTATAGCCGTGGGGGAATTCCACGGCGTACTCGGGGGTCGGCTGGTTCATGAAAGTCTGATAGATCTCGCTGGTGGCGATCACCGCCCCCATCGGGATGGCGCCGTTGGTGACCTGCTTGGCGATGCACATCAGGTCCGGAGTGACGCCGAAGGCTTCGGCGCCGGTCATCGCGCCCATGCGGCCGAAACCGGTGATCACTTCGTCGAAGATCAGCAGGATGTTGTGCTGGCTGCAGATCTCGCGCAGGCGCTTGAGGTAGCCCTTCGGCGGCGGCAGCACACCGGCGGAACCGGCCAGCGGCTCGACGATCACTGCGGCGATGTTAGAGGCGTCATGCAGCTCGATCAGTTTGAGCATCTCGTCAGCCAGAGCGATGCCGCCCTCTTCCGGCATGCCCTTGCTGAACACGTTGGCCGGCAGCACGGTGTGAGGCAGGTGATCGACGTCCAGCAATTGACCAAACAGCTTGCGGTTGCCGTTGACCCCGCCCAGGCTGGTGCCGGCGATGTTCACGCCGTGGTAACCACGGGCACGGCCGATGATCTTGGTCTTGGTGGCCTGGCCCTTCAGGCGCCAGTAGGCGCGGACCATTTTCAACGCGGTGTCGGCGCACTCGGAGCCGGAGTTGGTGAAGAACACATGGTTCAGGTCGCCCGGCACCAGGTCGACGATCTTCTCGGCCAGCTGGAACGACAGCGGGTGGCCGAACTGGAAGGCCGGCGAATAATCGAGGGTGGCGACCTGACGGGCCACCGCCTCGCTGATCTCCTTGCGGGTATGCCCGGCACCGCAGGTCCACAGGCCCGAGAGGGCGTCGAACACCTTGCGGCCCTTGTCGTCGACCAGGTAGTTGCCTTCGGCCGCCACGATCAGGCGCGGGTCGCGCTGGAAGTTGCGGTTGGCGGTGTACGGCATCCAGTGGGCGTCCAGCTTGAGCTGGCTGGCCAGACCGACCTGGACGGTTTCGGGCATGTTCATCGGGCGATTCCTCGGAAGACGATTAGGCAACGATGGGTGTTGTTGCAGCTAAATTGTCACGGCGATAAAGTTCGAAAAACCCAGCATTTCTAATCTTCAGTCAGCGGATAACTAAACTAATGAGCCGACGTCCCGATCCCCTCGCCCAAGTCAGCGATTTCGACATCCGCCTGCTGAAAATCTACCGCAGCGTCGTCGAATGCGGCGGTTTCTCGGCGGCGGAGAACGTGCTGGGGATCGGCCGCTCGGCGATCAGCCAGCAGATGAACGACCTCGAGCAACGCCTGGGTCTGCGTCTGTGCCAACGGGGGCGCGCCGGGTTTTCGCTCACCGAGGAAGGCCGCGAGGTCTACCACTCGGCGTTGCAGTTGCTCAGCGCCCTGGAGACCTTTCGCACCGAGGTGAACGGCCTGCACCAGCACCTGCGCGGCGAACTGAACATCGGCCTCACCGACAACCTGGTGACTTTGCCGCACATGCGCATCACCCATGCCCTGGCCGAACTGAAGGACCGCGGCCCGGACGTGCGCATCCAGATCCGCATGATCGCGCCAAGCCAGGTCGAGCAGGGTGTGCTCGATGGCAGCCTGCATGTCGGCGTGGTGCCTCAGACCAGCCCACTGTCGGGGCTTGAGTACCAGCCGCTGTACAGCGAGCGCTCACTGCTCTACTGCGCGGTCGGCCATCCGCTGTTCTATGCCGATGACCAGCAGATCGACGACGACCGCCTCAATGACCAGGATGCGATCGCCCCAACTTTCCGCCTGCCGGCCGACATCCAGGCCCATTACCAGGCCTTGCGCTGCACCGCCAGTGCCTCGGACCGCGAAGGCATGGCCTTCCTCATCCTCACCGGACGTTACATCGGCTACCTGCCCGACCATTACGCGATGCTCTGGGTGCAGCAGGGGCGCCTGCGTGCGCTCAAACCCGCCCAGCGCTTCTATGACCTGAGCCTGAGCTGGGTGACGCGCAAGGGCCGTCGGCCGAACCTGGTGCTGGAAAGCTTCCTCGAGAGCCTGGCTGCGACACGTTGATACGTATCTCTACCGCTAATGCTTGTCACTTCGGCACAGGCAGGTAATCTGTCGGACATCTGTAACGACCCGCCCGGAATCGTCCATGACCCTAGAAGTCCCTGCGCATCGCTCCCCCGCCTCGGGAAAGCCCGCCGGCCGCATCCGCCAGAAGAACGAGCAGGCCATCATCCAGGCCGCCGAAGACGAATTCGCCCGCCACGGATACAAGGGCACGAGCATGAACACCATCGCGCTCAAGGCCGGGCTGCCCAAGGCCAACCTGCACTACTACTTCACCAACAAGCTGGGCCTGTACATCGCGGTGCTTAGCAACATCATCGAGCTGTGGGACAGCACCTTCAATGCCCTGAGCGTGGAAGACGACCCGGCCGTGGCGCTCAGCCACTACATCCGCACCAAGATGGAGTTTTCCCGACGCAACCCGCAGGCCTCGCGAATATTCGCCATGGAAGTGATCAGCGGCGGCGAATGCCTGAGCGAGTACTTCAGCGCCGACTACCGCGAATGGTTCCGCGGCCGTGCCGCGGTGTTCCAAGCCTGGATGGACGCCGGCAAGATGGACCGGGTCGACCCTGTGCACCTGATCTTCCTGCTCTGGGGCAGCACCCAGCACTACGCCGACTTCGCCACCCAGATCTGCCAGGTGACCGGCCGCAGCCGGCTGACCAAGCAGGACATGGAAGACGCCAGCAACAACCTTATCCACATCATTCTCAAAGGCTGCGGCATCAGCACGCCCGCCTGACCCGGACTTATGCCTTCTACCCTGCTCGAGCTCTGCGAGTTCCGCGAGGACATCCGCAAGAGCCGCTTCATCACCCTCGCCGGCCCGATCAGTAGCCCGGCCGAGGCCATGGCCTTCATCGAACGCCACAGCGACCTGGCGGCCACCCACAATTGCTGGGCCTGGAAGCTCGGCGGCCAATACCGCAGCAGCGACGACGGCGAGCCCGGCGGCACGGCCGGGCGCCCGATCCTTGCCGCCATCGAGGCCCAGGACTGTGACCAGGTGGTGGTTCTGGTGATCCGCTGGTACGGCGGCATCCAACTGGGCACCGGCGGCCTGGCCCGGGCCTACGGCGGCGGCGCCAACAAATGCCTGCAGCAGGCGCCCAAGCGCTTGCTGGTACAGCGCAGCGAGTTCGCCTGCAGCTGCACCTTCAGCGAACTGGCGCTGGTCAAGTTGCGCCTGGGCGAAGTCGACGGCCTGGTGCTGGACGAGCAGTTCACCGCCAACGGCGTCGACCTGCGCATCGCCCTGGGTGACAGCCACCTCGAGGTGCTGCAGCAGCAGCTCGCCGACCTGAGCCGCGGGCGCATCCTGCTGGAACGAGCCTGAGCGTTGCCCACAACTGCTGTGGGCCTGCCTGTGGATAAGCTTGGGGCACTCCGCTGCAGGCCTTGTTCCGCAAGGCCTGCAGCGTATTGAGCATATTTTGATCATATTTGTGTGACATTAACCCAAGTCACTGAAAGCGTGTGAGTTATCCCCAGTCAGCAGCGACTGCGTTCCCTGAAACGGGCATTTTCAGGCTGTCGCGCTTGCACACAATTACTGTGGAGCAGCCTGTGGATAACCCGTGAACCACCCTGTCAGACCCCATCTCCACAGGCCTTTCAGACCTTCGATCATTTTTTGACCAGCCGCGACAGGGCAGCCGACCTCTTCCTGGTTTATGCTCGTCACCCAGGCCCTCCCAGTGGAGGGCAACCGCCACGTTGCCGCGCGACAAGCGAACCTGTGCACAGCACCGCTCGCCGCGCCCTTGATATGGAGTATCGCTATGAACGCCAACAAGACCGCCCTCATCATCGGCGCCTCCCGAGGCCTCGGCCTGGGCTTGGTACAACGCCTGCGCGAAGATGGGTGGAACGTCGTCGCCACCGTGCGCGACCCGCAACAGCCGGGTGCGCTGGGCGAAGTCCCCGGGGTGCGCATCGAGCGCCTGGAGATGAACGACACGGCCCAGCTCGACGGGCTCAAGCAGCGCCTGCAAGACGAAGTATTCGACCTGCTGTTCGTCAACGCCGGGGTGATGGGCCCGCTGCCGCAGGACCTGGAAAGCGTGCAGGTACAGCAGGTCGGCGAGCTGTTCATGACCAACGCCGTGGCGCCGATCCGTGTGGCCCGTCGCCTGGCCGGCCAGGTGCGCGAAGGCAGCGGCGTGCTGGCGTTCATGAGCTCGATCCTGGGCAGTGTGGCCATCCCCGACGGTGGCGAAGTCTGCCTGTACAAGGCCAGCAAGGCCGCGCTCAACTCGATGATCAACAGCTTCGTGGTCGAGCTGCAGCGCCCCGACCTGGCCGTGCTGGCCATGCACCCGGGCTGGGTGAAGACCGACATGGGCGGCGAGAACGCCGAGATCGACGTGCTGACCAGCACCCGGGGCATGCTCGAGCAAGTCAAGGCCCAGAGCGGCAATGGCGGCCTGCGCTTCATCAACTACAAAGGTGAAGCGCTCATCTGGTAAACCCGGGCGTTGCGGCCTGGGTGGGCGCATTGCCCGGCCAGGCCCTGTAGAATGGCGGCCAACCGTACCTGATCGAGATTGCACACATGTATGAATGGCTGAACGCCTTGCCCAAGGCGGAACTGCACATGCACCTGGAGGGCTCGCTGGAGCCTGAACTGCTGTTCGCCCTGGCCGAACGCAACAAGATCGCGCTGCCCTGGGCGGACGTCGAGACCCTGCGCAGCGCCTATGCCTTCAACAACCTGCAGGAATTCCTCGACCTCTACTACCAGGGCGCGGATGTCCTGCGCACCGAGCAGGACTTCTACGACCTGACCTGGGCCTACCTGCAGCGCTGCAAGGCGCAGAACGTCATCCACACCGAGCCGTTCTTCGACCCGCAGACCCACACCGACCGGGGCATCCCGTTCGAGGTGGTGCTCGATGGCATCAACCGGGCCTTGAAGGATGGTCGCGAGCAGCTGGGCATCAGCAGCGGCCTGATTCTCAGCTTTCTGCGCCACCTGAGTGAAGACGAGGCACAGAAGACCCTGGACCAGGCCCTGCCCTTCCGCGATGCCTTCGTCGCCGTGGGCCTGGACAGCTCGGAAAAAGGCCATCCGCCGAGCAAGTTCCAGCGCGTCTTCGATCGCGCCCGCAGCGAAGGCTTCCTGACCGTGGCCCATGCCGGCGAGGAAGGCCCGCCCGAGTACATCTGGGAAGCCCTCGACTTGCTGAAGATCCAGCGGATCGATCACGGCGTGCGCGCCATCGAGGACGAGCGCCTGATGCAGCGCATCATCGACGAGCAGATCCCGCTGACCGTCTGCCCGCTGTCCAACACCAAGCTGTGCGTGTTCGAACACATGGGCCAGCACAACATCCTCGATATGCTCGAGCGTGGGGTGAAAGTTACGGTCAACTCCGATGATCCAGCCTACTTCGGTGGCTACGTCACCGAGAACTTCCACGCCCTGCATCAGCACCTGGGCATGACCCAGGACCAGGCACGCCGCCTGGCGCAGAACAGCCTGGATGCGCGACTGGTCCGCTAGCCGACCTGCCGGGCCGGGAGGCAG
Organism: Pseudomonas sp. DrBHI1; assembly: GCF_002205115.1. NCBI lineage: Bacteria > Pseudomonadati > Pseudomonadota > Gammaproteobacteria > Pseudomonadales > Pseudomonadaceae > Pseudomonas > Pseudomonas sp. DrBHI1. The sequence continues at coordinate 8,006 of NZ_NIBE01000013.1, forward strand.
GCGATCGCGTTGATCTGCTGCTGGCCGAGCGGTGTGAGTTGCACCGCCCGGCTGCCCTCCTGCTCACGCACCCAACCCGACTGGGTGAACAAGCGGAGCAAGGCCTTGCCCAGGCAACCGCCCAGGTGCGGGCCCTGATCGTTCCATTTACTGCAGTGGCATATCACGCAGCCGCGCCGGTCACCGGCGGCCATCGCGTCAATGAATACCCCCAGAGCCTCCAGGTGCTCCTTGCCCTCCTGGCTCACCGACAGGTACTGCTCGCTGCCCTCCAGCCAACCGGCCACCTGCAGGCGGTGGAGCAGCGCGGCGGCCACTTCGCCGCCCAGGTGATCACCACACAGGCGTGCCTTGCGCATCGACAGGGGAATCTGCAGTGTCGTGCCCTGCTCCCCAGGTGAGCGCGTCGCCAGTTGCACGCTGGCCAAGGCTTCCACCGCAGTGCCGACCTCCGGCGTGGCCAGGCGAAAGAAGCGCTTGCGCCCACGCGCCTCGTGCCTGAGCAGCCCGGCACTGCACAACAGCGACAGGTGCGCACAGGCCGACGACGTGCTCAGCCCAGTGAGCACGGCAAGCTCGTCCGCCGCACGCGGGGTACCATCGATCAACGCCCACAACATGGCGCTGCGCTTGGGATCGGCCATCAGGTTGGCGACCTGACTGATGCTGCGGACTGCGTTCATGAACCTGAAGCTCCCTGATGAATCCCGCCTGCTGGCGAACGCCGCAGATGCCCTGCCTCCGGTGTGGGCAAGCGCGGGATGGTTCGTGTGCCGGATGGTGGTCGCCAGCCCAGGGAAACGCTCACCCTTCGCTGGCCGCCAGGGGGCAGTATAAGCCGCTGGAGGGCACTCGCCGTGAGGGAGGCATGCCCCAGATGGGTCGGTATACGCCTTCCCAAAATCGTTCTTAAAGATGCGTCTGTCAGAGTGGCTGACGACTGACTCTGCCCATCCCCCGTACTACCGTGGCTCTAGCGGGAACGCAGCTGACAGCAACGAACCAGGGGGTCGATATGTCCGACGGGAAGAGGGAAAATTTCCGCCCTGCAAAACAGAACGTCTCCCAGCGTCAGACCGTCATGACCGTCAGTCTGGGTACTGATCGCGGTCATGGCGCGAGCCGGGGGCAGCGCTACACTAGATCCGCTCCCGCTGACTTGAGGTGGATCGCGATGAAGATTGTCGTCAGTGCGTCGAACCGGAACCCCGCCTGCCCCTGGCAGGTCCAGCTCGACCAGCATGTGGTGAGTTTCCGCAGCGAGGCCGAGGCGCGATCGTTCGTCGCCCTGCTGGAGGCGCGTCTCAACGCGCCCCACCCGCTCACGCGGGCCGGCTGGCCTGCAGGCGCCGGGTCAGCATTGCGACACTGACCACCAGCGCGCCGCACAAGCTGATCACCAGCGCCATGGGCACCGCGCTGCCGTCGTGCAGCACTCCGACCAGCGCCGCCGCGCCTGCGGCGACGCTGAACTGCAGGCAGCCCATCAGGGCCGAGGCACTGCCAGCCCGCGTTCCTTGCCCGCTCATGGCGCAGGCCGAAGCGTTGGGGATGATGCAACCGAGGCTGGCGATACACACGAACAGCGGCACCAATAATGGCCAGAGCTGTGCCGGGCGCAACGCCGCCACCACCAGCAGCGCCAGCGCCGCCACCAGGTACAACCACACCGCTCGCGCCAGCAGGAATGCCGGACCGCGCTTGGCCAGCAGCCGCGCATTGACCTGGGCCATCAGGATGAAGCCGGCGGCGTTGGTGCCGAACAGCCAGCCGTAGTGCTCGGGCGGCACGCCGTAGAGCTTGATGAACACGAACGGCGAACCGGCGATGTAGGCGAACATCCCAGCGATGGCGATGCCGCCGGTCAGCGCATGTCCGACGAACACCCGGTCGCCGAACAGACTCAGGTACTGGCGCAGCGCGCCCGACAGCGGCTGGCGCGGTACATGGGCCGGCAGGCTCTCCGGCAGGCCCAGGCCGACGGCGAGCAGGCATGCCGCACTGAACAGGCCCAAGGCCAGGAAGATCGACTGCCAGCCTGCCACGTTGACCAGCACGCCACCGAGCATCGGCGCGAGGATCGGCGCCAGGCCCATCACCAGCATCAGTTGCGAAAACACCTTGGCCGAGGCCACCGCGTCACACTTGTCGCTGACGATCGCCCGCGACAGCACCATGCCGGCGCAGCCACCCAGGGCCTGGACGAAACGCGCCAGGATCAGGCTGTCGAGATTTGGGGCATAGGCGCAGGCCAGTGACGCCACGGTAAACAGGCCAACCCCGAACAGCAGCGGCAGACGCCGGCCGAAACGGTCGGCCACCGGCCCGTAAGCGAGCTGGCCCAGGGACAAGCCGAGGAAATAGGCGGCCAGGGTGGTCTGCACATGCTTTTCGTCGGTGCCGAAGGCATGCGCCATGGCCGGGAAGGCCGGCAGATAAAAGTCGATCGCCAGAGGCCCGAACGCACTGAGGGCGCCGAGAATCAGCAAGGTTCGAAGGTTCATGGAAAATCCATAGCAGGCTAAGCAAGTCCGCTAGTCTACCTGAAAACCTTTGTATTGATTTTGTAGGTGCACCACGGAAACCGTGCACCGTCAGTCAGATCGCGCGCCGCCTGCGCGGCGCGCGATCTCATCGGCGCCGCAAGACTATCGCCATGCACACCGCGGTAACTCAGGCCACCTCGGCCTGATACCCCTCTTCACGAATCGCCGCCAGGATCTGATCCGCCGCCAGGGCACTTTCCACCCGCACCTGGCGCGCCGCCAGGTCCACTTCCACGCGTGCCGCCGCATCCTGCTCCTGCACCGCCCGGGTCACGCCCTTCACACAATGGCCACAGGTCATGCCTTGTACATTGAACACTTGCATCGAGGTTGCCTCCTTGTGGGTTTTGCCCAGTCTCAGCCTTGCCATCGGGGCAAGGTCAAGTTCCGCAGAAAACGGCCGGGCTGGAAATCCGCGCGCGCCTCGGCCAAGCTGCGCCTTTGACGATTTTGGCAAGCAGGAGATTTTTCATGATCAGGGCAGCATTGGGCCTCGTCGGATTGCTGGGCGCGCTGGCCGTCGTGCCACCGGCCAGCGCCGAGGGCAATTCGGACTACAGCGTGCTGATCATTTCCCGGGAACGCCTGGAGGTGGCCACCAGCTGCGAGATCGGCATCTACCTCAACGACCAGCTGTCCGGCCGCCTGTTCCAGGAGCAGTCAACCTCATTCAACCTGCCGCCGGGCCCCGTCGATGTGCGCCTGCGCCTGTTGCCCGGGCAGGTTCCCGGCTGCGCGCCCGGCGTCGAGGACCAGCGCAGCACGCGCCTGACCTTGCAGGCGGGCCAGATCAACAAATACCGGATCGCCATGGGGCACAATGGCCTGGTGCTCAAGAGAGCCGGCCTGGGCTATTGACCTTGCCCGCATGGCAAGGTTGATGCTGGAGGCCTGTCCACGGAGGAGAGAGCCATGCCCGCATCCACCACCTTCGACCTGCCGATCGGTGGCATGACCTGCGCCAGCTGCGCAGGTCGGGTCGAACGCGCCCTGCGCAAGGTCACCGGTACCGAACACGTCAGCGTCAACCTCGCCACCGAGCAGGCCCGGGTCCAGGCCCCGGCCGACAGCCTGCCGGCGCTGGTCGACGCGGTGCGCGACGCCGGCTACAGCGTCCCCACCCGTACCCTCGAACTGCAGATCGGCGGCATGACCTGTGCCAGTTGCGCCGGCCGGGTCGAGCGCGCCCTCGGCAAACTGCCGGGGGTCGAGCAGGTCAGCGTCAACCTGGCCAACGAACGCGCCCACCTTGAAGTGCTTGAGGGCGTCGACGACGGCGCGCTGATCGCCGCGGTCGAGAAGGCCGGCTACAGCGCCACCCTGCCGCTGGCCAGCCACGATGACCAGGCACAGGCCCGACGCCGCCTGCGCAACGAACGCCTGGCGGTCGCCGCGGCCCTGCTGCTGGCCCTGCCGTTGGTGCTGCCGATGCTGGTGCAACCGTTCGGCCTGCACTGGATGCTGCCGGCCTGGGCGCAGTTCCTGCTGGCCACCCCGGTGCAGTTCATCCTTGGCGCACGCTTCTACGTCGCCGCCTGGAAGGCCGTGCGCGCAGGTGCCGGCAACATGGACCTGCTGGTCGCCCTGGGCACCAGCGCCGGCTACGGCCTGAGCCTGTACCAATGGGCCAACGCCCACGCCGGCATGACGCCGCACCTGTACTTCGAAGCCTCGGCGGTGGTGATCGCCCTGGTGCTGCTGGGCAAGTACCTGGAAAGCCGCGCCAAGCGCCAGACCGCCAGCGCCATCCGGGCACTGGAGGCCCTGCGCCCGGAACGCGCCGTGCGGGTGGTCGAGGGGCGCGAGGAAGACGTCGCCATCAGCCAGCTGCGCCTCGACGATGTGGTGCTGGTCAAGCCCGGCGAGCGCTTCCCGGTCGATGGCCAGGTGCTCGAAGGCAGCAGCCACGCCGACGAAGCCCTGATCAGCGGTGAAAGCCTGCCGGTGCCCAAGCAGCCCGGCGACGCGGTGACCGGCGGCGCCATCAACGGCGAAGGCCGCCTGCTGGTGAAGACCCTGGCGCTGGGCACCGAGACCGTGCTCGCCCGCATCATCCGCCTGGTCGAGGACGCCCAGGCGGCCAAGGCGCCGATCCAGAAGCTGGTCGACCGGGTCAGCCAGGTATTCGTCCCCGCCGTGCTGGTGCTGGCCCTGGTGACCTTGGTCGGCTGGTGGCTGGCCGGCGCACCGCTGGAAACCGCGCTGATCAACGCCGTCGCCGTGCTGGTGATCGCCTGCCCCTGCGCCTTGGGCCTGGCCACGCCCGCGGCGATCATGGCCGGCACCGGTGTCGCCGCCCGCCACGGCATCCTGATCAAGGACGCCGAAGCGCTGGAGCGCGCCCATGCGGTCAACCGCGTGGTATTCGACAAGACCGGCACCCTTACCTCCGGCAGTCCGCGCATCGTCCACCAGCAGGCCAGCAGCGGTGACGATAACCAACTGCTGCGCCTGGCCGGCGCCCTGCAGCGTGGCAGCGAGCACCCCTTGGCCAAGGCGGTGCTCGATGCCTGCGCCGAGCGCGATCTTGACGTACCGCAAGTGGCCGACAGCCAGTCCCTCACCGGCCGTGGCATCGCCGGCCAGGTGGAGGGCCGCGAGCTGGCCCTGGGAAACCGCCGCCTGCTCGACGAGAGCCGGCTGGTACCGGGCGAGCTGGCCGCCAGCGCCCAAGCCTGGGAGGCCGAGGGCCGCACCCTGTCCTGGCTGATCGAACTCGGCAGCCACCCCCGCGTGCTGGGCCTGTTCGCCTTCGGCGACAGTCTCAAACCCGGCGCCGGCCAGGCCATCGCCGCCTTGCATGCGCGCCACATCAGCAGCCACCTGCTGACCGGCGACAACCGCGGCAGCGCCAAGGTGGTGGCCGAGGCGCTCGGCATCGACGACGTGCACGCCGAAGTGCTGCCGGCGGACAAGGCCGCCACGGTGGCCGCGCTCAAGCAACAGGGCGTGGTGGCGATGGTCGGCGACGGCATCAACGACGCCCCGGCGCTGGCGGCCGCCGACATCGGCATCGCCATGGGCGGCGGCACCGACGTGGCCATGCAGGCGGCCGGCATCACCCTGATGCGCGGCGATCCGCGCCTGGTACCCGCGGCACTGGAGATCAGCCGCAAGACCTACGCGAAGATCCGCCAGAACCTGTTCTGGGCATTCATCTACAACCTGATCGGCATCCCCCTGGCCGCGCTGGGCTACCTCAATCCGGTGCTGGCCGGCGCCGCCATGGCGTTGTCCAGCGTCAGCGTGGTGAGCAATGCCCTGTGGCTGAAGACCTGGAAACCCACCGCCATCGACCAGGAGGCCCCATGAACATCGGCCAGGCCGCCCGCCGCAGCGGGCTGAGCGCCAAGATGATCCGCTACTACGAGTCCATCGGCCTGCTGCGCCCCGCCACGCGAAGCGAAAGCGGCTACCGGCTGTACCAGCAGGAGGACCTGCACAGCCTGGCGTTCATCAAGCGATCACGTGATCTGGGCTTTTCCCTGGAAGAAGTCGCCAAGCTGCTGACCCTGTGGCAGGACCGCCAGCGCGCCAGCGCCGACGTGAAGGCCCTGGCCATGCAGCATATCGAGGCGCTGAACAAGCGCATCGAGGAGTTGGTGAGCCTGCGCGACACCCTCGGCGAGCTGGTGGCCCACTGCCAGGGCGACGACCGGCCGGACTGTCCGATCCTCAAGGACCTGGCCAATGGCAGCGGGTGCTGTCACTGACCGAAACAGCAGCCGCTACTACAGGCGCAGTTCCCCTGGCGTGGCGCCGAACAGCTGGCGAAAGGCGGCGATGTAGGCCGAAGTCGAGTCATACCCGCAGCCCAGCGCGGCCTGGGTGACGCTCTCTCCGGCCTCCAGCAGCGCCAGCGACGACAGCAGGCGCATGCGCTGGCGCCAGTTGCGAAAGCTCAGCCCCGTCTCGCGCTGGAACAGGCGCATCAGGGTCTTTTCCGATACCCCGAGTTGCACCGCCCACTGCTGCAGGGTCTGGGGCCGGTCGGGGGCGGCGATCAAGCCGTTGCACAACGCCAGCAAGCCCGGGTGGCGCGGCAGCGGCAGCGAGAACCCCACCTGCGGCAGGGTGCGCAGCTGGTCCAGCAACACGGCCACCAACCGCGCCTCGGCACTGTCGCCTTCCGGGTAGTTCACCGCGAAGGTGCAGAACTGCTTGATCAGCTCCCGCGCCAGCGGCGTGACCTCCAGCACCCGGCATTCGCCCGGTGCCCAGGGACAGGCATCGCGGCGCACATACAGGCTACGCATCTCGGCCTGCATCGAGGTCAGCACTTCATGCTCGGTGCCGGCCGGGATCCACACGCCCCACTGCGGCGGGGCGAAGTAGCTGCCGTCACTGGTGTACACGCCAAGCACGCCGCTGGTGGCATAGGAAAATTGCACCCAGTCATGCTGGTGACGGGTGGTCCAGGACCCGGCGCCCAGGCTCTCGGCGCGGGCGTATAGCGGCCTAGGCAGCTGGTCCAGGGCGGGGATGGGACGTGGTCCGGTGATCGACATGCTAAGGCCTGGTGTCTCGGGTCGGACAAGGGTACCAGCCATCGCCGCCTAGCGTTCGACGATCGCCGTTACCCCCTGCCCACCCGCCGCGCAGATCGAGATCAGGCCACGCCCCTTGCCACGCTCGCCCAGCAGCTTGGCCATGTTCGCCAGTATCCGCCCTCCCGTCGCCGCGAACGGATGCCCGGCGGCCAGCGAGCTGCCCTTCACATTCAGCTTGGCGCGATCGATCGACCCCAACGGCCCTTCGAGCCCCAGGCGCGTGCGGCAGTAGTCGGCATCCTCCCAAGCCTTGAGGGTACAGAGCACCTGGGCGGCGAAGGCTTCGTGGATCTCGTAGAAGTCGAAATCCTGCAAGGTCAGGCCATTGCGCGCCAGCAGCCGCGGCACCGCGTACACCGGTGCCATCAGCAGACCCTCCTGACCATGGACGAAATCGACGGCCGCCGCCTCGCCGTCCACCAGGTAGGCCTGCACCTTCAGGCCCTGCGTCTCGGCCCAGGCCTCGCTGCCGAGCAACACCAGCGAGGCGCCATCGGTCAGCGGCGTGGAATTGCCCGGCGTGAGCGTGCCCAGGCCGCTGCGCTCGAACACCGGCTTGAGCTTGGCCAACTGCTCCAGGCTCAGGTCGGCGCGCAGGTTGTTATCCCGGGTCAGGCCAAGGTAGGGCGTGAGCAGGTCGTCGTGCCAGCCCTCGCGGTAGGACGCCGCCAGGTGCTGATGGCTGAGCAGGGCCAGTTCATCCTGCTCCTCGCGGCCGATCTGCCAGGTCTGCGCCATGCGTTCGCAGTGCTCGCCCATCGACAGCCCGGTGCGCGGCTCGCCATTACGCGGCAACTCGGGCTTGAGCAGGCCCGGGCGCAGTTTCAGGAAGGGCTTGAGACGTTCGCCGAGGGTCTTGCCGCGGTTGGCCTGCAGCAGGATCTGCCGCAGCCCTTCGCTCACGGCGATGGGCGCGTCCGAGGTGGTGTCGACGCCCCCGGCGATGCCGCTGTCGATCTGCCCCAGGGCGATCTTGTTGGCCACCAGCAACGCCGCTTCCAGGCCGGTGCCACAGGCCTGCTGGATGTCGTAGGCCGGCGTCTGCGGCGACAGCCTCGAGCCCAGCACGCACTCGCGGGTCAGGTTCATGTCACGCGAATGCTTGAGCACCGCGCCGGCCGCCACTTCGCCCAGACGCAGGCCGTGCAGGCGGTAACGCTCCACCAGGCCCTCGAGGGCCGCCGTGAGCATCGCCTGGTTGCTGGCCTTGGCGTAGGCGCCGTTGGAGCGGGCGAAGGGAATCCGGTTGCCCCCCAGGATCGCGACCCGGCGAATTGACTGCATGCCTGTATTCCTCCTGAAACAATTTGATCCTTAAGCCTAGGTTCTTTTCGCGCATTCGAACGACCCTGCCACAAACTTGGTCCACACTTGCATGCTTGCCTTCAGGGAGAACCGTACATGAGCGACCGCTATCTGGGCTTTGCCAACTCCACCCTCGGACGAAAACTGGTCGACGCCCTCGGCCTGCCCCGCCCGGTGCCACTGGAGCGCTGGCAGGCCGGGCGCCTGCGCCCCATCGAGGGCGCGCTGGTGCTGGGCGGCGGGCCGCTGGCAGCCCAGGTGGCGGCGATCGCTCCACGCCTGACCGCCGACTGCTACGGCTTCGCCAGCGACGCGCTCGAGGTCCCGGCCTGGGTCGCGGGCCTGGGGCCGAAGCTCAAGGCGGTGGTGTTCGATGCCAGTCACCTGTCCGACAGCGATGACCTCAAGCAGTTGCGCGAATTTTTCCAACCCCTGCTGCGCAGCCTGGCCTCCAGCGCCCACGTGGTGATCCTGGGGCGTACGCCAAAAGGCGTCGCCGATGCGCAGGCCAGCGTTGCCCAGCGGGCCCTGGAAGGCTTCAGCCGCTCGCTGGCCAAGGAACTGCGCAATGGCGCCACGGCCAACCTGCTGTATGTCGCCGAAGGCGCCGAAAGCCAGCTCGAGGGCGCGCTGCGCTTCTTCCTTTCGCCCAAGAGCGCGTTCGTTTCCGGCCAAGTCCTGCGCCTGACGCCCTGCGCCGCCCAGGTGCAGGACTGGACCCGGCCGCTGGCCGGCCGCCACGCCCTGGTCACTGGCGCCGCCCGGGGCATCGGCGCGGCGATTGCCGAAACCCTGGCCCGAGACGGCGCCGAGGTGACGCTGCTCGACGTGCCCCAGGCCCAGCGCGACCTCGACGCCCTCGCCGCGCGCCTGGGCGGTCGTGCCCTGGCGCTGGACATCTGCGCCGCCGATGCCGCCGCGCAACTGCTCGAAGCCCTGCCCCAGGGCCTGGATATCGTCGTGCACAACGCCGGCATCACCCGCGACAAGACCCTCGCCAACATGACCCCGGAGTACTGGGACGCAGTGCTGGCGGTCAACCTCAAGGCGCCCCAGGTGCTGACCGAGGCGCTGTTCGAAGGCGGCAAGCTGCACGCGGATGCGCGCATCACCCTGCTCGCCTCGGTCAGCGGCATCGCCGGCAACCGCGGCCAGTCCAACTACGCGGCCAGCAAGGCCGGGCTGATCGGCTTCGCCCAGGCCTGGGCGCCACGCCTGGCCGAACAGGGCGCCAGCATCAACGCGGTGGCGCCAGGCTTTATCGAAACGCACATGACCGCGGCCATGCCCATGGGCCTGCGCGAGGCCGGCCGACGCCTGAGTTCGCTGGGCCAGGGCGGCTTGCCGCAGGACGTCGCCGAAGCCATCGCCTGGCTCAGCCAGCCGGGCTCGGGCGCGGTCAATGGCCAGGCCCTGCGGGTCTGCGGCCAGGCCTTGATGGGAGCCTGACCATGACCCGATCCTGGCACGACCTGCACAGCCCCGAATCACGACCGAGCCTGTACCTGCGCGCCCTCGGCAAACGCAAGATCCGTGGCAGCCAGCTGCCGGAGCAGGGCCTGCGCTGCTTCCTGCGGGTCGACCCCGCCAACCTGGCGGCCTACCGCCGGCTCTGCCACTTCGCCGACGATGGCCGCCTGCCGGGCACCTACCCGCACGTCATGGCTTTCAGCCTGCAACTGCAACTGCTCACAGCCGAGGACTTTCCCTTCCCGTTGCTGGGGCTGGTGCACCTGCACAACAGCCTGCAGGTGCTGCGCCCCCTGGGCGGCATCGACGGGCTGCGCTTCGCGGTGTATGCCGACAACCTGCAGCCCCATGAAAAAGGCGGCACCTTCGACCTGGTGACCGAGGCCGAGGATGGCCTCGGCCTGCTCTGGCGCGAAACCAGCCGCATGCTGGTGCGCGGCCTCAAGCTCGACGCACCGGCCGCGGAACTCGCCGACACAACGTCCGCCACGTTGCCCGAAGCCACCCGCTGGTATGCCGACGGCGATATCGGCCGGCGCTACGCCAGGGTCTGCGGCGACTACAACCCGATCCACCTGAGCAGCCTCACGGCACGCCTGTTCGGCTTCCCCAGGGCCATCGCCCACGGCATGTGGAGCAAGGCCATGGCGCTGGCGGCCTTGCAGGGGCACCTGCCCAAGGCCGGATATGCCTTCGCGGTGGACTTCCACAAACCGGTGCGCCTGCCTTCGGAGGTGATATTGAGCGCCAGCCAGGCGGGGCCGAGCGGCGAGCTGCGCCTGGATGGCCACGGCGGCCTGCTGCATATGCTCGGCAGTTGGCGCACGCTCTGATCGGGCTTGCTTTGCAAGGCACCTCGCCGGAAGCTATGCGCCACGAGGAGACCCCGATGAACCTGCAAGAACTGACCGAACGCCTGCACCGCATCCGCGACACCAACGACTGGCGGGTGTTTCACAGCCCGAAGAACCTGGCCATGGCCGCCAGCGTCGAAATGGCCGAGTTGGTGGAGATCTTCCAGTGGCTGACCGAGGACGAGTCCCGCCGGCTGCCCGCCGACAAGCTCGCCCACGCCGGCCAGGAAGTCGGCGATATCGTCCTCTACCTGTTGCTGCTGTGCAGTGAGCTGGGACTGGACATGAACGAGGTGGTGCGGGCCAAGCTCGCCGACAGCGAGAGGCGCTTCGGCAAATGAACGACCGTCATTTCGATGAGCTGGCCAGCCGCTTCGCCGAGAAGATCTACGGCGGCGCCAAGGGCGCCATCCGCCTGGCGGTGCTCCAGGCCGACCTGGCCGAGGCCCTGCCCGACCGCCCCCTGCGGGTGCTCGATATCGGCGCGGGCCTCGGCCACATGGCCCTGTGGCTGGCCCAGCGCGGCCACCAGGTGACCCTTGCCGAACCCGCCGCGCCGATGCTCGACGGCGCCCGTGCGCGCTTCGCCGAGGCCGGCCAGCAGGCGACCTTCATCCAGGCGCCGTGGCAGGACCTGCTCGGCCAACTCACCGAACCCTACGACCTGGTGCTGTGCCACGCCGTGCTCGAATGGCTGGCCGAGCCCGAGAGCATCCTGCCGGTGCTGCACCAGCTGACCGCGCCGGGTGGCTGGCTGTCGCTGGCCTTCTACAACCGCGACGCGCTGGTCTACCGCAACCTGCTCAAGGGCCATTTCCGCAAGTTGCGGCACAATCGGCTGGCCGGCGAAAAGCAGAGCCTCACACCACAGAAACCACTTGATCCACGCCAGCTCAAGGCGCAACTTGAAGCTCTGTGGCAGGTCGAAAGCGAGAGCGGCGTACGGGTGTTCCACGACTACATGCCCAAGGAGTTCCAGGACAAGGCCGAGCTGCTCGACCTGCTGGAGATGGAACTGGCGCACCGCCGTCACCCCAGCTTCGCCGGCCTGGGCCGCTACCTGCACTGGATGTGCCGCCCCCACTGACCCGCTCGCCAGGAGGATCCATGCCGTATCGTCTGCTCTGCCTGGCCCTGCTCCCCCTCGCCCTGGCCGCCTGCCAGGGCAGCAACCCCTATGTCGCCAGCGGCAAGCCGCTGCCGCCGGCGCCGCCCCAGGCCGCCAGTACCTTCGATGCCAGCGCCTACCCCGCGCCGACACGCGACTACGGCCGTTACCGCAGCTGGAGCTGGCGCAACAACCAGCCACCCGGGGGCCTGGCCAACGCGACGCCGGGCCAGCTGGCCGACGCGGTGAGCGGTGCCCTCGACCAGCACGGCCTGCGCCCGGCACGCAATGCGCCCGCCGACCTGCTGGTGAGCGCCGACGTGCGTCTGGAGCGGCGCCTGCGCCAGGTGCGCGACTACGACTACGATCCCTACTACGGCCCCTACCCTTACGGCGGCGTCGGCTACGGCGGCTATCGCAACGGCTATGGCGGCTACGCAAGCGTGCCGATCGTGCGCACCTACGAAGTCGAGGTGATGGTGGTGCGCATCGACCTGTTCGATGCCCGCAACGGCCAGCCGGTGTGGAGCGCCAGCGCCGAAAGCGGCAGCGACAAGGACTCGCCGCGTGAGCGCGAAAGCGCCCTGCGCGAGTCAGTGAGCAAGGCGATGAGCGGCTATCCTCCCAGCTAACGTTCAACGGAGAACCACCATGTTGCGCCGTCTCGTTCTACTGTCCTTCGCCCTGCTGCTGGCCGCCTGCTCGAGCAACAACGTGCAGCACGATTTCGATGCCAGCCGCGACTTCGCCGCCTATCGCAGCTGGGCCTGGCAGGAACCGGGCCTGCAATATCGCCCGGACGATCCGCGGATCAAGAGCGACCTGACCGAGCAACGCATTCGCCAGGCGGTCTCCAACCAGCTCGACCAGCGCGGCCTGCGCCCGGTCCAGGGCAATGCCCGGGCGGATGTGAAGGTGCGCGCCTACCTGATCGTCGAGGACCGTCAGCAGCAGGTCACCACCAACTACGGCGGTGCCTGGGGTGGTTATTGGGGCGGTTACTGGGGCGGGCCGATGTACAACGAGACGCGCAGCGTCGACTACAAGGTGGCGACCATTCAGGTCGACCTGTTCGATGGCCGCGACGGCAAGCTGGTATGGCGCGGCAGCGCCGAGCAGATCATGAACAACTACCCGCCCAGCCCGCAGGAGCGCAATGCGGCGATCCAGAAGACCGTGACCCAGGTGCTGAGCAACTATCCGCCGCACTGAAGCCTGCGCGCCGCTCCCACAGAGATCGTGTGCAGCAGACAAGGCAACTTGCCATCACCTTGACTACACTCCTTGCACCGCCGCCGCGCTGCCGGGCCACAGGCCGGCAAAGGAGTGCCCGTGGTTCCCCGTTCCGCTGTGCGCCAACGCGGCGCGATCGGCCTGATGGCCGCGCTGACCATGGGCCTGGCCCTGGTGTTCATGCTCCTGACCGTTGACAGCGGCCGCCTCTACCTCGAACAACGCAAGCTGCAGCGCATCGCCGACATGGCCGCCCTGGAAGCCGCCGAGCACGGCGGCGTCTGCAGCGGCAGCGGCCCGCAGGCCTCCACCCTGGCCCGCACCGCGGCCACCCGCAACGGCCACTCGCCTCTCAACCCCCTGATTGCCAACTGCGGCTACCTGCGCACCGGCCTCGACAACCTGCGCACGTTCACCGCCGACAACGTGCGTCACGAGGCGATCAGGGTCGAGGTCAGCAACGTGGTGGTCACCAGCGTCGCTGGCGGGGTGTACGCGCTGGTCCAGGGTGGCGCCATCGCCCGCACCACCACCCTGCGTGCCAGCGCGGTGGCAGCCACCCCCGGGACGCCCCAGGCGCGGCTGAGCATCCGCACTACCCTGGCCACCGTCAACTCGACCCAGGGCTCGGTGCTCAACGCCCTGCTCAAGGCCCTGGGCGGCTCGGCGCAGCTCGATGTGCTGGGCTGGCAGGGCATCGCCAACACCCAGCTAAACCTGCTGAAGTACCTCGACCAACTGGCGGTGGACCTGCACCTGGATATCGGCGACTACCAGCAATTGCTCAACGCCGACACCAGCGCCACCGTCCTGCTGCAGGCCGCGGTCAAGGTGTTGCAGCAAAGCGGCGCCGCCGTCGACGTGATCACCAACCTGGGCAAGCTGGCGGCGGACCTGCCGGTGGGCGGCCTGCAACTGGGCGAGCTGCTCGACCTGCAGAACGGCACGGCCCAGGCTGGCCTGGACGCCAGCATCCAGCTGCTGCAACTGGTGCAAGGGGTGATCCAACTGGCGGCCAGCGAGAACGCCGTCAACGCCGACCTGCCGATCAATGTGCTCGGGCTGGTCAATGGCCGCGTGCAACTGCGGGTGATCGAGCCCCCGCAGATCTCGGCGGTGGGTGACCCGCGCACGGACGAGTTGCGCGTTCATACCGCCCAGATCCGCGCTTTGGTCTCCCTCGATTTGCCCCTGCTAAGCGGCATCGCCGGGCTGCTCAATGCGGTGCTGGACCTCGCGGCACCCTTGACCAACGTGCTCAACAACCTGCTCAGCCTGAACCTGCTGGGCACCGTGCAATCGTTGACCTGCGCCCTGGGCATTCCGTGCAAGGTCAGCGACATCAAGCTGCTGGACGGCCAGGTGCATATCGATATCGGCATCGAAGTCGCCGAAGGCAGCAGCCGCCTGCGCCCGGCACCGCCCGACAACTACACCTGTAGCCCGAAGAGCCTGACCACCCTCACCCAGCGCTCGGCGGCGAAAATCGCCATCGGCAGGTTCGATTCACCGGCGGACTTCCTCAGCAACGGCACCACCGTGGTAAAGGCCTTGCCAGTCATCGATATCGGCACCAATGTCTGCAGCCGCCTGCTGATCCTGCCGCCGTCCTGCGGCACGCGGGTGCCATACGCCGGCGGTGGCATCGGCCTGCGGGTGGACAGCAAGCTGCTGGGCAGTGGCCCAGTGGAAAAGCCCCTGCTGTTCAGCGGTGCCCATGCCCCGACCGAAATCGGCCAGGAACCGGCCTACCAACCCATGGACAGCGACCAGGCGCAGGTGGTGGCGAGTCTGTCCGACACCCTGGCGGGCATCCACCTGGAAGCCTACAAGCCCACCGGCAATGGCGGCCTTGGCCAGGTGCTGGTGCTCACCGCCGGACTGCTGGATGGGGTGAAGAACATCCTCGAGCCGGTCATCAAGAACCTGCTCAGCCCCCTGCTCGATCCCCTGGTCAACGGCTTGCTAAAGGTGCTGGGTATCGACCTGCTCGACGCCCAGGTCGGCACCAACCTCAGCTGCGCCAGCGGCCACGCTCAACTGGTGCTGTGAAGGGGCAGTTCGACCCGCAAGCACGCGCCCTCGACGCCGTTGTCCACGCTCAGGCGGCCGCCCATCTGGCTGACGATGCCATGGCTGACCGACAAGCCCAGCCCGGTGCCGACCCCGGCCGGCTTGGTGGTGAAGAAGGGTTCGAAGATCCGCTCGTGCAGCTGCGGATCGATCCCGCCGGCGTTGTCCTCCACCAGCAACCACAGGCACCCGCCATGCAGCGTCTGGCGTACCCGGATCCACGGCTGCGCCACCTGCTTTTCCAGCAAGGCGTCACGGGCATTGACCATCAGGTTGATCAGCACCTGTTCCAGCTGATCCTGATGCCCGAGCACCTGGGCCAAGGCCTCGGGCGGTTCCAGGCGCAGTGTCACGCCCTTGCCGCGCAGGCCTTCTTCAAGCAACGCCTGGGCGCCTTGCACCGCGGCCCAGGCGGCGAAGCGCTCGCGCTCGACCGCCGAGCGCCGGCCATACACCCGCATATGGTCGACCAGCCGGGCGGCGCGCTCGACCTGGGCCTCGATACGGCGCAGCTTGTCTTCCAGATAAACAGGATCGGCAGCGCCGTTCTCCAGACGCTTGAGGGTGTTGACCACCGCCATGCGCATGACGTTGAGCGGCTGGTTGATCTCGTGCAACAAACCGGTGGCCAGCTCGCCCAGGGTCGCCATCTTCGCGCCCTGCAGCAGTTGCTGCTGGCTGCGCCGCACTTCGGTGTTGTCGCGGCCCACGGCCTGGACCTCCAGCAGGTTGCCCTCGGCATCGAACAACCCACGGTCGGCCCAGACCCACCAGGCATGCTCGCGGCCGGGCAGTTGCAGGCAGATCTCCGCGCTGCTCACCGGCTGCTCCGGCGTCAGCGCCCGCAGGCGCAGGAGGAAGGCCTCGCGCTGGCCGGCGGACAACCATTGCCCGAGGTCCGCGCCCTGCAACTGCCCGGGCGTGCAGCCCAGGTAGTCGGCCAAGGGCCGATTGCCGAACAGCACGGTCAGGTCCGGGCGATAACGGCAGATCATCGCCGGCGAGTCTTCCACCAGCACGCGGTAGCGCTCCTCGCTCTGGCGCATGCGCTCGGCAGCTTCCGTGGCCTCGCTGACGTCCAGCCACAGGCCGACCACCTCCAGCGGCTGGCCGAGGTCGTCACGCAGCAGGCGGGCTTCGTCAAGCATCCAGTGATAGCCGCCAAGGTGATCGCGCAGGCGATAGCGGCAGCGTACCTGGCCATCGCGCAACAGACCGCGGGTGCGCTCCAGCCACAGCGGACGGTCGTCCGGATGCACCGCCAGGCCCGGCTGGCGCGCCTGCTCGCTATCGGCCGCCCAGCCGAGCAACGGCGCCAGGCTGGCGCTGTAGAAGTCGCTGTGCAGCGCGCCTTCGGCATAGCGCTGCACGTAGATCACCGCGGGCGAGCGGGCGATGAGGTTCTCCAGCCGCGCACGGGCCGCGCCGGCCTGCTGCTCCTGGGCCTTGAGGGCGCTGATATCGAGCAGGAAGCCGCGCAGTTGGCCGGCCTGGCCCTGGCCGGCCCAATGGAACCAGCGCGGCGGCGCCTGGGGATCGTGACCCGGCAGGCGCACGCTGAGGCTCAGCGCCTGCCCGTCACGGGCCTGGTCCAGGGCCAGTTGCGCCGGCTCGCGGTCCGCCGGGTGCAGGCGGGCGAGCCATTGGCCAAGGCTGACCCGATTCGCCAGCCCGAGGGTCGCGGCCAGGGCCGGGTCCAGCTGCAGCTCGCCGTGCGCCGGCCACTCCCACCATCCCGCGCCCAGTTGGCGCTGCAGGTCATCGAGGTGATGGGCCTGGTGCTGCAGTTGCTGGCGGCGATGGCGCACCAGCAGCGGCTCGGTCAAGGTCCGTACGAGCGCCAGGGCCATGTCGACCGCAGGCGCCTGCCGCGCCCCGGCGCACAGCACCCAGGCCTCGGCCTCCAGGCCCTGACGATAGGGCACCAGGAACAACGACGCAGCACCGCACAGGGCAAGCAGCTCGGGGTCGTCATCGACCTCGACCAGGGTATGGGCCGGCCAGCGGTCCAGGCGCTCACGCAGCCTGCGATCGTCGGGCCAGGGCCAGGTCTCGTCGCTGCTGGCGTAGTGGCGCCAGCCTCCTGGTTCGCGCAGCATCAGCCGCAACGCGGCCGCCTGCCAGTGCTCGGCCAGGCTGTGCAACTGTTCGCGGGCCGTCTGTAGCAGGCGCTCACTGCCACATTCGCGCAGGGCGTGGCCGATCTCGCCGAGCAAGGGGCGCTGGCGGTCCCAGCGCTGCTCGCGCAGCAGGTCACCGATGTCGAAAAGCTGCAGCATCCAGCCCTGTTCGTGGCGCTGCAGCCAGCCACGGGTGTGCAGCGCATGGCCCATGACGGTGTGAAAATCCAGGTCCAGGGGCTGGCCCTGCCAGTCGGCGGGCTGCCCTTCGAGCACCAGCCAGCTGTGACGTTCCAGATAATCGTGCACCCGCGCGCCCGCCTGAGCGGGAAGTGCCAGCAGGCTGCGCAGCGGACCGGCCAGACGCAATACCCGCGCCTGGTCGTCGAGCCACAGCTGCAGACCGATGGCCGGCGTCACCTCGGGCGTCTGGGCCGGTACCGGCGCGGCGAACCAGCGATCGAACAAGCCACCACTCACAGTTGCAGGCTCGCCTGGGCCTGCAGCCGCGCGGGCAGCTTCGGTACGTCACCGACCACCGGCAGCACCAGGGTCGGCAGCACCCGCGTCAGGCGCGAGCGCGGGTAGTCGATCACCACCGTGAGCACCTTGTCCACACCGACGGTGACCCGGGTGTCAGTGAGCACGTTGAATCCCAGCGCGCTGGGCATCCACGCCAACTGCTGGCCGATCACCTGGCGGGCCAGCCCCTGCACGTCCAGCTCGTAGGTCTGGCTGGCGGGGTCCACGGCCACGCAGCGACGCACCGCCTCGCTGCTGGCCTGGTTGAACGACTGCAGCATCAGCATCGGCAAGGCGTAGCTGACCAGCCCGTAGAACACCGCGAAAAACACCATGAATACCGCGACAAACTCGATGGCTGCCGCGCCTTTTTGCTGTCCCGCCGGGCTTGCTTTCATGATCGCGTCTACCCTGACTGTGAGACCTGTCTGAAAGCATAGAACCGTTCAACGAATAGGGATGGCAATTTGCCAATGCAAAGCATTGTTCTCCTGATGTGGCTTGCCTTGTGCACCGAACAAGATGTCCGTGAACGGCAAATCTCCAACGCCCTGACCCTCGGGGTCGCGGCGTGCGCCCTGGCCTGGCTGTTCGCCACCGGACGCAGCTGGATCGGCGCCGACGCAAGCGAAGCCGGCTGGGCCCTGGCCATCGTCATGCTGCTCACCCTGCCCGGCTACATGCTCGGCCGCTTCGGCGCCGGCGACGTCAAGCTGATGGGCGCCCTGGCCCTGGCCACCAGCCCGCAATACGTGCTCGGCACCTTCATCGGCGCCGGGGTCACCGTGCTCGCCTGGATGTTCGGCCGGCGGCGTCTGTGGACCCTGCTCAATCCCAAGGTGAAAAAGCGCCTGCAGGCGCTGGCCGAACAGGTCGGCGACAAGCAGCCCTTTGCCCCGTATGTGCTGGCCGGCTTCCTGTTGACGGCCGTCTGGATCCAATAACCGACCGCTGGGTCGCTTCCATGAGCTAGATGCATGTACATAATTGCAAAGTGCGACTACTTTTCTACCTGCCAGAGCCTCTGGCCCGGGAGCAGAGCCGATACAACAGGGAGTTGATCGTGAATAAATCTGTCAGTGAGGTGAAAGTGCTGGTGGTCGACGACCAGCCAGTGATCGTCGAAGAGTTGTGCGAGTTTCTCGAAAGCGAGGGCTACCGTTGCGTCCCCGCCCATTCCACCGGCCAGGCCATCGACTGCTTCAAGGCCGACGAGACCATCGGTTTGATCCTGTGCGACCTGCATATGCCCGAGCGCGATGGCATCGAACTGGTCCGCACCCTCAAGCAAAACGCAGGGCCGCAGCGCATGTTCGAGGCGATCATGCTGACCGGCCGCGCCGACAAGCAGGACGTGATCCGCGCCCTGCGCGAGGGCTTCGCCGACTACTACCAGAAGCCAATGGACCTCGACGAACTGCTCGAAGGCGTGCGCCGCCAGGAAGCGGCGCTGCTCGAACGGCGCCGCAACTTCCGCGAGCTGGGCAGCCTCAACCAGCGTCTGCAGGAGTTGGCCGAGTCCATCGATGATCTCTACCAGGACCTGGAAAAAGCCCGTGGCCAGGGCACCCACCGTCGCGCCAGCGATGCCGAGGACGGCGAGGCGGAGCTGCCCGCCGCCTTCGAGAAGCTGTCACCGCGCCAGCTTGAAGTGGCCCGGCTGGTAAGCAAGGGCAAGACCAACTACCAGATCGCCTGCGAGCTGGGCATCACCGAGAACACAGTGAAGCTGTACGTGTCGCAGGTGCTGCGCCTGACCCACATGCACAACCGCACGCAGCTGGCGCTGGCGTTGACTCCGCGTTCGTCGCCGGTGCATCAGCGGTTTACCACGCACTGACCTTGTGAATACCGCTCCTACACGATCGTGCCACAGCTTCAAGTGCTCAATTGTTCGACGAACTGATCTTGGTCCAGCGGTAGAAATCCGGAATCGCGTACTTGTAGCTGTCCAGCCAACGCTGCATGGCCTGGTCACGTTCCTTGTCGGTCTGTTCCTGGCGCACGCTGGAGGCCTGGCGATTGCTCGCCTGTACCTGCAGCAGGGCCTCGGTGGCGGTCTGTGGGCGTGGCTGGCGCACAGGTTCTTCAGCCTGCGCCAGCAGCGGTGCGGCCAGGCAGGCCAGGACAATCCAGGGCTTGAACATGATCACCTCCCGATCAGTTGATGGCCGCGGCCGAAGACTCGGTCGCCGCCAGTGGGCCGCGCCCGTTGGACCTGATGCGCTGGGCCCGGGCCTGGGCCTCGGCGAATTGCTCGGGCTTCAGGCGCAGGCGATTGACCAAATCTTCCGCCTGCCGCCAGTTGTCCTGCACCAGCGACAGGGTCACCAGGTTCACCGCTGGCAGCGGGTTGTCGTCCTTGAGCTCGATGGCGGTGAGGAACTCGAAGCGCGCCTGTTCGTGGTTGCCCAGGTTCATCTGCACCACGCCCAGGTCGTTGCGCACCTTCTCGTCGGTTGGCGCCAGGCGTACCGCCCGCAGCAGGTTGCGCAAGGCCTGGACGTCATCGCCACGGGCCGAAGCCAGCTGGCCCAGGCCGTGCTCGCCCTCGGCGGCCAGGCAGCCGCCGAGCAGGCTGCGGTAGAGCGGCTCGGCCTCGCCGCGCCCGAGCTGGCGCAGTACCTTGGCCTTGCGCAGGCGGACCTGGTCGAGGGTGTCAGGCAGCTGTTCCAGGTGGGCCAGGCCCGCGTGCGGGCGGCCTTCGCTGATCATCTGGTCGGCCATGTCCAGGCTCAGTTGCTGGTCGGCATCGGGCTTGCCACAGGTGCCACCGCCGAGCAGACGGGCCAGGCCTTCGGGGGGCTGGCCGGCGCAACCGGTGAGCAGCAACAGGCCGATCAACGTCAGGATCGCTTTCATATCCATTTATCCCCTCATGAGCCCAAGGCCCGCGCCAGCGCGGAAAAACCTGGCCCGGCCAGGACGATCAGCAACGCCGGGAACAGGAACACCATCATCACCGCCGACATCTTCGCCGACATCTTCGACACCCGTTCCTGCAGGCCGGTCAGGCGCCGGTCGTCAAGCAACTCCTTGAGCGCCAGCAGCGACTTCATCGAGCCACTGCCCTGCACCAGCAGTTGCTGGAGAATGACGCAGGTGTCGATCAACTCGTCCACCGCCAGCAGGCGCGCGGTCTTTTCCAGCTCCGGGCCCAGGGCCAGGCCTGAGTCGACTCGCTGCAGGACCAGGCGCAATTCGTCACTGATGTTCGGTACCAGGCTGCGGCCTTCATGGGCCAGCACCCGCAGGGCCTGCTCCACCGCCAGCCCGGTTTCAAAGAGGATGCGCAGCAGCGGGATCAGCAGGCTCACCTCTTGGGCGATCTGCCGCTGACGCCGCGCCGCCGCCAACACCAGCAAGCGCTTGGGCAGCAGGTAGCCCCCACCCATCGCGCAGAGCACCAGCACGCCCCAGTGCCCGCGGTTTTCCCCGGGCAAGCCATGGCCCAGCAGCAGCGCCACGCCCACCGCCAGCAGCGGCAAGCCCAACTGCACGGCGGCGAACAACGCCCGTTGCCGGCTGCGCCGCCAGCCCAGGCGATCGAGCAGCGCCTGGGTCTCGCCATCCAGCCGTTGCAGGCGCCGCCCCAGCGGGCTGCTGCCCAGCCACTGCAGCCAGTCGCCGAGCCGCTCGTCACGGGCCAGCCGTCCCTGCAGGCGTCGCGCCACCCGCTGCCGGGCCCGCCATTGCTGGCCGACCTGCAAGGCCAGCAGCACGAACGCGGCAAACAGGAACAGCGCGCAAAGCAACAAGGCCATACTTACAGGCTCCTCATCATGCGCCACAGCACCAGGCAGCCGACGGCCTGCAGGGCGAAGGCGAACAGCAGCATCAGTTGCCCACTGCGGTCGTGCCACATGGCCAACAGATAGGTGGGATTGGCAAACAGGAAGTAGCCGACCATGGCCAACGGCAGCGCGCCGAGGATCCACGCGGTAATGCGTGTTTCGCCGGTCATGGCGCGCAGTTGCCGGTCGCCCTGCTCGTGTTCGCGAATCAGCTTGATCAGGTTCTCCATCAGCTCGCTGGCATTGCCGCCGTGACGCTGGTTGATGCGCAGCCCGAGGGCGAACATGCGCAGTTCGGCCTGGCCATAGAGTTCGGCGAATTCATTGACCGCATCCTCCAGCGGCACACCCAGTTGCACGTTGCGCCGTACCCTCAGCATCGCCGAGCGCAGCGGCTCGCGAGTACTGTCGACGCCGCCGAGCACCGCCTCGTTCAGGGTGCGACCGGCCTTGAGGCTGCGCACGCTGTAGTCGAGCAGGCCAGGCAGTTGCTGGACGATCTGCTGCAGGCGTCGCCGGCAGCGCCAGGCCAGGAAGAAATGGCCGAGCAGCGGCAGGCCGAACAGCACCATCGACGCCACCACCCAGCCCGCCACAAGGCCGGCGAGCACGGTCAGCGCCAACCAGGCGAACAGCCACGGCCTGGGGGAAAATTCGGCATGGGCCAGGCCCGCCCGCTGCAGTAACGGGTCGAGCCAGTCGCGCCGGGCATTGCCGCTGCGCACGGCGCGGTAGGCCCGGCCCAGGCGTTCGAGGATGCGCTCCTCGCCACGCTTGTACAGGCCCAGGCGCAACAGCAGCAGCGCCATGCCCAGGCACAAGGGCGACAGTGCCAGCAGCAGCGGGCCCATCACAGCACGCCCTCGTGGCGCAGCTTGTTTCCCGCGGGGTTCGGCGCCTCGCGCAAGAAACCGTCGCCGCTGCGCCGGTCGAGGCGGAACAGGGTGTTCGTCACATACACATCATCGCGCACGCCGACCACTTCCAGCACCTCGCTGACGCAGCGCCGGCCATCGGCCAGTCGGGTCAGCTGGATCACCACGTCCAGCGCCGCGCAGATCATCTGCCGCAGGGTTTTCTCGGCCACCTGCCGGCCGGTCAGGCCGACCAGGGTCTCCAGGCGCAGCAGCGCGTCCTGGGCAGTGTTGGCGTGCACCGTGCTCATCGAACCGTCGTGGCCGGTGTTCATCGCGGTCATCACATCGAGCACCTCGGCGCCGCGGATCTCGCCGAGGATGATGCGGTCGGGGCGCATGCGCAGGGCGTTGCGGATCAGCTCGCTGGCCTTGATCTCGCCATGGCCCTCGGCATTTGGCGGGCGGGTCTCCAGGCGTACCACATGCGGGTGGTGCAGCTGCAGTTCGGCCACATCCTCGATGGTCACCAGACGTTCCTGGGGCGCGATCATCTGGCTGAGGATGTTGAGCAAGGTGGTCTTGCCGGTGCCGGTGCCGCCGCTGACCAGGATGTTGCAACGTCGGCCCACGGCGCGTTCGAGGAAGTCGTAGATCGGCTGGTCGATGGCCCGGGTGGCCAGCAGGTCGGCGCTCTTGAGCATGTCCTGGCGGAACTTGCGGATCGACAGGCATGGCCCGTCCAGGGCCACCGGCGGGATGATCGCGTTGACCCGGCTGCCGTCGGGCATGCGCGCGTCGACCATCGGCGACGACTCGTCCAGGCGCCGCCCGAGGGGCGCAAGGATGCGCTGCATCACCCGCTCGACATGATGCGCGTCGATGAAGCGCAAGTCGGTTTGTTGCAACAGCCCCGCCCGCTCGACAAACACCCGGTACGGGCCGTTGACCAGGATCTCGGTGACGCTCGGATCGCGCAGCAGCACCTCCAGCGGGCCGTAGCCGGTCAGCTCGTCGACGATCTCCTCGGCCAGTCGCTCCATCTCGTAGCGCGACAGGGCCAGGCGCAGGCGCGCCACATAGTCGCCCACCTGTTCCAGGACGAACTGCGCCAGCACCGGTCGCGCCCCTTCGAGCAGGTTGCGGCCGCTGTCCTCGATGGCGTCGATGACGTGCCGGTGCAGCGCGCGCTTGAGCACCTGCGGATCGCTGGCCGCATGGCGCGGCCCGCCAAAGGGTTCTTCGTTGCTCATCGGTTGCCCCACAGCCGGTTGAGCCAGCCCTGGCCTGCCGGCGCCAGGTTTTCCGAGCGCTGCGCCAGGCGCTCGCCCAGGCCGCGCAGGGCCTGGGTCAGGCCTTCGCGCGGAGCCAGCTCGAACAGGCTCAAGCCCTGGTTCTTGGCGTTCAGGCGCACCTCCGGGCTGTAGGGCATGACCTTGAGCAAGGCCAGCCCGTAGCGTTTGGCCAGGGCGTCGGCATCCGGCGCCACATGGCGCAGGTAGCGGTCCACGAGCAGGCTGGCGTGTTCGAGCTTGATGCCGCGGTCGCGCCACTGTTCGAGCACGTCCAGGTTGCGCCGGCAGTCGATGATGTTCTGGTCGGTGTAGACGATCAGCTTGTCGCAGTGGCTGACGATGGTGCGCAGGGCCTCGCTGTCGGCCTGGCCGGTGAGGTTCACGACGATGTGCTGGAAGTGCTGGCGCAAGGCGCTGAGCAGCATGTACAGCTCGGCGGCGCTGGACTGTGCCAGGGCTTCGTCGTTGTCGGCATAGGCCAGGATGCGCAAGCCGCCCTTGTCGCGGGTGAAGGCGCTGTCGATCAGGGTCGCGTCGAGCCGACGCAGGTGACGCAGGGCGTCGCCGAAATGAAACGAGGCCTCCAGGCCCAACAGGGCCAGGCTGTCGCCCCGGGGCAGGCCGAGATCAAGCAGCAGGGTCTGCTGGCCGCTCTCCTGCACCACCCGCGCCAGGTGCGTGGTGAGCAGCGCGCCGTCGGCGCCGCGCTGGGTGCCGAAGAGCACGGTCAGGCCGCCCAGGCTGGGGTTGCTGGTGGCCGTCGGCAGGCGCTTGCCCAGGCGCCGCACCAACCCCGCCACCTCGCTGGCCCGCGAACCATAGGCGACGAAGTCACGGGCGCCGGCGCGCATGGCGTGCAGCACCAGCTGGTTGTCCATGCCGTCGCCGAGGGCGACGATGGCCAGCATCGGCTTGGCTTCGAGCATGCCCTCGATCAGCGCGCACTGGCCGATCAACTGCTCGCGGTCCAGGCCGATGAACACCAGGTTGCTGAAGGTCATGTCGACCAGCGCCAGCAGCTCGTCGAGGTTCGGGCTGCTGGCGCCGATCACCTGCCCCAGCGGCGCCAGCGCGCCCTGCAGCCAGTGCAGGTCCTCGTCGGTGCGGGTCAGGGCCAGGTAGGTCTGGTTCAGGCTTTCGTTCATTGGGACAACCCGCCACGGCCTTCGAAGTTGCCGTTTTCCATGAAGAACAGGCGGCCCCAGCTGGGGTCGTAGGTGCGCAACGCCTCGCCCGGCAGTTCCGGCAGGCGCGCATTGGCGGCCAGCGGCTGGACCAGGTGCGGGGTGACGATCATCAACAGCTCGGTCTCCTCGCGATTGAGCGCCGACTGGCGGAAGAACGCGCCGATGATCGGCAGGTTGCCCAGGCCCGGCATCTTGTCCACGTTCGAACGCACGTTGCTGCTGATCAGGCCACTGATGATGAAGCTTTCGCCATCGGCCAGGGAAATGCTGGTATCGGTACGCCGCACGCTGAGCCCCGGCACCCGGGTGCCGGCGATGACCACCGAATTGTTGAAGTCCAGCTCGCTGACCTCGGGGGCGACCTTCAGGGTGATGCGGTTGCGGCTGACCACCGTGGGGGTCAGCGCCAGGCGCACGCCGAACTCCTTGTACTCGATCGACACGTTGTCGCTGCCGCTGCTGGGCACCGGGATGGGGATCTCGCCACCGGCCAGGAAACTTGCGGTCAGCCCGCTCAGCACGGTGAGGCTGGGACGCGCCAGGGTGTAGGCGAAGCCGCTGTTCTCCAGGGCGTTGATCATTGCCAGGAAGCGGCTGCTGCCGCCGCCCCAGACAATGTTGAAGACGCTGTTGTCGAGGGGGATGCCGGGCCGGGCGTCGGCGTAGTTGGCCGAGCTCGGCACGCTGGCGGTGCTCGGCACGTAGCCCGGGCGCACCACCGTGTCGGGCACGGTGCCGGGCGAGCCGATCAGGCTGTTGTTCGAGCCCTTGAAGAACAACCGCGCCCCGGCCTCCTTGTACTTGAGGCGGCGCACTTCGACGAAGCGGATATCAGCCTGCACCTGCACCGGCAGGTCCTCCTGGGCGGAGGGCAGTTGCGCCGTTTCCGTCATGTCGGCGCTGGCCCGGCCCTTGACAAACAACATGGCCCGATGCGGCTGCGCGGTGCAGTCGGTCCACAGCATCAGGCTGGTGGTGCCCTGCCCCACCGCCGTCAGCAGCACGGCGCGCTCGCCGCTGGGCTGCACATCGGCCACCTTGGGCTCGCCCACCGCCGCCCGGGTGATGGC
The DNA here is from genome assembly GCF_002205115.1 of Pseudomonas sp. DrBHI1. NCBI lineage: Bacteria > Pseudomonadati > Pseudomonadota > Gammaproteobacteria > Pseudomonadales > Pseudomonadaceae > Pseudomonas > Pseudomonas sp. DrBHI1. The sequence continues at coordinate 33,987 of NZ_NIBE01000013.1, forward strand.
CACCGGCAGGCGCAGTTCCTGCTGCAAGCCCTGGTCCATCTCGATCACCGACGGCAACTGGCCGAACGCGGCGCACCCCTTGGCCGCCGCCTGCGCAGTCGGCGCCAGGAGGGCCAGGACCAGCAGCGCCGGGACCAGCCATCCGCCTCGTGGAGTAACACGCAAAGAACTACGCATGGATCGCATCCTTGCCGGTTCAGGGAGTCTTGTTGTTATCGCCGTTCTGGGCGCCGCGAATGATCTGCATCGCTGGGGCGCCGGCCGCGGCGGCGGCCGCCTGGCTGGCCAGGGGCACCTGGGACAGCTGGCTGAAGCGATAGAGGTCGCGGTTGGCACTCTGCAACTGCGGGCTGGCATCCTGGCCGGACCAGTAGGCCGCCAGCAGTGGCTCCTCGGCGCTGCGCACCGCCAGGCGCAAGGTCCCGGCCTGGGCCGCCAGCATCAGCCGGCTGGCCAGGGCTTCTGGCACGGCCAGGCCCACGGTGCGGGTGGTGTTGCTGTTCAGCGATTGCTGGTCGCGGCGGGCCTTCTGTTCTTCGGCCGTCTGCGCCGGACGCCCGTCGTTGGCCAACCCGGTCTGCTGGTCGACGCTGAGCACGCGCAGGGCCGGCAGCACC
>NZ_NIBE01000109.1:0-750 GCF_002205115.1 Pseudomonas sp. DrBHI1
TTCTTTAAATTAGATTAGAAAAAGTAGACCTGCCCCCCTTTTCGTTTTTAGCAGACACCTAATCATTTCAGCTCCACCAATAATTTCTTGAGCCCCTCTATAGAACTAGAACCTGCTCCTCCCCCCAAATACAGGCGACCGTCATCATAAACACACTCTCCTTGCCCTTCGACAGATACACCATAGGAAACAGCTAAAGCGAGACGCCTCCCCCGTCCAGTCCCTCCCGAAACATGAGCAATAAATGGCACTCCATTCTCACTCACCTCTAGCAAAGAATCATCCGCGCTCATGAAGGTCAACCAACAGCACGCGTCACCCTCATGATCCATGATGTAAATCATATTATCCAACAAACAATCACTATCCACCAAAGTTACACCAACGGTTATTCTCTGCGTCACATACCCCAGACTAGACAGTTCTTTCCTCAGCCTTACTTTAAGCATTTTTAGCTCAGGAATCTTATTCACTGGAACGAATAAACCATTCGCCATCACTGCCACCCTATATACTGAGCCAGACGACCGGACGAAATATTCAACCAACCACCCTGGATTCTAATATAAACATTGAACGAGACGGAACTGACAAGGGTACAAATTCTTTCTATACTCTAATTTCGGCCTACCCTGCATGACTCCTCGATCCCTTCGCCCCACAGGAACCAAACCTACAGTAGAAAAAATAGACCTGTCCAATTTTCAGCCACTTTCATACTTTTTCACGCCCAAGATCAATAGTAAAATC
>NZ_NIBE01000110.1:0-656 GCF_002205115.1 Pseudomonas sp. DrBHI1
AAAGCAATGATGAGCTATCAGGACTCCCAGCGCATGAGTAAGCAAGCTGCTGAGGAAGCCTTTGCCTCGACTGAGGTTAAGTGTATTTGCGAGGCATTGGTGTCCATTGCCTTTTATGAGTCAGATTGGAAGTGGGTGCAGAGCAAATGCTTAGAGTTTCTCAACAACGAAAACCCCGAAATTAGAGGGCTTGCGGCAACTTGCCTTGGGCATATAGCAAGAATTCATCGCCAGCTTGAGAAAGAGAAGGTGCTCAATGCTCTTCATGGCCATCTAGATGACCATGCGATCTCAGGGCAGGTTGAGGATGCTCTGGATGACATTGATATGTTCTTGCAGTGACCAGCTATGCGTTGCCCCATGATTGGGGCAACGCCGTCCTTGGTTTGTCCCAAGTGAGCCTCACCGCGTTGACCGGCGACGTGATCAACGAGCGCAGCGTCACCCGCCTGGAAGGCCGCGCGGGCGGTGAGCACGTGACCAAGGACCTGGTCGACACCGCCGCGCGCATCGAGGCGGCGAACAACCTGACGATCACGGCGGGGCAGGATATCGGCATTGTCGGCGGCGCCGTGCAGGCCGGCGGCAACATCGACATGGATGCCGGGCGTGACCTGATCATCGCCAGCCAGGAAGGTGTCGACAGCCACGAGTAC
>NZ_NIBE01000110.1:668-6128 GCF_002205115.1 Pseudomonas sp. DrBHI1
CTCACCGCCACGGCCGGCCAGGACCTGAGCATCGTCGCCAGCGAGATCGAGGCCCGCCGCGACCTGGCCCTGCAGGCCGGGCGCGACGTGACCCTGGCCGCCGCGGCGAACGAGGAGCACAGCTACGCCAAGGGCAAGAAAGGCAAGACCAAGTACGAGCGCCAGGAGGACGACGTCGAGCAGCAGTCGGCTGAAGTGAAGGCCGGCGGCGACCTGACCATCGACGCCGGGCGCGACCTGCGCATGGTGGCGAGCAAGGCCAGCGCCGGCGACGAAGCCTACCTGGTGGCCGGCGACAAGCTCGAGCTGCTGGCTGCCAACGACAGCCAGTACTCGCTGTATGACATGAACAAGAAGGGAGGTTGGGGGAGCAAGAAGACCCAGCGTGATGAAGTGACCGACGTGAAGGCGGTGGGGAGTGAGGTCACCAGTGGTGGCGACCTGACCCTCGAGAGTGGCGGTGACCAGCTGTACCAGGGCGCGAAACTCGCCTCCGGTGCGGACCTGACCATTGATAGCGGCGGTTCGGTGACCTTCGAAGCGGTCAAGGACATGCATCAGGAGAGTCACGAGAAGAGCAACAACAACGCCTTCTGGGTTTCCTCCAAAGGCAAGGGCAATACTGATGAAACCCTGCGCCAGACTCAGATGGTAGCCGCCGGTGAAATCGTCATTAAAGCTGTTGAAGGATTGAAGATCGACGTCAAACAGGTGGATCAACAAACCGTCAGTCAGAGCATCGATGCGATGGTGAAAGCCGATTCGCAACTGGCCTGGCTGAAACAGGCTGAAACCCGTGGCGATGTGGACTGGCGACAAGTGAAGGAGATCCATGACTCCTTCAAATACAGCAACTCGGGTCTTGGGCCAGCTTCACAGATCATCATTGCAATTGTGATGGCAGCAGTGGTTGGGCCGTTAGCGGCGGGAGCAATGGGGACAACCACTGCAGGAGCGGTCACGGCAGGGACCATTTCCGTGGAGACTGCCGCCGGTTTGTCAGCAGCGGCAGGAGCTGTCGCATCAGGCGCTGCGACCAACGCTACCGTTAGCACCATCAACAATCGCGGCAATCTGGGTGCAGTGTTCAAGGATGTGACTTCTTCGGATGCGATGAAGGGGTATGCGATCTCGGGCATTACCGCAGGTTTGACGGCTGGTTATTTTGACGGCTTGACCAGTACCAAAACCAATACGGCGATAGGAGCGGTCACCCCAGTTTCCTCTCTGAGTACCTGGAGCGGTGTTGGGCAATTTGCCGCCAATCAGACGTTGCAGAGCGGCACCTCCATGCTGCTGAGCAAGGCTCTTGGACAGGGCGGTAGTGCTAGCGATGCCTTGAAGAATGCGTTGTTCAACACCTTGGCGGCGGCCAGTTTCAACGCAGTGGGTGATTACACCAAAGGCGTGGTTGCCGATGGCTCGGCGCCGAAGGTTGCGATTCACGCGATGGTGGGCGGGTTGCTGGCTAAGGCCTCCGGTGGGGACTTCAAAACTGGTGCGTTGGCGGCAGGTGCGAATGAAGCGCTGGTGGTGCATCTGGACTCCTTGGTCAAAGGCAACGACAACCTGCTGACCATGAGTTCGCAGATCGTTGGAGTATTGGCGGCGGCGAGCCAGAAAGATACTGATGCGGCCCAGATGGAGAAAGGGGCTTGGGTTGCCAAGAATGCTACGCAGTACAACTACCTTCTTCACAAGGAAGTGAAGGAGATGCTTTCGGAGGTCGATAGCAAGACAACCGAAGCGGAGAAAAATGAAGTTCGTGCGCGTTATGCCCAACTAGACGAGATGAGGAATCAGGAGCTGGCATCAGTTTGCCAGGCTGCTCCACAAGCATGTGATGCCCTTTCAAATCGTTTGATTGCGGATGAGCCCAAGCTCCGTGAGTTGGCCAAGTCACTTTCTGCTCAAGGCCATTTCAAGGAAGCTGCTACGATTGCGGCAATCATTATCACCAATAACACCACTGCTGGTATGACGATTGCCACGGAGCTGGCTGCACAGCGGGATGGGAATGAGTCCTCGTTTTTGACCGCAGCAGCTGGTACATTGTTGGGGGCAACGCTGGGGGGAATGAGGCCGACGGGTTCTGTTGGTGCAAAAGCGACAGGCGAAGCTGTAACTCAGATCCCGGGCCGAGTAAAGTCTCGGATAAATATTGCCAATGGTCGCACGGAAAACACTCCGCTTCGTGATAATGGTAAGCCAGTATCTGCGGGCTTTGATCATGTTCTGGAAGGCCATTTCAACGTAGTAGTCGCCAATACACGTTCTGTGTTCACTATTACTCCAAATGAGCTGAAGGGGATCCTTCAGAGCAGCTCAGTCGTTAAATCACCAGTTACTGCGTTGCCAGGTGGTCAGTTTGTAAGGACTGTTGACACGGGAAGGATTATTGGTACTACTACGCTGAAAGATGGAGGTCTTCCTACTTCAGTGATAAAGGTCTTCACTGATAAGGCCGGTAACTTGATAAGTACCTTCCCGGTTAAGGTGGTGAACTAATGAGGTCTCTCCCTGTGCATGTGTGGCGTGAGCTTCAGTTGGCTGTGATGCTGCTTAGTGAAGAGTCATCGTTAAGAGATGTTCTTGGGGTTATTCTTTTGTGGGTTAGAGATAATTATAAATATTTTACTGTTGAGCCGTTTTTGAGTTATGGGCTCGATGAGTTTTCAAATATAAATGAAAGTTTGATGCCTGTTGATTATTCGTCATTTTTACCTAGTGATATAACACGCTTCAAAAATGTCATTCTGGGACGTCAGGCTAAGGACGTTGAGTCTATAGCGCGGTTTCTACGCGATACAATCGAGGCCTTGATAACTGTTGAAATTGATAAACAATGCCCTAGGTGTGAGTCTACTGGGTTGCGCGTCTTTATAGGTAGGCATAACGGGCTACTGGCTTACCAATGTGACGTCTGTGGTCATTCCCATTACATAGACGGATCCAAGGTGGAAGTTGGTGGGTTAGAATTTGTAAGTGAGGGAGTGTTGCGAAATATTGGCATGATTTAATGGTCCAAAAGCTACAGCCAGTTCCCCTTAAAACTTGGAGAAGGAAAGAGAAGGAAAAGGGACCAGAAGGAAATGGACGGAAAAGGGGACAGATTTATTTTTCCGGGACGGACGGAAAAGGGGACAGATTTATTTTTCCTACTCTAATTCCAGCTCCTGGTAGCGAAGGGATCTAGCTGTCATGTAGGTAGGCCGAGATTAGAGTGGGGAAAATAAATCTGTCCCATTTTTTACTAGTCCTTGGCTAGAAGCGATGGGTACAAAGGCCCTGGTCATGATTATGTAGCTGGTTGGGTGTATACTCCAGCTGCGTTGGGCACGGTTATATCGCCCCCGGCAGGACTTGCTGGCACAGCGATGGGCGGTGTCATTGGCGGTGGTGCTAACATTAGCTATCAATTGTCTACGGATAAGCCGTTTAGTTATGTGGATGCTGCCATTGCTACCACTGTGGGTGGTGCAACTCAAGGTCGCGGGGCCGCATTCACTATTGGTGCAGGTATGGGAGGGGCATTCTTAGGGAGCTTGATTAAAGGTGATAGTCCAATGTATCCAGTTTTAGGTGCGGCCATTGGCGGTGCGGTGGGCCTGAAAGCTGGACAGGTTGTAACCGATAAATTAAAGCCGTATGCCGGAAGGTATTCTGAGGCGGTAGGTGCCTCCGTGGCTTCTCAGACGTCCGAGGTTGTAGGCGGTAAGTTAGGAGCAATGGGAGATAATAAGTGATTAAGCCTAAGTCGAGGTTTCAAGCTTATGTGCTGCTTTTTATATATTTAGTTGCTTTATTTTTCTTTACAGGTGTTATGGCAAATGTTTTAGGGGCTATAATTGTTTATTATGAGCATGGTGCGTGGAATTTTGGCTGGTCTGATATCTCCGGATTATTTCCTGGTTTTTTAGCTTATGCAGTACCTGTGTGGCTTGGGATATGTGTTGCTTCATATTTCAAGTGGGGTGATAGGAAGTAAATTTCTAAATGATTCCCGAGCGCGGATTGCTTGAGCCACAAGGGTCTAAGCTTGAGTAAGACCGAAAAGGGACATACTCTAATTTCGGTTTGTAGGACCAAAAAGGGGCAGATTTGAATGGCACTTACTTAACAGCCAACCCTTTGATCCACAAGAAAAAATGAAGAAGGGCTGGCCTTGGTCTACGGTGATAGTTGCGAACACACACCATTAAGCCAAGGACGCAGCCCAGAATGGATCGTAGACGTCAAATCCTGCAGCATCAACAGCAGCGTTTCCGCCACCATGCTTCGACCAGTGACGCTCAGGCATTTTTCGATCTCCTCATAACGGAAAAGGTAACGGAAAAGGGGACAGATTTATTTTTCCTACTCTAATTCCAGCTCCTGGCAGCGAAGGGATCTAGCTGTCATGTAGGTAGGCCGAGATTAGGGTGGGGGAAATAAATCTGTCCCCTTTTTTCGCATGCATCCAGATATGCAAAAGGCCTTGCAACAGGCTGGCATGGCCGATCGCAAAGTCAACATTCTTGTTGGAGAAAAGCAATGATGAGCTATCAGGACTCCCAGCGCATGAGTAAGCAAGCTGCTGAGGAAGCCTTTGCCTCGACTGAGGTTAAGTGTATTTGCGAGGCATTGGTGTCCATTGCCTTTTATGAGTCAGATTGGAAGTGGGTGCAGAGCAAATGCTTAGAGTTTCTCAACAACGAAAACCCCGAAATTAGAGGGCTTGCGGCAACTTGCCTTGGGCATATAGCAAGAATTCATCGCCAGCTTGAGAAAGAGAAGGTGCTCAATGCTCTTCATGGCCATCTAGATGACCATGCGATCTCAGGGCAGGTTGAGGATGCTCTGGATGACATTGATATGTTCTTGCAGTGACCAGCTATGCGTTGCCCCATGGCGGGGCAGGATATCGGCATTGTCGGTGGCGCCGTGCAGGCCGGCGGCAACATCGACATGGATGCCGGGCGTGACCTGATCATCGCCAGCCAGGAAGGTGTCGACAGCCACGAGTACCAGCGCCGCCGCGTCAGTGGCCACGACACCAGCATCACCCAGTACGGCAGCGAGGTGAAGGCCGGGGGCAACCTCACCGCCACGGCCGGCCAGGACCTGAGCATCGTCGCCAGCGAGATCGAGGCCCGCCGCGACCTGGCCCTGCAGGCGGGGCGCGACGTGACCCTGGCCGCTGCGGCGAACGAGGAGCACAGCTACGCCAAGGGCAAGAAAGGCAAGACCAAGTACGAGCGCCAGTAGAGGGGAAAAGGGGACAGATTTATTTTCCCTACTCTAATTCCAGATCCTGGCAGCGAAGGGATCTAGCTGTCATGTAGGTAGGCCGAGATTAGAGTGGGGGAAATAAATCTGTCCCCTTTTTTCGATTTTACTATTGATCTTGGGCGTGAAAAAGTATGAAAGTGGCTGAAAATTGGACAGGTCTATTTTTTCTACTGTAGGTTTGGTTCCTGT
>NZ_NIBE01000111.1:0-302 GCF_002205115.1 Pseudomonas sp. DrBHI1
TCGGCACCGGCGAGGTGGGCGCGCATGGCCTCTTTGTGACGGTCGACCAGCGCGGCGACCTTGCGCTCACTGAATTGCTGATGCAGTTCGGTGAAGGCCTGGGCGACCAGCACCTTGCGCTCGTTGCTGGGGCCGGGTTTTCCCGCGACCGACTCCGGGGCTTCCAGCCAATCCTTCAGGTGTTCCATGCCCGCGTTGCGCCAGGCATTGAGTTGCTGGGTGATGCCGATGGCATCTTCCACCACCACCGCGATACCACGGGCTTCGGGTTTGCCGGCAACCGGGCCCAGCATGTACCGGGC
>NZ_NIBE01000112.1:0-320 GCF_002205115.1 Pseudomonas sp. DrBHI1
CTAATTGCCCGTGAGGCTTGACCATATAACACCCAAGCAATCTGCTACGCAGATTGTGGTGGTGAAGACGAAAGACCCGAAAGTTCGTAAGACCACAAATTCACATATCCGAATTAGCCAAGAGTGTTCCTAAGACATTCTGGCAACAGAATTTCTTGACGACCATAGAGCATTGGAACCACCTGATCCCATCCCGAACTCAGCAGTGAAACGATGCATCGCCGATGGTAGTGTGGGGCTTCCCCATGTGAGAGTAGGTCATCGTCAAGATTCATTTCGCAAAACCCCTATCTGCGCGAGCAGGTAGGGGTTTTGTCTTT
>NZ_NIBE01000113.1:0-1576 GCF_002205115.1 Pseudomonas sp. DrBHI1
CAAGAAATTATTGGTGGAGCTGAAATGATTAGGTGTCTGCTAAAAACGAAAAGGGGGGCAGGTCTACTTTTTCTAATCTAATTTAAAGAAGAATGGCAGAAAAAGGGGACAGATCTATTTTCCCTACTCTAATTCCAGCTCCTGGCGGCGAAGGGATCTAGCTGTCATGTAGGTAGGCCGAGATTAGAGTAGGGGAAATAAATCTGTCCCCTTTTTTGTTTAGGGTTGAATTGATGAAAGCTTATCAAGGTTGTATTTCTAAAGATTCGTTGAATCTATTTGCTTCAGATATTGGCGTTGGAGAGTTTTTTTCATATGTAGGGAACTTGGTTTCATTGGAACAGGCGATTTCTGTTCTGGGTTTGCTTTCTCCCGATTTTGTTGAGGTTGATGGTCATGTTTTTTGGCTGCCTAATGCACAGCAATACGATTCGCAAAAAAAATGTTTAAAGGGGCTGGTCGAGACTGAAGCTGGTGCGTTGGAGCAAAGCACATCGCGTAAAGATGTTGAGCGGTACAGAAACATTTTCTCAATAAATCAGTTCTTTTCAAAGTGGGAGGATTCGCCGAATCGACCCGTATTTAAGGTTGGGCTGTCGGAGGAGGATTATCGTCTTTGTCATTTATTTGCCGAGCAGATCGCTAGGTATTGGAAGCGCGCGTTGTCAGACTGCTTTCCAGAGAAGGTTTTCCAGTTTGAGATCGCTGATGATCTTCTCGATGAGTATGGGGTTTGCCTGACATTCTGGCAGCTGTAGTTGTAATCAACTGGCCAAATGAGGAGGAACGGTTCGACGAGTTTGTCGAATTTGTTCTAACCACCTTGAGGGCTAGGAAGCCTGAGCGTGAGGAAGCCGAAAAGCGGAAAAGGGGACAGATTTATTTTTCCTACTCTAATTCCGGCTCCTGGCAGCGAAGGGGGCTAGCTGTCATGTAGGTGGGCCGAGATTAGAGTAGGGGAAATAAATCTGTCTCCTTTTTGCATATCCCATTTTTGCAGTGGTGTACTTAAGGATGTGGATCTAATCACTGGGAGGGAATACTAACGGAAAAGGGGACAGATTTATTTTTCCTACTCTAATTCCAGCTCCTGGCAGCGAAGGGATCTAGCTGTCATGTAGGTAGGCCGAGATTAGGGTGGGGGAAATAAATCTGTCCCCTTTTTTCGCATGCATCCAGATATGCAAAAGGCCTTGCAACAGGCTGGCATGGCCGATCGCAAAGTCAACATTCTTGTTGGAGAAAAGCAATGATGAGCTATCAGGACTCCCAGCGCATGAGTAAGCAAGCTGCTGAGGAAGCCTTTGCCTCGACTGAGGTTAAGTGTATTTGCGAGGCATTGGTGTCCATTGCCTTTTATGAGTCAGATTGGAAGTGGGTGCAGCGGGGGAAAAGGGGACAGCTTTATTTTCCCTACTCTAATTCCAGATCCTGGCAGCGAAGGGGTCTAGCTGTCATGTAGGTAGGCCGAGATTAGAGGGAAAAAGGGACAGATCTATTTTTCCTACTCTAATTTCGGCCCTTGTGGGGTCGAGGAAATCGAGCAGTCATGTCATTCTCCTGATTCATCAGTCGT
>NZ_NIBE01000014.1:0-40337 GCF_002205115.1 Pseudomonas sp. DrBHI1
ACCCCGCACACCGCCACCCAGCCCCACTGTCCGTAAACCCAGGTCGCCACGACCGCCCCTACCCCGCTGCCGAGCGAATAGCAGCACATGTAGGCGCCGATCAGCCGGCTGGCCATCTCGCCGCGCCCCGCCAGCAGCAGGCTCTGGTTAGTCACGTGCACCGCCTGCACGGCCAGGTCCAGCATCAGAATCCCGACTACCAGCGCCAGCAATGATTGCTCAAGGTAGGCGATGGGCAGCCACGACAGGGTCAGCAGACCCAATGCCCAGCCAGTCACCCGCCGTCCATGTCCGTGATCCGCCAGACGCCCGGCACGCGATGCCGCCAGTGCCCCCGCCACGCCGGCCAGACCGAACAGCCCGACTTGCGTGTGATCCAGTGCCAGTGGCGCGGCGCTCAAGGGCAGCACCATCGCACTCCACAGCACGCTGAACGCCGCGAACACCAGCACCGCGAACACACCGCGCTCACGCAGCAGACGGTCATGTCGATACAGCCGCAGCACCGATGCCAGCAACGCCCGATAGCGCTGCCTCTGCCCCTGCGGCCTGGCGACAGGCAAGCGCCAGGCGAGCAGCCCCGCCATTGCCAGCGCAAGCACCGCCGCCAGGCCATACACACCCTGCCAGCCGAGCAGGTCGGCTACCGCGCCTGATACCAGGCGCGCCGAGAGGATGCCCAGTACCACGCCGCTGGTCACCGTGCCCACTACCTGCCCTTGTTCGGCGGGCGTGGCGAGCGTGGCGGCATGCGCCACCATCACTTGCACCACCACCGCGGCCAGGCCGATCAGGGCCATTGCGACCAGCAGCAAGGCCCAGTCCACGGCAAAGGCTACCGCCAGCAAGGCACCGGACGAGACCAGCAACTGGCCGAGGATCAGCCGCTTGCGATCGACCAGGTCCCCCAGTGGCACGATCATCAGCAGCCCCAAGGCATAGCCAGCCTGGGTCATTCCCACTACCAGGCCGGCGCGGGCGCTGCTCACCCCAAGGCTCGCCGCCATCGACTCCAGCAGCGGCTGGGCGAGATACACCGTGGCCACGGCCAGTGCGCAGGCGGCTGCCAGCAACAACGTCAATCCACGGGTGAGCGTCGACATCGAAGACTCCCTTTCAATTCTAGTTTCAATTTAAAACCACATAACTAGCTTCTTAACAAAAGTGGTTTTATTATGCAACCAGATAGACACCCAAGGATCGCGCCATGCTCGACGAGAACAACCAGCAATGCCCCGTGGCCCGCGCCCTGGAGGTGATCGGCGACCGTTGGGCGCTGTTGATCCTGCGCGATGCCTTTGACGGCCTGCGCCGCTTCAGCGAATTGCAGAAGAACCTGGGGCTGGCGAAGAACATCCTCGCCTCGCGCTTGAAGCTGCTGGTGGAGGCGGAACTGCTGGTGCAGCAGCCGGCCTCGGATGGCAGTGCCTACAAGGAATATGTGCTGACCGAACGGGGGCGCTCGGTGTTTCCGATCGTGATCGGCTTGCGCCAGTGGGGGGAGCGCTACCTGTTCACGGCGGGGGAATCACGCTCGCAGGTGGTGGATGATCGTGGCCAAGGCCTGGAGACGCTGCAGGTGCGGGCCCGGGATGGGCGGGAGGTGCGGCCGGAGGATTGCCGGCGGCGGGTGGTCCGGCATTCGTGATGCCATCGCGGGGCAAGCCCGCTCCCACCAGCCCCCATGGCGACGTGGGAGTGGGCTTGCCCCGCGATGGGGATTCAGACCTTGCCGAGCAACCGCGCCAGCCCCTCGACGAACGGCGTCGGCTCAGGGAACGCGAAACGCGCCAGCAAGCGCGAATTGTCTGCCCGCGAATGGCGGATATCGCCCGAGCGGGCCTGACCGTAGCTGACCGCCGGCAAACCGCCCACCACCTGCTCCAGTGCCTTGAGCAACTGGTTCAGCGAAGTCGCCTGGTTCAGGCCGATATTCACCGCGCCCTCTTCCACCACCGGCTGTTCAAGTGCCTGCACCATCACCTGGACCAGATCGCCGACGAACAGGAAGTCGCGGGTCTGCTCGCCATCACCGAACACGGTGATCGGCGTACCCTGGATGGCGCGCTCGCAGAAGATGCTGATCACCCCCGAATACGGCGAGGAAGGATCCTGGCGCGGCCCGAAGATATTGAAGAAGCGGAACACCACCGGCTCCAGCCCATGCTGGCGGCGGTAGAAGTCCAGGTACTGCTCGCTGGCCAGCTTGTCCACCGCATAGGGAGTCAACGGTGCCTTGGGCGTGTCCTCGGCAATCGACTGGCCTTCGCCATTGTTGCCGTACACCGCCGCGCTGGAGGCGAACAGCACGCGACGGATGCCATTCAGGCGCATCGCCTCGCAGACATTGAGCGTGCCGATGAAGTTGCTCTGGTGGGTCTTCACCGGATTTTCCACCGAGGCCTGCACCGAGGCTACCGCAGCCAGGTGCACTACCGCCTGGCAACCAGTGGCGGCACGGGCCACCAGGGCGGCGTCGGCGACATCGCCTTCGAGCAGTTCAAGACGCGGATGGCCGAGCTGCAGGTTGCTGCGCTTGCCGGTCGACAGGTCGTCGAGGATACGCACCGCGTAGCCTTTCTCCAGCAACGCATCGCACAGGTGGGAGCCAATGAAGCCGGCACCGCCGGTGATCAGGATGGGGGCGTCAGCCATGTCGGTAGAATCGGTCCAGTAGGGGCGGCAAGCCGGCGCGCCAGGCGCGGGGCTTGATGCCGAAAGTGTGAAGGATCTTCTTGCAGGCCAGCACCGCGTGCTGTGGCTCCTCGCTGGCATCCGGGCGGGCGGCGTGGGCCTGGGCGGTCGGCGCCTGAACGGCCAGCTTGCGCCACTGGGTGGCCTCGGTGAGGATCGCCTGGCCGAGCACCAGCGGCGTGGTAGCCTCGTTGCCAGCATAGTGGTAGGTGCCCCACAGCGGCGCCTGGCAATCGAGCTGCTTGAGCACCGAGAGGATCACCCGCGCGGCGTCGTCCACCGGCGTCGGGTTGCCGCGGCGGTCATCGGCCAGCAGCAATTCCTGGGGCTGTTCGGCGCGGGTCAGGAAGCGCCCGAGCGCGCCGTCGATGCTTTCGTCCAGCAGCCAGCCGAAGCGCAGCAGCACATGCTGCGGGCAGGTGGCGCGCACGCTCTGCTCGATGCGCCAGAGCGCCTGGCCGCGCAGGCCGAGTGGCACCGGCTCGTCCTTCTCGCTGTAGGCAGTGGCGCGCGAGCCATCGAACACACGGTAGCTGGACGGTTGCACAAGGATCATCTCGTGGTGCTGGCACAGCTCGGCGAGCCGCTCCACCGCCCGCTCCTGCTGGGCCAGGCGTTGCTCGCTGACGGACTCGGCCTGGAACCAGTCGAAATAATAGGCCAGGTTGACCACGGCGTGCGGACGTTGCTCGTCGAGCAGCAGGGTCAGGCTGGCCGGATCCCAGCCGTTTTCCGGCGGGCGAGGCGCCAGGAAGGCGATATCTTCCTCGGCCCCAAGACGAATCAGCGCTTGCCCGAGGGCATTGCCACCACCCAACAGCATCAGGCGCATACGCATAGAGTCAACAGGTCCGGTCTGGTCGATGGAGGAAAGGGGTTCATTTTGCTGTTTCCGACAGGGGAAGTCCAACCCAGGCAAGGCCTGGCGCGCGCCGCGTGGCGATTGGCACCGGTCGGGGCGGTATTCCGCCTTTGCCGACAGCTACTTATACTGCGCCAGGCCTGTTCAAGGAGATCAACATGGATGCCGAACTGAACACTGCACAGCGCGCCAGATGGCAATTCGACGAGCCCGCGCCCGGCCCGGAGCGGTTCATTGACGAGGATTTTGCCGACTATCGCCAGCAGGCACGCCTGCTGCTGCCAGACGCCGAGCGTGCCCCCACGGTATTCGTGGTCGGCGGCGCACGCTCCGACTTCACCCGCCTCAACCCGTTGCTCTACCGCCTCCAGCAGCAGGGCATCGGCTCGTTGACCGGCAACCTGTCCGGCCACAGCCTGGCCAGCGAACCAGGGGCCAAGGACGCCTCGTTGGACATCAACCTGCAGGAGGCCTTGCGCTTTCACCGGCATCTGGACACGCGCAGCGACACCCTGGTCGGCCACAGCCTGGGCGCGTCCATAGCCCTGAAGCTGGCCGCCCAGCGCCCCAGCGTGCGCAAGCTGGTGCTGATCTGCCCGGCGGTCTACCCCGACGCGGCCCATGCCGCGCCCTTCGGGCCGGCCTTCAGCGAGGCCATCCGCAAGCCTTATGCCTTCCTCGACTGCGACAGCTACGCCTTCCTGCGCCAGTTCCAGGGCCGCGTGCTGCTGGTGATCGGCGAATACGACGGGCTCAACTCCAGGGTCCACGGCCAGGGGCCCGGCACCTCGGCCGGTACCCGGCGGCTGGCGGGCGTCGAGCGCTACAGCCCGATTCCCGAGGAGGTCACCCACGCGTTGCTGCGCTCGGTGCCGGCGCCCCATGTGGAGTGCCTGATGCTCACCGACTGCGACCACGGCATCGCCGCGCACCTGCGCGCCCGGCCGGAGGTCGCGGACCAGGTGGCCGATGCGGTGGCGGCGTTCATTCTCGACTAGTCCTGCGGCGCCCGCTCCCAATGCGCGGCCAATGATGGCTCACTCGATCTCGAACAACCCGTTGCTGACCATCCCCGCGCTCAGCCGATCACGTATGTCGTCATCGATGCGCGGATCGTCCGGGCGGTACAGCTTGATCTGCCGGTAGGCGTTGATGCGGTTGATCTCCTCGCCCAGGTATTCCCACACCACCCGGGTGCACGCCGGATTGCGCCGGTCACCGCTGGAAACCCCGGTCTTGAGGCCGTTCAGGCGGCTGATGCGGCTCTTGAAGCTGGGGATGAGAATCGTCTGGCTCATCTCGTTGAAGGTCAGCGACTCGTAGTCGATCAGGAACATCCGGTCCTGCAGCTGGAACGCCGCGCCGAGGTAGCGGCAACGCACCTCGGCGTGCTGGTCGAGGCCGCTGCTGCGCTCCTGGCGTTCCTGGCGCTCGAACAAAAAGCTGCCGCGCTCCTCCCACAGATGCACCAGCGACACCAGGATCGAGCCTGGCACCGACATGCAGTTGGAATATTCGAAGTAGTAGCCGCAATAGCGCGACAGGTTGCCGGCTTCTTTATGCAGCGGCCTGAACAGTTCGCTGATCGGGTCGTCCTGAGGACCGACACGCTGTTCCTGGGTGCGTGCGCCGATCAAGCGGGCGAACTGTTCGGCCGGCAGACCCAGCTCGTAATCCTCGACCCCGAAGAAATCGCCGATGCGTTTGAGGTTGTAAGCCGTCGGACGGCTCTGACCGCTCAGGTACTTGTTGAACTGCGCGCGATTGATCGACAGCTGCCGGCAAACCTCGGAGATAGAGCGGTAGTGGCTACAGGCCAATTTGAGGTTGATAGCGAAATGATCGCCCATGATGCGCAGGTCCGGATGATGCGAGTGACGCCATTCTAGCATCAAGTCGCACCAAAACGGAGCAACCCGCGAAATTGTAACCACAGTTGTCATAGCCAACCATGCGCCCCCAATGAAAAGCGGTGCGCCTGCCGCCCGCTGGTCTTTCCACGCGAAGAATAAGAATCGAGGTCATTTTCCAATGCTCGAAGCACTCAACGATTTCCTCTCGGGGAAACTGCTCATCGTGCTGATCGTCGGACTCGGCGGTTACTTCACCATCCGCTCGCGGTTCGTCCAGTTCCGCCATTTCGGCCACATGTTCGGTGTCTTCAAGGAATCCCTTCGCGGCCAGGCAGGCCAACTGAGCTCGTTCCAGGCCTTGATGCTGAGCCTGGCCGGTCGCGTCGGCGCCGGTAACATCGCCGGTGTCGGTATCGCCGTGACCCTCGGTGGCCCGGGCGCCGTGTTCTGGATGTGGGTCACCGCGCTGGTGGGCATGTCCAGCAGCTTCTTCGAATGCACCCTGGCCCAGGTCTACAAGCGCGCCGATGGCGATGGCCTGTACCGCGGCGGCCCGGCGTACTACATCCAGCACGGCCTGAAGCTGAAAAGCATGGCGATCGTGTTCTCGATCCTGCTGCTGGTCACCTACGGCTTCGCCTTCATCGGCCTGCAGTCGTACACCGTGACCCACTCGCTGCAGAACGCCTTTGCCTTCGATCCGAAACACACCGGTATCGTCTTGGCAGCCCTGCTGGCCCTGACCTTCATCGGCGGTATCAAGCGCATCGCCGCAGTGTCCGACCTGCTGGTACCGGTCAAGACCCTGGCCTACATCGGCGTGACCCTGTACGTGATCGGCACCCAGATCGAACACGTCCCGGCCATGCTGGAAACCATCTTCAAGAGCGCCTTCGGCCTCGACCCTGCGTTCGCTGGCCTGCTCGGCAGCGCCATCGTCATGGGCGTGAAGCGTGGCGTGTTCGCCAACGAAGCAGGCCTGGGCAGCGCGCCGAACGTCGCCGCCGTGGCCGCCGTGAAGCACCCGGGCGCCCAAGGCGTAGTCCAGGCCTTCAGCGTGTTCCTCGACACCTTCGTGATCTGCACCTGCACCGCGCTGCTGATCCTGCTGTCGGGCTTCTACACCCCGGGCTTCGAAGGTGACGGCATCGTCCTGACCCAGAACTCGCTGGCCGCCGTGGTCGGTGACTGGGGCCGCATCTTCGTCAGCGTTGCGCTGTCGCTGTTCGTCTTCACCTGCATTCTCTACAACTACTACCTGGGCGAAAACAGCCTGCAGTTCCTCAGCCGCAACCGCTCCGTGCTGATGACTTTCCGCGGCCTGGTACTGGCGCTGGTGGTGTGGGGTTCGACGCAGGACCTGTCGACCGTGTTCGCCTTCGCCGACATCACCATGACCTGCCTGGCATTTGTCAACCTGATCGCCCTGGCCATGCTGTTCAAAGTCGGCCTGCGCGTCATGCGCGACTACGACGCTCAGCGCAAGGCTGGTATCAAGCAGCCAGTGTTCGACTCCAGCAAGTTCACCGACCTGGACCTGGACCGTGCCGCCTGGCCGGCCAATCCGCAGGCTGAAACAGCCACTGACAAAGCCGCCGTTCAGGCGCACGCTCAGCGCTGATATTCTCCCCTGCCCCAGCCGCCCCGTCCGTGGGCGGCTGCCTCTTCCTTCGCTACATCGCTACGGAAAATTCCCATGCGTGCAGTCAAGAATCTTCTCGTCCTTTACACCGGTGGCACAATCGGCATGCTGCAGACTGCCGAAGGCCTCGCGCCGGCCGGTGGCTTCGAAGCGCGCATGCGTGACCACTTCGCCAACTGCGGCGACGCGCCAAAGGTGCACTGGTCGCTGCGTGAGCTGAACCCACTGATCGACAGCGCCAACATGCAACAGGCCAACTGGCTGGCGATGCGCGATGCCATCGTCGAGGCGGTCGAGCGTGATGGCCACGACGGCGTGCTGGTGCTGCATGGCACCGATACCCTGGCCTACAGCGCCGCGGCCCTGTCGTTCCTGTTGCTGGGCCTGCCAGCACCAGTGCTGTTGACCGGTTCCATGCTACCGGCCGGCGCGCCGGACAGCGATGCCTGGGCCAACCTCGTCGGCGCCCTGAACCTGTTCGAAAACGGCCTGGAAGACGGCGTGCAGCTGTACTTCCACGGTCAGCTGCTGCACGGCTGCCGCGCCTCGAAGTTGCGCAGCGAGGCGTTCGACGCCTTCACCGTGCTGCCCCGCCATCGCGAGGGCGAACACACTTCTGAGCTGCCGACCCGCCTGGACTACCGTCAGCCACGCCAGCCGGTCAAGCTGGCGGTCATGCCGGTGTTCCCTGGCCTTGCCGCCGAACATCTGCGTGGCCTGTTCGACAGTGGCATCCAGGGGCTGGTGCTGGAGTGCTACGGCAGTGGCACCGGCCCGTCCGACGACCAGGCACTGCTCGACGTGCTGCACGACGCCCGCCAGGGTGGGGTGATGATCGTTGCCATCAGCCAGTGTCCGGAAGGTTCGGTGGTATTCGACACCTATGCCGCCGGCAGCCGTCTGCGTGACACCGGTCTGGTCAGTGGCGGTGGCATGACCCGCGAGGCGGCGCTGGGCAAGCTGTTTGCGCTGTTGGGCGCAGGGTTGGACGTGCAGGCGGCGGAACATTGGTTCGCGCTGGACCTGTGCGGCGAGCGCGCCTGACTCGCAGATCGTCCGTTCGCCATCGCGGGGCAAGCCCGCTCCCACAAATCCGTGGGAGCGGGCTTGCCCCGCGATCGTTTCAGCCTCTGGAAAAGTGGCGGAAGGCAGCGGGAGTCGAACCTGCCCGGGAACGGCTGCCGTCCCCAACCGGGTTTGAAGCCCGGCCGCGCCACCGGGCGCGATTGCCTTCCTTGAAATCAGGGCCCGCGTTACGGTTGGGCCAGGGCGCTGTCGACGCGGATATGACGCAGGTCGCCAACTCGTCGGGTCAAGCCAACGCGGTCGAAATACTCGAGAATCTGCACAGTGCGCTTGCGACCGATGGCCAAACCATCGCGAAACGCCGCGACCTGCACTATCGGCGATGTCTCGGCCTGACGCAACAGCAGCTCTGTCATGCGCTTGAACGTCGTCTCCGGGTAAAACAGGTCACGCACCACCTGGTGCACCAGGCCCAACCGGGCAAGCTTGCGCAACAGCAGGCGCACGTCAGCCTCGTCGCAGCCCTCCTCGCCGGCCAGGGTCCGCACCCAGGGCGGATCGAACTCGCCCGCCAACAGGCGGGGCAACAGACGCGCCCACAACGCGGTATCCGCCTCGCTCAGCTGGACCCGGTGATCCGGCAGGTGCAGCCACGGGCCACTGCTGCTGATCGCGCCTTCGCCCAGCAACTCATCCAACAGGCTGACAAACGCAGGCCGCTCCAACGGCAATGCGGTAAAGCGGCGCAGTCGGTCACGGTCCGGGCCAAGCTGATCAGGCTCCTGTTCATGGAACTGCGCCAGGCGCTCCAGCACTTGTCGCTTGAGCGCCTGCCACTGTAGGCAATCGAACAGCAACTGACCTTGACGCGTGGCAATCACCAGCACCGCATCCGGCAACTGCCAGGTCTCACGCAGGCGATTGAACTGACGCTCCAGACGCCGGGGCTCGAGCCCGCCCGGGGCTGCCTCCAGCAAGGCCGGCAACGCCCGCTCGAGGCCGTCGGCATTGCGCAACACCTGCAACTGGCGCAAGCGCGCCTCGCTGCGCCGCTGCCGGCTCGGGGCGAATGGATCGAGCACACGGCCACCACCCAGCGTGCGCTGGGCGCGCTGGTCGCGCAGAACCAGACGATCCCCATGCACTGCCTGCAACGGTGCATTGAGCAGCAGTTGGGCGAACATGCGCTGGCCAGCCTCGAGCCGTTCCCCTTCGAGCAACGCGACCCGGGCAGTGACATCCTGGGTCCCCAGGTGCACGTGCACCGCGCTGAAGTGCTCGAACACGCGTGTTTCTCCGGCCAGCAAGGTGAGGTCGATATCCACTCGCACGCTGGGTGCATGCAACCACTCAGGTAGCAGCCAGTCGCCGCGATGTACCTGTTCGGCCGAGAGCTTTTCCGCGCTGATATTCAATGCCACCCGCTGCCCTGCCTCGGCGACCAATGCCGCCTGGTTTTGCGCGTGCAGGCCACGCACCCGCACCGGTTTGCCTACCTTGCCCAACAGCAAGGTGTCGCCGACGCTGACCCGCCCGGCCAGCGCCGTGCCAGTGACCACCACCCCTGCCCCGGAAACCGCGAAGGCCCGGTCCACGGCCAGGCGGAAACCGCCGCGCACGCTGCGCTGGCGAACATGCGCCTCGGCCGCCAGCAAGGCCTCGCGCAGGGCGTCGATTCCCGCGCCGGACAGGCTCGAAACCGGAAATTGCCTGGCCCCGGCATAGGGCCCAGGCGCGAGCAGTTCGGTGACCTGGGCCTGGACTTCGATCAACCGCGCCGGCTCGACCCGGTCGCATTTGCTGATGACCACCAGCGCCTGGGGAATACCCAGCAGTTCGATGATCGACAGGTGCTCACGAGTCTGCGGCATCACCCCGTCGTCGGCGGCCACCACCAGCAGCACCAGGTCGATGCCATGGGCGCCGGCAAGCATGTTGTGAATAAAACGCTCGTGGCCAGGCACATCGATAAAACCTGTCAGCGGCGCGCCTTCGGCCAACGGGGCATAGCGGTAGCCAAGATCGATGGTCATGCCCCGGGCACGCTCCTCCTGGCGTGTGTCGCCGGCTTGGCCGGTCAGGGCCTGGAGCAGCGCGGTCTTGCCGTGGTCGATGTGGCCGGCGGTACCGACGATCACTGCACCGGCCCCAACTGCAACGCCGGCAGTTGCGCCAGCCACTGGGCCTCATCGTCCAACTGGCGCAGGTCGAGCCACAGGGCATCGTCATCGATGCGGCCGAGCACCGCCACCGGCAAGTCGCGCAGCGCCCGCTCCAACACATGCAGGCTGCGCCCACGCAGTTTCTTCGACACCTGCGGACGCAGGCACAAGGCCGCGCTGGGCAGGCGCGCCACGGGCTGGCTGCCGCTACCGATCATGCCCAGGGCCGGTTCTACGCTGACCGTCCATTGCGTACCCAGCCTTGCGGCCAGTTCAGGCGCCAGGCGCTCGGCCTGGGCGGCGATCTCCGCCTGGGGCCGGGTGAGCAGGCGCAGGCTCGGTAGACGCTCGGCCAGACGGTCCGGGTTGCGATACAGCGCCAACACGGCTTCGAGTGCCGCAAGGGTGATCTTGTCCACCCGCAGGGCACGCTTGAGCGGGTTCTTCTTGATCTTCGCGATTAGCGCCTTGCGCCCGACGATGATCCCCGCCTGCGGCCCGCCGAGCAGTTTGTCGCCACTGAACGTGACGATGTCGGCGCCATCGGCCAGCGCCTGGCGCACGGTCGGCTCGGCCGGCAAGCCCCAACGGGTCAGGTCGAGCAGGCTGCCGCTGCCCAGGTCTTCAAGCAGCGGCAACTCATGAGCATGAGCGATGCGCGCCAGTTCCGCGGTAGGCACCTGGGTAGTGAAACCCTGGATGCTGTAGTTGCTGCAATGCACGCGCATCAGCAGGCCCGTGCGCGGGTTGATCGCGGCTTCATAGTCGCGGGCGTGGGTGCGGTTGGTGGTGCCGATCTCGTGCAGCTTCACCCCCGCGCGCGCCATGATGTCGGGGATGCGGAAGGCGCCGCCGATCTCGATCAGCTCGCCCCGGGAGATGATCCCTTCCTTGCGCGCGCCCAGGCTGTTGAGCGCCAGCAGCACGGCGGCGGCGTTGTTGTTGACCACGGTGACGGCCTCGGCGCCGGTCAGCTCGCGGATCAGGCTTTCGATCAGGTCGTCGCGGTCGCCGCGCTTGCCGGTGTTGAGGTCGAACTCCAGGTTCAGCGGATAGCGGGCGGCGGTCTGCATGGCGTCGATCGCTTCCTCGGGCAGCAAGGCCCGGCCCAGGTTGGTGTGCAGCACCGTGCCGGTGAGGTTGAACACCCGGCGCACCTGGCTGCGCTGCTGGATGGCCAGGCGTTCGCCGGCTCGGCCCAGGAGCACTTCGGCGGTCAGTTCGGTGGCACTCAGTTGGCCGAGGCGAGCAGGCTCGCGCAGGTCGTCGAGCAACTGGCGCAGGGTGGCCAGCGTGGCGTCACGACCGTGTCGGTCGATCAGCGGGGCGCAGGCCGGGTGGCGCAGCAAGGTGTCGATGGAAGGCAGGCGTGGGGTGTCGCTGGCGAGGGTTGAAGACATCAGTACTACCTTAAACAAATCCGTTGTCTGTTCCGGCCTCTTCGCGGGCAAGCCCGCTCCCACAGGTACTGTACGCTTCCTGTGAGAGCGGGCTTGCCCGCGAATCAGGCGACTCGGTCTTGCAGTGTAGACACTACCCCGGCGCCAACAGCAGGTTCGGCGCCAGCCGATGGAAACCCTCCTCGTCCAGGCGCATGTCCAGCGCCAGGCTCGCCAGGTCGTCGGCCAGCGGCTCGGCCGCGGCGTCGTTCTCCAGGTAGCACTGCTTGAGGTAGCTCTGGCACCCCGGGCAGCACTCGGCGCGCAGCGGCGCCTTGCCCGGCGCGTGGCGGTCATCCTCGAGGTTGCTGTAGCGCAGGTCCTTGCTCGACTCGCAGTACACGCACTTGACCCGCACCACATGCCATTCGCAGGCACACAGCGAGCAGGCCAGGTAGCGCAGGCCATTATGCTTGCCACGGTTACGCACTACCCCGGCCATGGCCGGCGATCCACAGGCTGGGCACTGGGCCAGGCTGCCCGCAGGCTTGAGCTCAGGCGCAGGCAAGGCCAGCAGCCAGCTGGACCACGCCGCCTGCAACGCGGCGCCAATGAAGGGCACCAGCGCCGCCGGCACTGCATCGTACTGGCCACCGAGCAGGGCGATAGCCCAGCCCTTGCGCTGGGCATCGTCGCTGCCACGCAACGCATCCAGCGCCTCGGCCAGTGGCCCGTCGGATGCGGTCTCGAAGCGCTCGAGCAACGCCTGCAACCAGACCAACCAAGGCCCTTCACGCACCAGGCTGTCGGCCGCCAGGGGCGGCAAACCATGACTTATACACAGGCGCTGGCGCTCTTCGGCCACCGGTAATCCCGCAGGCGGGTTATCCACAAGCTGCTGCTGAATCCGGCACAGCCGGGCCATCAACCGCAGGTAATCACCCAGGGCGTTACCCTCGGCCAGTTGCTCAAGCCGTGTGGCGCGCACCTCGAAGAGGTGGGCGGCGGGCAGGTGCAGAAACGGCGGCATCACTGCCGACGCTTCGATCTGTCCAGGTTCGAGAATCGTGCTCAAACGGTCATCCTTCTTTTCCACCGTGGTTGTGTGGCGACTTGTCGCCGGTCACTTCCCGGTACCACAGTTCATGGTGCTTGCGCGCCCAGGCGCGGCTCACCCAGCCATGCAGCATGGCGCCGATCGAACCCTTGATCCAGATCCCGGCATAGATGTGCACGATGATGCTGAGGATCAGCACGAACGCCGCCAGGGCATGCAACAGCGTGGACAGGCGAATGACCTCGATGCCGAACCAATGGCTGAAGTACGCGCGCCAGATCACCACGCCGCTGACCAGCAGCACCAGCATGCAGGCCAGCAAGGTCCAGAACAGCAGCTTCTGCCCGGCGTTGTACTTGCCGACCGGCGGCACGCCCTCTTCCTTGTTGAGCATCACCCGGTCGATGCGGCGCAGCCACAGGCGGTCGTTGGCGGTGATGAAGTTGGCGCGCCAGAAGCGCAGCACCAGCCCGAGGAAGAACACGAACATGCCCACGCCGATGAACGGGTGAAGGATCCGCGTCCACGGCCCGCCGCCAAACAGGTGGCTGAGCCAGAACAGTGCCGGATGGAACAGCGCCAGCCCCGAAAGGCCGGCCAGCACGAACAGGATCGCCACGACCCAGTGGTTGCTCCGTTCGTTGGCGTTGTAGCGCAGGATAGGCTTGTTGTCATTCATGGCCGCTGCTCCCCCTGCCCGCCCGGGCGGTTCGGATCATAGACATGCACCGCCGGGTCGACCTCGTGGACCGTGTTATCCACAGGCGCCGGGTGTTCGTCCTCCTCGACCCGCTGCGGCCCCACGCGTACATAGTGGAAGAACCCGGCCAGCACCGCCGCGCCCATGGCCAGCAGCGCCAGGGGCTTGCTGAAGCCCTTCCACAGCCCCACCAACGGGCTGATCACCGGTTGGTCCGGCAGGCCGGCGTAGATCCTCGGCGTGTCGGCGTGGTGCAGCACGTACATCACATGGGTGCCGCCGACGCCATCCGGATCGTACAGCCCGGCGTTCTCGTACCCCCGCGACTTCAGGTCGACGATGCGCTCGTCGGCATGCACCTTCATCTCCTCCTTGCTGCCGAAGACGATCGCCCCGGTCGGGCAGGTCTTCACGCAGGCCGGCTCCAGGCCCACGCTCACGCGGTCGGAACACAGGGTGCACTTGTACGCCTTGTGATCCTTCTGCGAGATGCGCGGGATGTTGAACGGGCAGCCGGTGATGCAATAGCCGCAACCGATGCAGTGGTCCTGGTTGAAGTCGACGATACCGTTGGCATGCTTGATGATCGCCCCCGGGCTCGGGCAAGCCTTCAGGCAACCGGGCTCGGCACAGTGCATGCAGCCGTCCTTGCGGATCAGCCACTCCAGGTTGCCGTCGTCGCGCTCGTGCTCGGTGAAGCGCATCAGGGTCCAGGTCTCGGCGCTGAGGTCCTGGGGGTTGTCGTAGGTGCCGTGGTTGTGGCCGACCTCGTCACGCAGTTCGTTCCACTCCGAGCACGCCACCTGGCAGGCCTTGCAGCCGATACACTTGGTGGTGTCGATCAGCTTGGCGACTTCCTGCTGCTGGCGTACCGAGGGCGGTACGGTGGTGGTGGCCGAGCGGGCGATGATGTCTTGGCTGGCCATCAGAGTTTCTCCACTTTGACGAGGAACGACTTGGACTCCGGCGTCTGCGTGTTGCCATCACCGAGGAACGGCACCAGGGTGTTGGTCAGGAAGCCGTGCCGCGTGCTACCGGTGAACCCCCAGTGCAACGGGATGCCGATCTGGTGCACGGTCTGGTTGTTGACCTGCAACGGACGGATCCGCTTGGTCACCACCGCCACCGCGTCGATATAGCCGCGCTTGCTCGACACCCGCACCCGGTCGCCGGCCTTGATGCCCTTCTCGTTCGCCAGCACCTCGCCGATCTCGACGAACTGCTCGGGCTGGGCAATGGCGTTGAGCCGGCAATGCTTGCTCCAGAAGTGGAAGTGCTCGGTCAGCCGGTAGGTGGTCGCCGCATGGGGGAACTCGTCGTGGGTGCCGAGGGTGTCCCACACCGAATCGAAGATCCGTCCGGCCGGGTTGCTGGTGGCCTTCTTGTTCTGCGGATGCAGCGGGTTGATACCGATCGGCGTCTCGAACGGCTCGTAGTGCTCAGGGAACGGCCCCTCGGCCATCTTGTCGATGGCGAAGAACCGCGCCACGCCCTCGGGGTTCATGATGAACGGATTCATCCCCGCTTCCGGCGGCGAGTCGACCTTGAAGTCCGGCACGTCGGTGCCGGTCCAGGCCTTGCCGTTCCACCACACCAGGCGTTTCTTCTCCGGATCCCACGGCTTACCCTGCGGGTCGCTGGAGGCACGGTTGTAGAGGATCCGCCGGTTGGCCGGCCAGGCCCAGGCCCAGTTCTGCACCTGGTGCATGCCGTACGGGTCGCTGTTGTCGCGCCGGGCCATCTGGTTGCCCTGCTCGGTCCAGCAACCGGCGAAGATCCAGCAGCCCGACGCGGTGCTGCCGTCGTCCTTCATCTGGGCGAAGCCGGCCAGTTGCTGACCGGCCTTGAGCGTGGCGCCGGTGGCGTCGGTGAGGTCGCTGACCGCCCAGCCGTTCATCTCCTTGGCCAGCTCTTCGGGCGAAGGCTCTTCCGGGACCTTGTACGGCCAGCTGAGGTTGAGCATCGGGTCGGGATAGGTGCCGCCTTCGGCCTGGTAACGCTTGCGCAGGCGCAGGAACAGCTCGCTCATGATGTGCACGTCGGTGCGGGTCTCGCCCGGACCGTCGGCGCCCTTCCAGTGCCACTGCAGCCAGCGGCTGCTGTTGACCAGCGAGCCGTCTTCCTCGGCGAAGCAAGTGGTGGGCAGGCGGATCACCTCGGTCTGGATGTTGGCGGTGTCGACGTCGTTGAACGCGCCGGCGTTGCGCCAGAACTCGGAGGTCTCGGTGGCCAGCGGGTCCATGACCACCAGCCACTTGAGCTTGGCCAGGGCCGCGGTGACGCGGTTCTTGTCCGGCAGCGCGGCGATGGGGTTGAAGCCCTGGCACATGTAGCCGTTGACCTTGCCCTGGCCCATCATCTCGAACATGCGCAACACGTCGTAGGCCGGCACGTCGAGCTTGGGCAGCCAGTCGTAGCCCCAGTTGTTGGCGGCGGTGGCGTTGGCGCCGTACCAGGCCTTCATCAGGCTGACGTGGAACTTGCCGTAGTTCTGCCAGTACGACAGCTGCCCCGGCCGCAGCGGCTTGGAGGCGCGCTTGTCGATGTAGGCGGCGTAGTCCTGCTCGGCGTCGCCGGCCAGGGTGAGGTAGCCCGGCAGCGAGTTCGACAGCAGCCCCAGGTCGGTCAGGCCCTGGATGTTGGAGTGCCCACGCAAGGCGTTGACCCCGCCCCCCGGCATGCCGACGTTGCCCAGCAGCAACTGCACCATGGCCGCGCTGCGGATGATCTGCGCGCCGATGGAGTGCTGGGTCCAGCCCAAGGCATAGAGGATCGTCATGGTCTTGCCCGGTGTCGAGCAGGTGGCGATCTCTTCCCAGATCTTCATCATCTGGTCCTGGGGCATGCCGCAAGTCATGCTCGCCAGTTCCGGCGTGTAGCGGCTGTAGTGCTGCTTCATCAGCTGGTAGACGCAACGCGGGTGCTGCAGCGTCGGGTCGACCTTCGCATAGCCGTCCTCGCCCAGCTCGTAGCCCCACCCGGACTTGTCGGCGTACACGCGCTTGGCCGCGTCATAGCCGCTGAACAGCCCGTCCTCGAAGCCATAGTTCTCTTTGACGATAAACGACACGTCGGTGTAGTTGCGCACGTACTCGTGCTGGATCTTGTCGTTGCTCAGCAGGTAATTGATCAGCCCGCCCATGAAGGCGATGTCGCTGCCGGTACGGATCGGCGCGTAGTAATCAGCCACCGAGGCGGTACGGGTAAATCGCGGGTCGACCACGATCAGCCGCGCCTTGTTGTGCGCCTTGGCTTCGGTCACCCACTTGAAGCCGCACGGGTGCGCTTCAGCGGCGTTGCCGCCCATCACCAGGACCAGGTTTGCGTTGGCGATGTCAGACCAGTGATTGGTCATCGCGCCACGGCCATACGTCGGGGCAAGACTTGCCACCGTCGGGCCGTGTCAGACACGCGCCTGGTTATCGAACCCCAGCATGCCCAGCGAACGGATCACCTTGTGCGTCAGGTAGCCCGCTTCGCTGGAAGCGGCGGACGCGGCGAGAAAGCCGGTGGTGAGCCAGCGGTTGACCGTCTGGCCCTGGGCGTTCTTCTCGATGAAGTTGGCGTCGCGGTCCTGTTTCATCAGCTCGGCGACGCGGTCGAGGGCTTCGTCCCAGTCGATGCGGGTCCACTCGTTGCTGCCCGGCTTGCGCACCTCGGGGTACTTGAGGCGGCTGGGGCTGTGGATAAAGTCCAGCAGGCCGGCGCCTTTCGGGCACAGGGTGCCGCGGTTGACCGGATGGTCCGCGTCGCCCTCGATGTGGATGATATTCTGTTTGACGTTCTTGCCCGCGTCACCCTGGCTGTACATGATCAGGCCGCAGCCGACCGAGCAATAAGGGCAGGTGTTACGGGTTTCTTTGGTATGCGCCAGCTTGAAGTGGCGCACCTGCTCGGCGAACGCGGGTGTCGGGGCCATGCCCAACGCCGCAAGGCTCGAGCCTCCAAGGCCGACGGCGGCGACCTTGAAGAATTGCCGACGGTTGAGATCCATCGTGCACTCCTGATCAGGTTCTCGGGCGCGCGGGACTTGGCCGGCGCCTCAGGGACTTCACGGTGACGGTGGACAGACACCGCCAACTGTTAAGCCTAGTCAAGAATCTGCAAAGCGCGATGATCTGGATCAGGCGCAAGGCAAATCGCCGCCTTATCCATACAGATGCAACAGGACCGCGCCCGCCAGCACCAGGAGCACCCCGACGATCTGCAGCAGGGACAGGCGCTCACGGTAGAACAGGAAGCCGAGAATGGCGGCGATGCCTCCGGACAAGGTACTGATCACCGTGACGACTGCGATCGAGCCATGCAACGCGCCCCAGGAAAACGCCGAGAAGCCTCCCAGGTTGAAAAGGCTGGCTCCACACAAGGTCCCCCAGGTCTTGAGCCTGACCGTAACCTGGTTTCGAAACATTCGCAGTGCTTCAGGCAGCAGGAACAGAACCCCCACCCCGTAGCCCAGCGCCAGCATGTTCACCGGCCCCAGCACTGGCAGGGCGTACTTGCCCTGAACCCAGAAGCTGACGCCATACAGCAGCGCCGCCAGCAGGGCGAAGCCGACCGACAGCCGACCGTCCGCAGGCGCTTGCCCACTGCCGCCCTTTGCCTCACGGCTGGCCAGGACCACACCCAGAAAGCAGGTCAGCAACCCGAAGATCTGCCAGGTGCCCAGCGTCTCGCCGCCCAGCCAGGCGAGCAGCGTGGTGAACACGCCATAGGAAGTCACCAGCGGCGCCACCACCGAGGTCTTGCCGATCGCGAACGCCTTCGAAAGAGCCAACGCGCCGCTCAGGGTACACAGCGCCGCCAGGCAGGCGAGCAGCAGCACGCTCGCCGGGGCCGCGACCATCTTGATGAGTTGCTGGGAAGATACGGCAATGATGAGCCCCATCAATAACAGGCCCAACAACTGTCCGAAGAATACCGCCCGCTTTACCCCGACCGCCCGGGCATTCATGCCGACCAGAAAGTCGGTGGCTCCCCAGAGTACGGCCGCCAGCAGCCCCATGAGCACATCCATGTCTCGGTTCCTGAATGGGAGGAGCGTGACGATAGCCATCGTCAGTTCCAAAGTTCAAGCCACATGACGGCATTCAAGAACAGCACTACGTCGCTATCGGAAACGTACTACGTCGCGAAATATCCTGTGCCTGTTAGGTTAACGGGCCACACATGGACGAGGCTCACGGGCATGAGCATCAAGTACCTTTTGACCACTCTCTTGATTGGCACTTCGGTGTTCCTTCAACCCACCGTAGCGGCGACGGCAGACAATGTTCACACGCCTCCCACCACGCAGCAGATCACAACCGAGCGAGCACGGAGCATGGCCGATGCCGCAGAACGTGCCACCCGCGCCCAAGGCTTTGCCATTGTCATCAGCATCGTCGACAACCACGGCAACCTGAAGTACTTCCACCGCATGGATGGCACCAGCAGCGGCAGCATCCAGGTCGCGCAGCTCAAGGCAGAGACATCCGCCCGCTTCCCTCTGTCGACCCGCTCGCTCGGCGAGCGCAGCACCGCGCTGCCGGCCAATCCCTACGCCTCGCTCCCCGGGTTCACCCTGCTGGAAGGCGACCTGCCGATCATGGACGCGAACGGCAGGCATATCGGCGGCATCGGTATCAGCGGAGCAACGCCGGAACTGGACGCCCAATTTGCCAGAACGGCACTCGAGGAAGGCTGACGCCTTGTCAGAGCACCGGCTTCAGACAAAAAGAAACCCGCTTCAGGTATGAAGCGGGTTTCTTGTTTCAGCTCCGTTTTCGCGGGAGGCAGCCATGGCGCCTCCTGGAAGTATCAGAACGGAATATCGTCGTCGAAGCTGTCGAAGTCAGCGGCTGGCTGCGGAGCCGGTTGTTGCGGCGCCGGGCGCTGTGGCGCCTGCTGCGGACGCGGAGCCTGCTGACGAGGAGCCTGGTTGTACTGCTGCTGGCCACCTTGGTTGTAGTTGTTACCACCACCTTGGTTGTATTGGTCACCACCACCCTGCTGACCCTGCGGACGACCGCCGAGCAGCTGCATGGTGCCGTTGATGTCGACGATGATCTCGGTGGTGTAGCGCTTGATGCCGTCCTTTTCCCACTCGCGGGTCTGGAGCTTGCCTTCGATGTAGCACTGCGAACCCTTGCGCAGGTACTCGCCGGCAATCTCGGCAACCTTGCCGAACAGCGACACACGGTGCCACTCGGTACGCTCGACCTTCTGGCCCGACTGCTTGTCGGTCCACTGCTCGCTGGTGGCCAGGCTCAGGTTGGTCACGGCGTTACCGTTGGGCAGGTAGCGGACTTCGGGATCCTGACCGCAGGTACCGACCAGAATGACTTTGTTAACCCCACGGGCCATAACGTTCTCCTAGGCTTCGCACGCCGCAGAGGCTGGGTTCACCAGACGCTCGAGGGTCGCACGGTCCAAAATTTTCGTATCCAGTTTGATATAGATGGCGGCTTCTTCTGCCACCACCACGGCGTCGGTCACACCCGGCACGGCCATCAGGCGCTCGGTCAGCCCGGCTTCCCGGACCGCTTCCGGCGTCAGCTGCATGCGCAGGCTGGTCACGTACGGCGGCTCGTTCATGCGCAACGCAGTGAGCAGCCACAGGACGCACAACACGGCACATCCCAGGAACACCATGCTCAAGCCACCGTGCTGGAACAACCAGCCACCGAGGATGCCTCCCAGTGCGGCGCCGAGGAACTGGCTGGTGGAGTAAACCCCCATCGCCGTCCCCTTGCCACCGGCAGGCGACACCTTGCTGACCAGCGAAGGCAAGGATGCCTCCAGCAGGTTGAATGCAGTAAAGAATACCACGGTGCCGATCACCAGTCCGCGCAAGTTGTCAGCCCACTGCCAGAAGAACACCTCCACCAGCAGCAGGACACTGACCGCGCCGAGCAACACGCGTTTCATCTTGCGCTTCTTTTCCCCGTAGATGATAAAGGGGATCATTGCAAAAAATGAAACCAGCAACGCGGTGAGGTACACCCACCAGTGCTGTTCCTTGGGCAGCCCGCCGCGCTCGACGAACGCCAGGGGCAGCGCCACGAAGCTGGCCATCAGGATCGCGTGCAGCACGAAGATGCTGATATCCAGGCGCAGAAGGTCCGGATTGCGCAGGGTCGGGCCGAGGGCCTGACGGGCGACACCGGACTCACGATGGGTCAACACATTGTGCGAACTGGGCACGACGAAGGCGATCAGGCCGATGCCGAGCAGGGCAAGTCCTGCGGTGGCAAGGAACAATCCTGACAAGCCAAAGGCGCGAGTCAACAGCGGGCCGACGACCATCGCCACGGCGAACGACAGGCCGATGCTCATGCCGATCATGGCCATGGCCTTGGTCCGGTGCTGCTCGCGGGTCAGGTCGGACAGCAACGCCATCACTGCCGCGGAAATCGCCCCCGCGCCCTGCAGGATACGCCCGGCGATCACGCCCCAGATAGAATCGGCCTGGGCCGCCAGCACGCTGCCCAGGGCGAAGATGATCAACCCCACGTAGATCACCGGGCGGCGGCCGATGCGGTCGGAAATCACTCCGAACGGAATCTGCAGCACGGCCTGGGTCAGGCCGTAGGCACCGATGGCCAGACCGATCAGCGCAGGCGTGGCGCCGGCCAGGTCCATGCCGTAGGTGGCCAGCACCGGAAGTACCATGAACATGCCCAGCATACGAAAGGCGAAGACCAGGGCCAGGCCGCTGGCAGCGCGGGTTTCGCTGCCACTCATGCGCTCGTTGTGGGTGTCGTGCATGGATTAACCTCGTGTGAACCGGCGGCGATTCTATCAGTCCGACGCCTTGGCGGCATATACGCGACGCTTTGCCGCGTAATGGCAGCGCGCCGTATACTCCTTTGTTTATGCCCGCCGAGCGAGGCCGTAGTGGACAAGATCCTGATCCGTGGGGCACGTACCCACAACCTGAAGAACATCGACCTGACCCTGCCCCGGGACAAACTGATCGTGATCACCGGCCTGTCCGGATCCGGCAAGTCCTCGCTGGCGTTCGACACCCTGTACGCCGAAGGCCAGCGCCGCTACGTCGAATCGCTGTCGGCCTATGCCCGGCAGTTCCTGTCGATGATGGAAAAGCCCGATGTCGACACCATCGAAGGCCTGTCGCCGGCGATCTCCATCGAGCAGAAGTCGACCTCGCACAACCCACGCTCGACCGTCGGCACCATCACCGAGATCTACGACTACCTGCGCCTGCTCTATGCCCGCGTCGGTACCCCGCGCTGCCCGGACCACGATATCCCGCTGGAGGCGCAAACGATCAGCCAGATGGTCGACCTGGTGCTGGAAAAGCCCGAAGGCAGCAAGCTGATGCTGCTGGCTCCGGTGATCCGCGAGCGCAAGGGCGAGCACCTGGCGGTGTTTGACGAACTGCGTGCCCAGGGCTTCGTCCGCGCCCGGGTCAACGGCAAGCTCTACGAACTCGACGAATTGCCCAAGCTGGATAAACAGAAGAAGCACAGCATCGATGTGGTGGTCGACCGCTTCAAGGTCCGCGCCGACCTGCAGCAGCGCCTGGCCGAATCGTTCGAGACCGCGCTCAAGCTGGCCGACGGCATCGCCTTGGTCGCGCCGATGGACGACGAAGACGGCGAGGAACTGATCTTCTCGGCACGCTTTGCCTGCCCGGTGTGCGGCCATGCGATCAGCGAGCTGGAGCCCAAGCTGTTTTCCTTTAACAACCCGGCCGGTGCCTGCCCGACCTGTGACGGCCTGGGGGTGAAGCAGTTCTTCGACACCAAGCGCCTGGTCAACGCCGAGCTGACCCTGGCCGAAGGCGCGATACGTGGCTGGGATCGGCGCAACGTCTATTACTTCCAGATGCTTGGCTCACTCGCCGCGCACTACGGTTTCAGCCTCGAGGAACCGTTCGGCGAACTGTCGGCCGAGCACCAGAAGGTCATCCTGCAGGGCAGCGGCAAGCAGAGCGTCGATTTCAAGTACCTGAACGACCGTGGCGACATCGTCAAGCGCTCGCACCCCTTCGAGGGCATCGTGCCCAATCTTGAGCGCCGCTACCGCGAAACCGAGTCGGCCACCGTGCGTGAAGAGCTGGCCAAGTTCCTCGGCACCCAGCCCTGCCCCGACTGCCGCGGCACCCGCCTGCGTCGTGAGGCTCGCCATGTGTGGGTCGGCGAGAAGACCCTGCCGGCGGTGACCAACCTGCCGATCGGCGAAGCCAGCAACTACTTCGGCGAGCTGACCCTCACCGGGCGGCGTGGCGAGATCGCGGCAAAGATCCTCAAGGAGATCTGCGAGCGCCTGCAGTTCCTGGTCAACGTTGGTCTCGACTACCTGACGCTGGACCGCAGCGCCGATACCCTGTCCGGCGGCGAAGCCCAGCGTATCCGCCTGGCCAGCCAGATCGGCGCCGGCCTGGTCGGGGTGATGTACATCCTCGATGAACCGTCCATCGGTCTTCATCAACGGGACAACGACCGCCTGCTGGCCACCCTCAACCACCTGCGCGACCTGGGCAACACGGTGATTGTGGTCGAGCACGACGAGGACGCCATCCGCCTGGCTGACTACGTGGTGGATATCGGCCCAGGCGCCGGCGTGCATGGCGGCCAGATCGTCGCCGAGGGCTCGCCCGAAGAGGTCATGGCGCACCCCGACTCGCTGACCGGCAAATACCTGTCCGGGCGCAAGAAGATCGTCGTCCCGGCCAAGCGCACCCCACGCAACAAGAAGCTGTCGCTCAAGCTCAAGGGCGCGCGGGGCAACAACCTGCAGAACGTCGACCTGGAAGTGCCGATCGGCCTGCTGACCTGCGTGACCGGCGTGTCCGGCTCGGGCAAGTCGACGCTGATCAACAACACCCTGTTCCCCCTCGCCGCCACCGCGCTCAACGGCGCGAGCAGCCTGGAGGCCGCGCCACACGCCAGCGTCGATGGCCTGCAGCACCTGGACAAGGTGGTGGATATCGACCAGAGCCCGATCGGCCGCACGCCTCGTTCCAACCCGGCGACCTACACCGGTATCTTCACGCCGATCCGCGAGCTGTTCGCTGGCGTACCGGAGTCGCGTTCCCGTGGCTACGGCCCGGGGCGCTTCTCGTTCAATGTCAAGGGCGGGCGCTGCGAGGCCTGCCAGGGTGACGGCCTGATCAAGGTGGAAATGCACTTCCTGCCGGACATCTACGTGCCCTGCGATGTGTGCAAGAGCAAGCGCTACAACCGCGAAACACTGGAGATCAAGTACAAGGGCAAGAACATCCACGAGGTACTGGAAATGACCATCGAGGATGCCCGCGAGTTCTTCGATGCGGTCCCGGCCCTGGCGCGCAAGCTGCAAACGCTGATGGATGTCGGCCTGTCGTACATCAAGCTGGGGCAATCGGCGACCACCCTGTCGGGTGGCGAGGCGCAGCGGGTCAAGCTGTCACGCGAGCTGTCCAAGCGGGACACCGGCAAGACCCTGTACATCCTCGACGAACCGACCACAGGTCTTCATTTCGCCGATATCCAGCAGTTGCTGGACGTGTTGCACCGCCTGCGTGACCACGGCAATACCGTGGTGGTGATCGAGCACAATCTGGATGTGATCAAGACCGCCGACTGGCTGGTCGACCTGGGGCCGGAGGGTGGCTCCAAGGGTGGGCAGATCATTGCCTGCGGTACGCCGGAAGAGCTGGCCGAGAAGAAACAGTCTTATACCGGACATTACCTCAAGCCGCTGCTGGAACGCGATCGGGCCTGATTTCAGGCCCGAAAAAAACCCTGTGGGAGCGGGTTTGCCCGCTCCCACAGGGGCATCTGCACTACAGAAATTACATCTGCGACTGCAGGTAGTTCTCCAGGCCAATGGCCTTGATCAGTCCCTGCTGCTTCTCCAGCCAGTAGGTGTGATCTTCTTCGGTATCGGCCAACTGCGCGCGCAGGATGTCGCGGCTGATGTAGTCCTTGTGCAGCTCGCACAGCTCGATACCCTTGCACAGCGCGGCGCGGACCTTGTACTCGAGCTTGAGATCAGCCTCGATCATTTCCGGCACGGTGCTGCCCACTTCCAGGTCATCGGCGCGCATGTCTGGGGTGCCTTCGAGCATGAGGATACGGCGCATCAGGGCGTCGGCGTGCTGCGTCTCTTCTTCCATCTCGTGGTTGATACGTTCGTAGAGCTTGGTCAGGCCCCAGTCTTCGTACATCCGCGAGTGAATGAAGTACTGATCGCGTGCTGCCAGTTCGCCCTTCAGCAACGTGACGAGGTAGTTGATTACGTCCGGGTGACCTTGCATCGCCCTGCTTCTCCCTGTGAATACGGCTATGGGACATAGTGTGAACCAGGTTTTGCTCGCGGTCACTGAAAAATGCGCAATTAGAAGCAAATAATCGGCTAAACAGTAGTGATATTCATTGAAAAACCGCCCTAATGAGGGCGGTTCTTCTTATCACTTCCAGTTAGCCAAGATTCATCCCCAGGGCCTTAGCAATCCCTTCTCCATAAGCCGGGTCGGCCTTGAAGAAGTACTGCAACTGACGCTGGATAACGTCCTCGCTGACCCCCGCCATGGTGCCGGCGATGTTGCCGATCAACAGCGCCTTCTGTTCATCATTCATCAGGCGGAACAGCGCGCCGGCGTGGCTGTAGTAGTCGTTGTCTTCGCGGTGGTCGTAGCGGTGCGCCGAACCGTTCAGGGCCAATGCCGGCTCTGCATGGCGCGGCGACTGTTTCGGTGCATCCGTGTAGCTGTTGGGCTCGTAGTTCGGAGCACTGCCGTAGGCGCCGGTGGCCATGGAACCATCGCGCTGGTAGCTGTGCACCGGGCAACGTGGCGCATTGACCGGCAAGTGCTGGTGGTTGGTGCCTACGCGGTAGCGGTGAGCATCGGCATAGGCAAACACGCGGCCCTGCAGCATGCGGTCCGGCGACAGGCCGACCCCGGGCACCATGTTGCTGGGACCGAACGCCGCCTGCTCGACTTCGGCGAAGTAGTTGAGCGGGTTGCGGTTGAGTTCCAGCACGCCGACCTCGATCAACGGGTAGTCCTTCTGCGACCAGGTCTTGGTCACGTCGAAGGGGTTCTCGTCACGGCTGGCGGCCTCGGCTTCGCTCATCACCTGGATGCACACGGTCCAACGCGGGAAGTCACCGCGCTCGATGGCCTGGAACAGGTCGCGCTGGGCGTAGTCCGGGTCGCTGCCCGCCAGTCGGGCGGCCTCGGCCGGCGCCAGGTTCTTGATCCCCTGCTGGGTCTTGAAGTGCCACTTGACCCAAGTGCGCTCACCCTTGGCGTTGATCAGGCTGTAGGTGTGGCTGCCGAAACCGTGCATATGGCGGTAGCCGTCCGGGATGCCGCGGTCGGAGAACAGGATGGTGACCTGATGCAACGCCTCGGGCGAGTGCGACCAGAAGTCCCACATCATCTGCGCGTTCTTCAGATTGGTCTGCGGGTGGCGCTTCTGGGTGTGGATGAAGTCGGGGAACTTCAGCGGATCACGGATGAAGAACACCGGCGTATTGTTGCCAACAATGTCCCAGTTGCCTTCCTCGGTGTAGAACTTCACCGCAAAACCACGCGGGTCGCGCTCGGTGTCCGCCGAGCCGCGTTCACCGCCCACGGTGGAGAAGCGCAAGAACGTTTCGGTCTGCTTGCCGATGCTGTCGAACAGTTTGGCACTGGTGAGTTCGGTAATATCGCGGGTGACGGTGAAGGTGCCGTAGGCGCCGGAGCCCTTGGCGTGCACGCGACGCTCGGGGATATTCTCGCGGTTGAAGTGGGCGAGCTTCTCGATCAGGTGGAAATCGTCGAGCAGCAGCGGGCCGCGAGGGCCTGCGGAACGGGAATTCTGGTTGTCGGCTACGGGCGCGCCGCTTGCGGTGGTGAGAATCTTGCTCATGGGCTCTCCTGATCGGTCTTGAACGGCCGGCTAATCGGCTTGGAGAGAGTATTGTCGACCCATGTTACAAGAACAAATTCATTACCTGACTTACATCAATAGAAAATAACAATTCATGAGGCAACAAAAAACCGGGCCTAGGCCCGGTTCTTTGCAGCAGACAGAACGTCTTACTCGGCAGCTTCTACAGCACCACCGACCGGACGATCAACCAGCTCGACGTACGCCATAGGCGCGTTGTCGCCAGCGCGGAAACCGCACTTCAGGATGCGCAGGTAGCCGCCCTGACGGGTGGCGTAACGCTTGCCCAGGTCGTTGAACAGTTTGCCAACGGCGGACTTCGAACGGGTACGGTCGAAGGCCAGACGACGGTTGGCGACGCTGTCTTCCTTGGCCAGGGTGATCAGCGGCTCGGCAACGCGGCGCAGTTCCTTGGCTTTCGGCAGGGTGGTTTTGATCAGCTCGTGCTCGATCAGCGACACTGCCATGTTCTGGAACATAGCCTTGCGGTGAGAGCTGGTACGGCTCAGGTGACGTCCACTTTTACGATGACGCATGATTCATTCCTTACCAAACACTACGTTCGGTGATTACGACGATCAGGCAGTCGCCTTGTCGTCTTTCTTAAGACTTGCAGGCGGCCAGTTGTCGAGGCGCATGCCGAGGGAAAGACCACGGGAGGCCAGGACGTCCTTGATTTCAGTCAGGGACTTCTTGCCCAGGTTAGGAGTCTTCAACAGCTCTACTTCGGTACGCTGAATCAGGTCGCCGATGTAGTAGATGTTCTCCGCCTTGAGGCAGTTGGCCGAACGTACGGTCAGTTCCAGGTCGTCAACCGGGCGCAGCAGGATCGGATCGATCTCGTCTTCCTGCTCGACCACAACCGGCTCGCTGTCACCTTTGAGGTCGACGAACGCGGCCAGCTGCTGTTGCAGGATGGTCGCGGCACGACGGATAGCCTCTTCAGGATCCAGAGTACCGTTGGTTTCCAGATCGATGACCAGCTTGTCCAGGTTGGTACGCTGTTCAACACGGGCGTTCTCGACCACGTAGGCGATACGACGCAC
This sequence comes from Pseudomonas sp. DrBHI1, assembly GCF_002205115.1. Lineage (NCBI taxonomy): Bacteria > Pseudomonadati > Pseudomonadota > Gammaproteobacteria > Pseudomonadales > Pseudomonadaceae > Pseudomonas > Pseudomonas sp. DrBHI1. The sequence goes on from NZ_NIBE01000014.1 coordinate 27,294, forward strand.
CGGGCTGAACGAAGCGTCCAGCTGGAGACGGCCAATGCTGCGGCTTTCGTCTTCGTCGGTCTGACGGGAGTCGGCCGGCTCGTAACCGCGACCACGAGCTACGGTGAGCTTCATGTTCAGGGCGCCGTTGGACGCCAGGTTCGCGATTACGTGATCGGGGTTGACGATCTCGACATCGTGATCCAGCTGAATATCGGCAGCGGTAACCACCCCCGAACCCTTTTTCGACAAGGTCAGCGTAACTTCGTCACGACCGTGCAGTTTGATAGCCAGGCCTTTCAGGTTCAACAGGATTTCAATGACGTCTTCCTGAACACCTTCGATCGCGGAGTACTCATGGAGTACGCCGTCGATCTCGGCCTCGACTACTGCACAGCCAGGCATGGAGGACAACAGGATGCGGCGCAGCGCGTTGCCCAGGGTATGGCCGAAGCCACGCTCGAGAGGCTCGAGCGTGATCTTGGCGCGGGTTGGACTGACAACCTGCACGTCGATGTGACGGGGTGTCAGAAACTCATTTACCGAAATCTGCATGGATGCACCTATTTTCTAGCCCTTACTTGGAGTAGAGCTCGACAATCAGGTTTTCGTTGATGTCGGCGGACAGGTCGCTGCGAGCAGGAACGTTCTTGAAAACGCCCGACTTTTTAGCAGCATCCACATCAACCCACTCAACGCGGCCACGCTGGGCGCACAGTTCAAGGGCTTGAACAATGCGCAGCTGGTTCAGCGACTTCTCGCGAACCGAGACCACGTCACCCGGACGAACTTGGTAGGATGGAATGTTCACAGTCTTACCGTTGACGCTGATCGCTTTGTGCGAAACCAGCTGGCGGGACTCGGAACGAGTCGAGCCGAAGCCCATACGGTAGACGACGTTATCCAGACGGCACTCGAGCAGTTGCAGCAGGTTCTCACCGGTTGCGCCTTTTTTCGAGGCAGCAGCTTGGTAGTAACCGCGGAACTGACGCTCCAGAACACCGTAGATACGACGGACTTTTTGTTTCTCGCGCAGCTGGGTACCGTAGTCGGACTGACGGCCACGGCGCTGGCCGTGGATACCTGGGGCTGCTTCGATGTTGCACTTCGATTCCAGAGCGCGAACGCCGCTCTTCAGGAACAGGTCAGTGCCTTCACGGCGAGACAGTTTGCATTTTGGACCAATGTAACGTGCCATTTATCTGTCTCCTGATTACACGCGACGCTTCTTCGGCGGACGGCACCCGTTGTGCGGGATTGGCGTCACGTCGGTGATGCTGGCGATCTTGTAGCCGCAGCTGTTCAGTGCACGAACGGCGGATTCACGACCTGGACCTGGACCCTTGACGTTGACGTCGAGGTTCTTCAGACCATATTCCAGCGCAGCTTGACCAGCACGCTCAGCAGCGATCTGGGCTGCGAACGGGGTGGATTTGCGCGAACCACGGAAACCCGAACCACCGGAAGTAGCCCAGGACAGTGCGTTGCCCTGACGGTCGGTGATGGTCACGATGGTGTTGTTGAAAGACGCATGGATGTGGGCGATGCCATCAACCACTGTCTTTTTGACTTTTTTACGAGGACGAGCAGCAGGTTTTGCCATGTCTATATTCCTGGGCGATTACTTGCGGATCGGCTTACGCGGGCCCTTACGGGTGCGTGCGTTGGTCTTGGTGCGCTGACCGCGAACCGGCAGACCTTTACGATGACGCAGGCCGCGGTAGCAACCCAGGTCCATCAAGCGCTTGATCTTCATGTTGATGTCACGGCGCAGGTCACCTTCGGTGGTGAACTTCGCGACTTCGCCACGCAGGGTTTCGATTTGCTCGTCGCTCAGATCCTTGATCTTAGCGGCTGGGTTTACACCAGCGTCCGCACAGATTTTCTGCGCGGTAGTGCGACCGACACCATAGATGTAGGTCAGCGAGATAACAGTATGCTTGTTATCTGGAATGTTGACGCCTGCAATACGGGCCATTCAGTGGGACTCCAATTGACAGCTACCTACGCCCCGGAAGCCAAGAAATAGGGCGCGAGATAATATCGCTGTAGAAACGAATAATCAACCCAGCAGCACACTAGCTGCTGGGTTTGAAGCGCGGATCACACTCAGCCTTGGCGCTGCTTGTGACGCGGTTCCGCGCTGCAGATCACGCGCACGATACCTTCGCGACGAATGATCTTGCAGTTGCGGCACAGCTTTTTCACCGATGCACGAACTTTCATTACCGACTCCTCGAACCTTAAGGGGCTAAATCAGCGCAGCAGACCGCTGCCGCCGTAGCCTTTCAGGTTGGCTTTCTTCATCAGGGATTCGTACTGGTGCGAAACGAGGTGCGATTGTACTTGGGACATGAAGTCCATCACAACCACTACCACAATCAGCAACGAGGTCCCGCCAAGGTAGAACGGCACGTTTGCTGCCACCACCAGGAACTGGGGCAGAAGGCACACGGCCATCATGTAAAGAGCACCGAACATGGTCAGACGGGTCAGGACGCCATCAATGTAGCGCGCCGACTGCTCACCAGGACGGATACCCGGAATAAAGGCACCGGACTTCTTCAGGTTTTCCGCTACGTCTTTCGGGTTGAACATCAACGCTGTGTAGAAGAAGCAGAAGAAGATGATCCCTGCACTAAACAGCAGAATGTTCAACGGCTGACCAGGAGCGATCGACTGCGAGATGTCCTGCAGCCAGCCCATACCTTCGGACTGACCGAACCAGGCACCCAGCGAAGCCGGGAACAGCAAGATGCTGCTCGCGAAAATGGCCGGGATTACGCCCGCCATGTTCACCTTCAGCGGCAGGTGGCTGGTCTGCGCAGCGAAGACCTTGCGGCCCTGCTGACGCTTGGCGTAGTGAACGGCGATACGACGCTGACCACGCTCAATGAACACCACGAAGCCGATAATCGCTACTGCCAGCAAACCGATAGCGACCAGGGCGAAAATGTTGATATCGCCTGTACGCGCAGACTCGAAAGACTGCCCGATTGCTCTCGGAAGACCGGCAACGATACCCGCGAAGATCAACATCGAGATACCGTTGCCCACACCGCGCTCGGTAATCTGCTCGCCGAGCCACATCATGAACATCGCGCCCGCCACGAAGGTGGAGACGGCGACGACATGGAAGCCCAGGCCCACAGAAAACGCCACGCCCTGGTTGGCCAGGCCAATGGACATGCCAATGGCTTGGACCAGCGCCAGGATAACGGTGCCGTAGCGGGTGTACTGGCTGATCTTGCGACGGCCAGCTTCACCTTCCTTCTTCAACTGCTCCAGTTGCGGGCTGACAGCGGTCATGAGCTGCATGATGATCGATGCCGAGATGTACGGCATGATCCCCAGTGCAAAGATGCTCATGCGCTCCAGCGCGCCACCGGAAAACATGTTGAACAAGCTAAGAATGGTCCCCTCATTCTGCCGGAACAGATCCGCGAGACGGTCCGGGTTAATGCCTGGCACTGGGATGTGCGCGCCAATCCGATAGACGATGATCGCCATGAACAGAAAGCGCAGACGAGCCCAGAGTTCCGACATCCCGCCCTTACCGAGCGAAGAGAGAGCACCTTGCTTAGCCATTTATTCCTCGAACTTGCCGCCAGCTGCTTCGATAGCCGCACGTGCACCTTTGGTGACGGCGATACCCTTGAGGGTGACTGCGCGAGTGACTTCGCCCGACAGCATGATTTTCACGCGCTGTACGTGCTGGCCGATCACGTTGGCGTCCTTGAGGGACTGAACGGTGATCAGATCGCCTTCCACCTTGGCCAGCTCGGACAGACGCACTTCTGCGCGGTCCATGGCTTTCAGGGAAACGAAGCCGAACTTCGGCAGGCGACGGTGCAGCGGCTGTTGACCGCCTTCGAAGCCTGGAGCGATGGAACCACCGGAACGGGAGGTCTGACCTTTGTGACCACGGCCACCGGTCTTGCCCAGACCGCTACCGATACCACGGCCCGGACGGTGCTTCTCGCGACGGGAACCCGGCGCTGGACTCAGATCATTGAGTTTCATCGATTAACCCTCGACCTTCAGCATGTAGTAAGCCTTGTTGATCATCCCGCGATTCTCGGGAGTATCCTGGACTTCTACAGTGTGACCGATGCGACGCAGACCCAGACCTTTAACGCACAGTTTGTGGTTAGGCAGGCGGCCGGCGGTGCTCTTGATCAGCGTTACTTTTACGGTTGCCATGATCAGATGATCTCCTCAACAGTCTTGCCGCGCTTGGCAGCAATGGACTCAGGGGATTGCATGGCTTTCAGACCCTTGAAGGTGGCGTGAACCACGTTCACCGGGTTGGTCGAGCCGTAGCACTTGGCCAGGACGTTCTGAACACCAGCAACTTCCAGGACGGCACGCATTGCGCCACCGGCGATGATACCGGTACCTTCCGAGGCAGGCTGCATGTAGACCTTCGAGGCGCCGTGGGCGGCCTTGGTGGCGTACTGCAGGGTGGTGCCCTTCAGGTCAACCTGAATCATGTTGCGACGAGCAGCTTCCATGGCTTTCTGGATCGCGGCAGGTACTTCGCGCGATTTGCCACGGCCAAAGCCAACACGACCCTTGCCATCACCCACCACGGTCAGCGCGGTGAAGGTGAAGATACGGCCGCCTTTTACGGTTTTGGCTACGCGGTTAACTTGAACCAGCTTCTCGATGTAGCCTTCGTCGCGCTTTTGATCGTTATTTGCCATAACTTAGAACTCCAGCCCGCCTTCACGAGCAGCATCAGCCAGCGCCTTGACGCGGCCGTGGTACTTGAAGCCGGAACGGTCAAAGGCAACTTGAGATACACCGGCGGCTTTCGCACGCTCAGCTACCAGCTTGCCAACCTTAGTGGCCGCGTCGATGTTGCCGGTGGCGCCATCACGCAGTTCTTTGTCCAAGGTCGAGGCGCTTGCCAGAACCTTGCTGCCGTCGGCCGAGATGACCTGGGCGTAGATGTGCTGCGAGGAGCGGAACACGCACAGACGCACGGCTTCGAGCTCGTGCATTTTCAGGCGTGCTTTGCGAGCGCGACGCAGTCGAGTAACTTTTTTGTCGGTCATTTGCTAGGCCCTACTTCTTCTTGGCTTCTTTACGACGGACTACTTCGTCCGCGTAACGCACACCCTTGCCCTTGTAAGGCTCTGGCGGACGGAAACCGCGGACTTCAGCGGCCACCTGACCCACCAGCTGCTTGTCGATACCCTTGATCAGGATGTCGGTCTGGCTTGGGGTTTCAGCGGTGATACCGGCTGGCAGTTCGTAATCCACTGGGTGCGAGAAGCCCAGGGCCAGGTTCAGGACGGTGCCCTTGGCCTGTGCCTTGTAACCAACACCGACCAGCTGGAGCTTGCGCTCGAAGCCTTGGCTTACGCCTTGGACCATGTTGTTGACCAGGGCGCGGGTGGTACCGGCCATGGCGCGAGCTTGCTGATCACCGTTGCGAGGTGCGAAACGCAGCTCACCAGCTTCTTCGGTAACTTCAACAGACGAGTGAACGTTCAGTTCGAGAGTGCCCTTGGCACCCTTCACCGAAAGCTGCTGGCCGGCGAATTTGACTTCGACGCCTGCTGGCAGCTTAACGGGGTTCTTAGCGACGCGAGACATGCCTATCTCCCCTTAGAACACTGTGCACAGAACTTCGCCGCCGACACCGGCAGCGCGCGCAGCGCGGTCAGTCATCACACCTTTGTTGGTGGAGACGATAGACACGCCCAGGCCGCCACGTACTTTCGGCAGCTCGGTAACGGCCTTGTACTGGCGCAGACCAGGACGGCTGGTACGCTTCAGCTCTTCGATGACCGGACGGCCTTCGAAGTACTTCAGCTCGATCGACAGGGAAGGCTTGGCTTCGCCGGTCACTTCGTAGCTGGCGATGTAGCCTTCGTCTTTCAGTACTTTGGCAACCGCGACCTTCAGGGTGGAAGAAGGCATGCTTACGACAGACTTTTCAGCCATCTGGGCATTACGGATGCGAGTTAGCATGTCCGCTAACGGGTCCTGCATACTCATGGGCTAGATGCTCCTGATACAAGAATTATTAGCCTTGCGGCTATCACAACCACCCGAGCAGGCAGGGCAAAAAACCCAGGCTCAGGTGAGCCGGTCATTCTAGACACAAGGCAGAAACGAAACAAGCCCCATATAGGGGCTTGTTTCGTTGCGAGGTCACCGGCGGTCGGAAGATTGCTCCCCTCACGCCGGCGTCACGCCAACCGGGATTACCAGCTGGCCTTGACCAGACCTGGCACGTCACCGCGCATGGCGGCTTCGCGCAGCTTGTTACGGCCCAGACCGAACTTACGGTATACACCGTGCGGACGACCGGTCAGGCGGCAACGGTTACGCAGGCGCGAGGCGCTGGCGTCACGTGGTTGCTTCTGCAGGGCGACAACGGCAGCGAAACGCTCTTCAGGAGAGGCGTTCAGGTTGACGATGGTCGCTTTCAGCTCAGCACGCTTCTTAGCGAACTTGGCTACCGTGAGCTGACGCTTCAGCTCGCGGTTCTTCATGCTCTTCTTGGCCATTTTCCTACTCCAATCAGTTGCGGAACGGGAACTTGAAAGCACGCAGCAGAGCGCGGCCTTCGTCGTCCGAACGAGCAGTGGTGGTCAGGGTGATGTCCAAACCGCGCAGAGCATCGATCTTGTCGTAATCGATTTCCGGGAAGATGATCTGCTCTTTCACGCCCATGCTGTAGTTGCCACGACCGTCGAAGGACTTGGCATTCAGGCCGCGGAAGTCGCGAACCCGTGGCAGGGAGATCGCCAGCAGGCGGTCCAGGAACTCGTACATCTTTTCGCGACGCAGGGTCACCTTGACACCGATCGGCCAGCCTTCACGGACTTTGAAGCCCGCGATGGATTTACGAGCGAAAGTCACGACCGGCTTTTGACCGGTGATCTTTTCCAGGTCGGCAACAGCGTGCTCGATGACTTTCTTGTCGCCGATCGCTTCGCCCAGACCCATGTTCAGGGTGATTTTGGTAACGCGCGGAACTTCCATCACGTTCGACAGCTTAAGTTCTTCCTTAAGCTTAGGAGCGATTTCGTTCCGGTAAATCTCTTTCAGTCGTGCCATGGTCTTCTACCTAGCAGTGTTCAAGCATCAACCGCTTTTTGGGTCGACTTGAAGACACGAATTTTTTTACCGTCTTCTACTTTGAAACCAACGCGGTCAGCCTTGTTGGTTTCGCCGTTGAAGATGGCAACGTTGGAAGCGTGCAGAGGCGCTTCTTTCTCGACGATACCGCCCTGGACGCCCGCCATCGGGTTAGGCTTGGTGTGGCGCTTGACCAGGTTGACACCACCGATGACCAGACGGTCGTCAGCGAGAACCTTCAGCACCTTACCGCGCTTACCTTTGTCTTTGCCGGCGATCACGATGATCTCGTCGTCACGACGAATCTTTTGCATGTCGGATCTCCTTAGAGCACTTCAGGGGCGAGCGAGACGATCTTCATGAACTTCTCGGTACGAAGTTCACGGGTCACTGGCCCGAAGATGCGAGTACCGATCGGCTCTTGCTTGGTGTTCAGCAGAACAGCAGCGTTGCCGTCGAAACGAATGATGGAACCGTCAGCGCGACGTACACCGTGACGGGTACGGACGACAACAGCGGTCATCACCTGGCCTTTCTTGACCTTACCGCGAGGAATTGCTTCCTTGACGGTAACTTTGATGATGTCACCGATACCGGCGTAACGACGGTGGGAACCGCCGAGCACCTTGATGCACATGACGCGACGAGCGCCGCTGTTATCGGCCACATCGAGCATGGATTGAGTCTGAATCATAAAATTTCTCCGACCCTTAGCCCTTAGACTTCAACAGCGCGTTCGAGGACTTCAACCAGTGCCCAGGACTTGGTCTTGGCCAGCGGACGGGTTTCACGGATGGAAACCTTGTCGCCGATCTTGCACTGGTTGGCTTCGTCGTGCGCGTGCAGCTTAGTCGAACGCTTAACGTATTTACCGTAGATCGGGTGCTTTACGCGACGCTCGATCAGAACGGTGATGGTCTTGTCCATTTTGTCGCTGACGACACGGCCAGTCAGCGTACGGACGGTTTTTTCAGCTTCAGCCATGATCACTTACCTGCCTGCTGGTTGAGCACAGTTTTCACGCGAGCGATGTCACGCTTAACTTGCGAGAGCAGGTGCGACTGCCCCAACTGGCCAGTTGCTTTCTGCATGCGCAGATTGAACTGGTCGCGCAGCAAGCCGAGCAGTTGCTCATTCAGTTGCTGTGCGGATTTTTCACGAAGTTCATTCGCTTTCATCACATCACCGTCCGCTTAACAAAGGAGGTGGCGAGAGGCAGCTTTGCAGCGGCCAGAGCGAAAGCTTCGCGCGCCAGCTCTTCAGAAACACCCTCGATCTCGTACAGGACTTTGCCTGGCTGAATCTGGGCAACCCAGTATTCCACGGAACCTTTACCTTTACCCATACGAACCTCGAGAGGCTTCTTGGTAACCGGCTTGTCCGGGAAGACACGGATCCAGATCTTACCGCCACGTTTTACGTGACGGGTCAGGGCACGACGTGCCGACTCGATCTGGCGAGCGGTGAGACGACCGCGGGCGACAGCTTTCAGAGCGAACTCGCCGAAGCTGACCTTGCTACCGCGCAGTGCCAGACCACGGTTGTGGCCGGTCATCTGCTTGCGGAATTTTGTACGCTTTGGTTGCAACATTTGGCGTACCCCTTACTTAGCAGCTTTTTTACGAGGCGCTGGTGCTTGAGGCTTCAGCTCTTCCTGGCGACCACCAATTACTTCGCCTTTGAAGATCCAAACCTTCACACCGATCACACCGTAGGTGGTGTGAGCTTCGTAGGTGTTGTAGTCGATATCGGCACGCAGGGTGTGCAGAGGCACACGACCTTCGCGATACCACTCGGTACGTGCGATCTCGGCACCGCCGAGACGACCGCTCACCTGGATCTTGATGCCCTTGGCACCAATACGCATGGCGTTCTGTACGGCGCGCTTCATGGCGCGACGGAACATAACGCGGCGCTCCAGCTGCTGGGCAACGCTCTGAGCAACCAGCATAGCGTCGAGTTCCGGCTTGCGGATCTCTTCGATGTTGATGTGCACAGGCACACCCATCTGCTTGGTCAGGTCCTGACGCAGCTTCTCAACATCTTCACCTTTCTTGCCGATAACGATACCGGGACGAGCGGTGTGGATGGTGATGCGTGCAGTTTGAGCCGGACGATGAATATCGATACGGCTTACGGACGCGCTTTTTAGTTTGTCCTGGAGGTACTCGCGAGTTTGCAGATCCTTCAGCAGGTAATCTGCGTAAGTCGCGCCGTCTGCGTACCAGACGGAGGTGTGCTCCTTGACGATTCCCAGGCGAATGCCAGTGGGATGTACTTTCTGACCCATCTGATCGACTCCGTTACTTGTCCGCAACCTTGACAGTGATATGGCAAGACCGCTTGACGATGCGATCAGCACGGCCTTTGGCACGTGGCATGATGCGCTTCAGCGAACGCCCTTCGTTGACGAAGACGGTGGAGACCTTCAGGTCATCAACGTCTGCGCCTTCGTTGTGTTCGGCGTTGGCAACGGCCGACTCGAGGACTTTCTTCATGATTTCAGCGGCTTTTTTGCTGCTGAAGGCCAACAGGTTGAGCGCTTCGCCCACCTTCTTCCCGCGGATCTGGTCGGCGACCAAGCGGGCTTTCTGGGCGGAGATGCGAGCGCCCGACAACTTAGCGGCTACTTCCATTTCCTTACCCCTTAACGCTTGGCTTTCTTGTCAGCCACGTGCCCGCGGTAGGTGCGGGTACCGGCGAACTCGCCCAGTTTGTGGCCGACCATGTCTTCGTTCACGAGAACTGGGACGTGTTGGCGACCGTTGTGTACCGCGATGGTCAGACCGACCATTTGTGGCAGGATCATCGAACGGCGCGACCAGGTTTTAACTGGCTTGCGATCGTTCTTCTCCACCGCCACTTCGACCTTCTTCAACAGGTGAAGATCGATAAAAGGACCTTTTTTCAGAGAACGTGGCACTGTCGTATCCCTCTAGTTACTTGCGACGACGGACGATCATGTTGTCGGTACGCTTATTACCACGGGTTTTAGCACCCTTGGTTGGGAAGCCCCATGGCGATACCGGATGACGACCACCGGAGGTACGACCTTCACCACCACCATGCGGGTGGTCAACCGGGTTCATGGCAACACCACGAACGGTTGGGCGAACGCCGCGCCAGCGTTTGGCACCAGCTTTACCCAGCGAACGCAGGCTGTGCTCGGAGTTCGAGACTTCGCCCAGGGTCGCACGGCACTCAGCCAGGACTTTACGCATTTCACCAGAGCGCAGACGCAGGGTCACGTAGACACCTTCACGAGCGATCAGCTGAGCCGAAGCACCAGCGGAACGAGCGATCTGAGCACCTTTACCCGGCTTCAGTTCGATGCCGTGAATGGTGCTACCTACTGGGATGTTGCGCAGTTGCAGGGAGTTACCGGCCTTGATTGGGGCCAGAGCACCTGCGATCAGCTGGTCGCCAGCGCTCACGCCTTTAGGGGCGATGATGTAGCGACGCTCGCCGTCTGCGTAGCACAGCAGGGCGATGTGAGCAGTACGGTTCGGGTCGTATTCGATACGCTCGACAGTGGCTGGGATGCCATCTTTGTCGTTGCGACGGAAGTCAACCAGACGGTAATGCTGCTTATGACCACCACCAACGTGACGAGTGGTGATGCGGCCATTGTTGTTACGACCACCAGACTTCGATTTCTTCTCGAGCAGCGGTGCGTGAGGAGCGCCTTTGTGCAGCTCCTTGTTGACCACCTTGACCACGAAACGGCGGCCAGGGGAAGTCGGTTTGCATTTAACGATTGCCATGATGCACCCCTTCCTTACTCAGCACTGCTGCTGAAATCGAGATCTTGGCCTGGCTGAAGGGAGACGATCGCCTTCTTCCAGTCATTACGCTTGCCCAGACCACGTGCGGTACGCTTGGTTTTACCCAGAACGTTGACAGTCGACACGTTTTCAACTTTTACGTTGAACAGGCCTTCGACAGCTTTCTTGATTTCCAGCTTGGTTGCATCGGTAGCAACCTTGAATACGAACTGGCCTTTTTTCTCAGCCAGAACGGTAGCCTTCTCGGAAACGTGCGGGCCAAGGAGGACTTTGAATACGCGTTCCTGGTTCATCCCAGCAGCTCCTCGAATTTCTTCACGGCCGAGACAGTGATCAACACTTTCTCGTATGCGATCAGACTGACCGGGTCGGAACCTTGAACGTCACGTACGTCGACGTGCGGCAGGTTGCGAGCAGCCAGGTACAGGTTCTGATCAACAGCGTCGGAAACGATCAGAACGTCGTTCAGACCCATGCCGTTCAGCTTGTTCAGCAGATCCTTGGTTTTCGGCGCTTCAACAGCGAAGTCCTGAACCACGACCAGACGGTCGCTACGCACCAGCTCAGCGAGGATGGAGCGCAGGGCTGCGCGGTACATCTTCTTGTTGAGCTTCTGCGAGTGATCTTGAGGACGAGCTGCGAAGGTTACACCACCGCCACGCCAGATCGGACCACGGGTAGTACCGGCACGAGCACGGCCAGTACCTTTCTGACGCCATGGGCGCTTACCGCCACCGGCCACGTCAGAACGGGTCTTCTGCTGCTTGGTGCCCTGACGGCCGCCGGCCATGTAGGCCACGACTGCTTGGTGTACCAGCGTCTCGTTGAATTCGCCACCGAAGGTCAGTTCGGAAACTTCGATCGCCTGAGCGTCATTTACATTAAGTTGCATGTCAGTTTCCCCTTAACCGCGAGCCTTGACAGCCGGACGCACGACCACGTCGCCGCCAGTAGCGCCTGGGACGGCACCCTTGATCAGCAGCAGGTTGCGTTCAGCGTCTACGCGTACTACTTCCAGGGACTGAACAGTCACGCGCTCGGCGCCCATGTGACCGGACATTTTCTTGCCCTTGAATACACGACCAGGAGTCTGGCACTGGCCGATGGAGCCAGGGACACGGTGCGATACGGAGTTACCGTGGGTGTTGTCCTGACCACGGAAGTTCCAACGCTTGATGGTACCGGCGAAGCCTTTACCTTTGGACTGACCGGTTACGTCTACCAGCTGGCCTGCAGTGAAGAGTTCAGCTTTGATCAGATCGCCAGCCTGGAAATCGCCTTCTTCAAGACGGAACTCCCAGACACCGCGACCAGCGGCAACGTTAGCCTTGGCGAAGTGGCCTGCCTGAGCGGCAGTCACACGCGAAGCACGACGCTCGCCGACAGTGACTTGCACTGCACGGTAGCCATCGGTTTCTTCAGTTTTGAACTGGGTGACGCGATTCGGCTCGATCTCGATGACCGTGACCGGAATGGAGACACCTTCTTCGGTGAAAATACGGGTCATGCCCGCTTTTCGACCGACTACACCAATAGTCATGTTGTAAACCTCATGAGTGTACGGGGCTTTCACCCGCTATGGCCGCCCATTTCAGAGCGTTACACGACCAGACCGAAGTCTTAGCCGAGGCTGATCTGCACTTCCACGCCTGCCGCGAGATCAAGCTTCATCAGCGCATCAACGGTTTTATCCGTTGGCTGGACGATGTCCAGAACGCGCTTATGAGTGCGAATCTCGTACTGATCACGCGCGTCTTTGTTGACGTGCGGGGAGATCAGAACGGTGAAACGCTCTTTGCGGGTTGGCAGTGGAATTGGACCACGCACTTGTGCACCAGTACGTTTCGCGGTTTCCACGATTTCCTGGGTGGATTGGTCGATCAGGCGATGGTCGAAAGCCTTCAACCTGATACGGATTTGCTGATTTTGCATTGGATTTCAGACTCCAGGCTGTTCCCATCGGGCGCACTACGCCCGTTAAAAGGAGGCGTGATTCTATAGACGCCCCAAATTAGTGTCAACCCAATAAAAAAAACCCCCGCTGAGCGGGGGTTTTTTCAACCGATCGAGTGATTACTCGATGATTTTGGCCACGACGCCGGCGCCGACGGTACGACCGCCTTCACGGATGGCGAAGCGCAGACCGTCTTCCATTGCGATGGTCTTGATCAGGGTGACAGTC